>NZ_JBFBEA010000018.1:0-218420 GCF_040683495.1 Streptomyces sp. NPDC093544 | reverse complement strand
GCGTCACCGGACCCCCGCATCCTGCCCAACGCCTGATCCGGCGGCGACGGGCGGATGTACCGGCCCCCGGCCCCGACCCACCCACCGGACCCCAGGCGCAACGACCCCGCCGCCAAACCGCAGACGCAACGGCCCCGCCGCCGGCGACCGCTCACGCCCCGTAGAACAACTCGTCCACCAGCGCCCGAGCCCGCCGAGTAGTCCGCCGATAGTCGTCCAGCATGTCCCCCACATGCCCAGGCCCATACCCCAAGTACCGCCCCACGGCAGCCAGTTCCCGCCCGTCCGAGGGAAACGTATCCCCGGCCCGCCCCCGCACCAGCATCACCGCGTTCCGCACCCGCGTGGCCAACACCCACGCCTCATCCAGAACCGCCGCGTCCTCCCCGCCCAACAGCCCCGCCGCACAAGCCGCGGCAAGACCACCCCGCGTCCGGGTGGTCCGCAACCCCGGCTCCGCCCACCCATGCCGAAGCTGCATCAGCTGCACGGTCCACTCGACGTCGGACAACCCACCCCGCCCCAGCTTGGTGTGCAGCGTGGGATCCGCCCCGCGAGGCATTCGCTCCGACTCCATACGGGCCTTCAGCCGCCGAATCTCCCGTACGGCATCGTCCCCGAGCCCCTCCGCCGGATACCGCAGCGGATCGATCAGTTCAATGAACCGCCGCCCCAAGTCTTCGTCCCCCGCGACGACTTCGGCCCGAAGCAACGCCTGCGCCTCCCACACCAGCGACCAGCGCCGGTAGTAAGCCTCATAAGAACGGAGTGTCCGTACGAGCGGCCCCGACTTCCCCTCGGGCCGCAGATCGGCGTCGATCAACAATGGCGGATCCGCACTGGAAATCTGAAGCAGCCGCCGCATCTCGGAGACAACCGCGTTGGCGGCCCGAGACGCCTCGTGCTCATCGACACCGTCCCGGGGCTCATGCACGAACAGCACATCGGCATCGGACCCGTAGCCCAGCTCATGCCCCCCGAACCGCCCCATGCCGATGACCGCGAACCGAGTCGGCAGGGTCTCCCCCCACCCGGCCCGCACGACGGCCCGCAGCGTCCCCGCAAGGGTCGCCGCCGTCAGATCGGACACGGCCCCGCCGACGCGATCCACCAGCGCGCCCTGGTCGGCGACGGCCGGGTGCTCCTCGGTGCCGTAGGAGGCGACGATGTCCATCGCCGCCGTACGGAACAGCTCACGCCGGCGCACTCCACGCGCCGCCGTGACGGCCTGCTCGCCTCCGCCGGCCCGCCCCACGGCCGCGAGGATCTCCTGCTCCAGATGGGCACGGGGCCGCGGTTCGAGCCCGCCCCTCCCCCCGTCCCCGTCGCCGAGCAGCGCGACCGCCTCCGGGGCGCGCAGCAACAGGTCGGGGGCGAGTCGCCCGGCGGACAGCACCCGCGCCAGGTTCTCGGCAGCGGCGCCCTCGTCCCTCAACAGCCGCAGATACCAAGGGGTCTTGCCCAACGCGTCGGACACCTTGCGGAAGTTGAGCAGCCCCGCGTCGGGATCGGCGGAATCCGCGAACCACCCCAACAGCACGGGCAACAGCGTCCGCTGAATCGCGGCCTTCCTCGAGACCCCGGAAGCCAGCGCCTCCAGGTGCCGCAGCGCCGCGGCCGGATCGGCGTACCCGAGCGCGACAAGCCGCTCGCGGGCCGCACCGGCACTCAACCGCGTCTCCCCCGGCGCGAGTTGGGCGACGGCATCGAGCAGTGGCCGGTAGAAGAGCTTCTCGTGCAGTCGCCGTACGACGGCGGCGTGCCGCTTCCACTCGCGGTTCAGCTCGGCGACCGGATCGGCGCGCAGGCCGAGCGACCGGCCGATGCGCCGCAGATCGGTGTCCTCCTCGGGCACCAGATGGGTCCGCCGCAGCCGATAGAGCTGAATGCGGTGCTCCATCGACCGCAGAAATCGGTACGCCTCGTCGAGCTGCACGGCATCCGCACGGCCCACATACCCGCCGGCCGCGAGCGCCTTCAGCGCGTCAAGGGTGGTCCCACTCCTCAGTGACGTATCGGCCCGCCCGTGCACCAACTGCAGCATCTGCACGGCGAATTCGACATCCCGCAACCCCCCGGGCCCGAGTTTCAGCTCGCGGTCGACCTCGGCGACGGGGATGTTCTCCACCACCCGGCGCCGCATCCTCTGCACGTCGGGGACGAAGTTCGCGCGCTCGGCGGCGTGCCAGACGAGGGGCGCGAGCGTGGCGACGTACTCCTCGCCGAGCTTGAGGTCCCCGGCCACCGGTCGCGCCTTGAGGAGCGCCTGGAACTCCCAGGTCTTGGCCCACCGCTGGTAGTACGCGAGGTGGCTGCTGAGGGTCCGCACGAGCGGCCCGTTCCTGCCCTCGGGCCGCAGGTTCGCGTCGACGGGCCAGATACTGCCCTCGACAGTGGTCTCGGAACAGATCCGCATCAGATGCGAGGCAAGCCGACTGGCAGCCTGAATCGCCTTACGCTCATCAGCCCCCTCCACCGCCTCGCCCACAAAGATCACATCGACGTCGGACACGTAATTGAGCTCGTGGCCACCGCACTTGCCCATCGCGACGACGGCGAGCCGGCACAGCGCGGCGTCGTCGGGCGCGTCGGCCTGCGCGATGGCGAGCGCGGCACGCAAGGTCGCCGTCGCGAGGTCGGCGAGCTCGGCGGCGGTCTGTGCGAGATCGGTGGTGCCGCACACGTCACGGGCGGCGATGGACAGCAGGCAGCGCCGGTAGGAAACCCTCAGGGACACCGGATCCGTCGCCGAGGCGAGCCCCCGCTCGAACTCCTCCACTCCGGGGTGCAGGTCCTGCGGCTCGTACCGCACAAGCTCCTGCCAGTCGCGCGGGTGCCGGGCGAGATGGTCGCCGAGCGCGGCGGAGGCCCCGAGCACCCCGAGCAGCCTGTCCCGCAGCGGCTTCGCCGCGATGAGCGTGTCAAGCAGTTCCCGCCGCGCCGCCTGCCCGTCCTGCGCCTCGACGAGCCGTACGAGCCCGAGCAGCGCCAGATCGGGGTCGGCGGTGGCCCCCAACGCGTCGAGAAGCACCGGGTCGGCCTTTATGGGCGCCAGCTCAGCACTCTCCAGAAGCCGCTCGGCGCCCGACGGATCAGTGAAACCGTGCCGCAGCAGCCGAGTGAAGGTACTGCTCCTGCGCCCCGGCGCCGTCATCCCCGGCCCTCCCGTCGGATCAAGGTCGTATACGGACTTGAGCGTAACCGGAGACCTGGTGGGAAGCGCCGGGGCGGGCGCCACGGCCGGGACCGATGACTTCGCCCGCTGTGCGAGGTCTCCTTTACAGCGGGACCATGTCGACCCAGGAGGACCCCCATGCCCGAAACGCAACCGCAGACCGAGCTGGACCCGCGCTACGGCAGCCCCGGAGCGACGCCGACCCCCTGGCCGCAGGCCCTGGAGCGGCTGGCCGCGGCCGAGCTGTACTGGCTGTCGACGGTACGGCCGGACGGGCGGCCGCATGTGACGCCGCTGATCGGCGTCTGGCAGACGGGTCGCTGCCGGGGGTCTGGGGGTATCCCCCAGTAAGCACAGCACGACGGGTGTGCAGGAGCGCAAGGCGCACAACCTTGCCGAGAACCCGGAGGTGGTCCTCACCACGGGCACCAACACCTGGGCCGAGGGTTACGACCTCGTCGTCGAGGGCGAGGCGGTCCGTGTGTCGGACGACGCCCTGTTGCGCGGCCTGGCCAAGGCGTGGGAGGAGAAGTACGGCGCCGAGTGGCACTTCGACGTACAGGAGGACGGGACGTTCGACGGAGGCGGCGGCCCCGCTCTTGTCTTCGCTGTGGCGCCCCGCACCGTTTTCGGATTCGGTAAGGGAGAGCCGTTCAGCCAGACGCGCTGGCGGTTCGAGTAATCCAGTAGACCCAGTACATGGCGCCGTTCGACATACGACGTACGGCATACGACAAAGGAGTCGCCCCATGGACATGACCCTCGAAGTGATCCTGCTGCCGGTCACCGACGTGGACCGGGCCAAGGAGTTCTACCGGGACAAGGTCGGCTTCCATGTCGACCTCGACGGAGAGGTGATGGAGGGCGTACGGATCGTGCAGCTGACGCCGCCCGGTTCCGGGTGTTCCATCGCTCTCGTCGACGGCCTCCCGATCCCGACGGGGACGCCGCAGCCGGGGACGTACCACGGGATGCAGCTCTGCGTGGAGGACGCCAAGGCGGCGTACGAGGAGCTGAGGGAGCGCGGTCTCGACGTCAGCGAGCCGCAGGCGTACTCACCGCAGGACGGCGCCACGTTCATGTACTTCAAGGACCCGGACGGCAACGGCTGGGCGATCCAGGAGTACCGCCAGCGGGCGACACGGCCCCTGCACCAGCTGCTCAGCGAACTGGCCGCGCAGCGCCAGTAGTTCACCGTCGACGAACACGGCGACACGACACTGGAAGCCGCATCGCCCGAGCGCCCCGGCTTGCCTTGCGACAGCGTAGGGGGACAAGAAGCCTTGAGCCCGCTTTCCGGCGGAGCCGCCCTCACCGAACCCCAGCTCACCCGCCGGCTCGCCGACCTGGGGATCGGTGAGGGCGGCGTCCTGCTGGCGCACGCTTCCCTGCGCTCCCTCGGAAAGGTCGAGGGAGGAGCTGCCACCGTGCTGCACGCGCTACGCCGCGCGCTCGGCCCCGACGGCACCCTGGTCGTTCCCGCGTTCACCTCGGACAACTCCGATACGTCGGCCGCCCACAGGGAACGTGTCCGTGGCCTGAGCGACGAAACCCGAACCGCCTTCCGGGAGCGCATGCCGCCGTTCGACCCGGCGACCACCCCGTCGACCGGCATGGGCATCCTGGCCGAGACGACCCGGCTCCACCCGGAGTCCCTGCGCAGCGCCCACCCCCAGACCTCGTTCGCCGCCCTCGGCCCCCACGCCGCGCTGGTGACCGACGACCACCGCCCCGACTGCCACCTGGGCGAGAAGTCACCGCTGGCCCGGCTCTACGAGCTCCGCGCCCAGATCCTGCTGCTCGGCGTCGGCTTCAACCGGTGCACCGCTTTCCACCTCGGCGAATACAGAGTCGACTCCCCTCCGCATCGCTCCTACAGGTGCGTGGTCCGGCTGGCCGGCCGACGCCAGTGGTGGGAGTACGACGATGTCGCCTTGGACGACAGCGATTTCGCCACCCTGGGCGCGGAATTCGAGCGCGCGACCCTGGGATCCGCCGTACGAACCGGCACGGTGGGGGCGGCCCGGTGCCGGCTGGTGAGTCTCGTGGACGCCGTCGACCACGCGCGGGGGTGGTTTCCCGAGCATCGCGCCATCGGCCCCTAGTTCTGTGGCGGACCTGCGGGGCGTCCCGTACGTCCCGTACGTCCTCTGCAACGACATGGCATGCGAGGCCGGCACATGTCCGGTTCTACGCGGCCGGTGCCGCCAGGCGGAAGCCCACGCCGATCGCTTCGAGATCCGGCTCGTAGGCGCCGTGCCGGCGGGCGCACCGGGCCAGGTCCCGGTCGTGGCGGAACGCGCCGCCTCGGGTGATGTGCCGGTCGAAGGCCCAGTCCTCGGTGTTCGGCACCTGGGCGGGCGCGCCGGGGTAGGGGGCGTAGAGGGT
The DNA here is from genome assembly GCF_040683495.1 of Streptomyces sp. NPDC093544. Taxonomy (NCBI): domain Bacteria; kingdom Bacillati; phylum Actinomycetota; class Actinomycetes; order Kitasatosporales; family Streptomycetaceae; genus Streptomyces; species Streptomyces sp. NPDC093544. The sequence continues at coordinate 212,857 of NZ_JBFBEA010000018.1, read as the reverse complement.
GGAGGTCCACTCGTCGGCGTTACCCGCCATGTCCAGCACCCCGAAGGGGCTGGCGCCCTCGAGGAACGAACCAACTGCCGTCGTGGTGCCGATACCGAGGTCCACCAGATTGGCCAGGCCGGTGCGGTACTCCGCACCCCAGGGGAACTCCCGGCCGTCGTCGCCCCGCGCGGCGCGCTCCCACTCGTCCTCCGTGGGCAGCCGTACCTCAAGGCCGTCGAGCCGTTCCCCGAGCCACCGGCAGTAGGCCGTCGCCGCCTCCCAGTCGACCCCGATGACCGGGTGGTCCGCCGGCGCCCGTGGGACCGGCCGGCCGGTGGCCGCTGCGAAGCGGGTCCACTGGCCGACCGTGACCGGTGTACGGGCGATCCGGAACGCCGGGACGTGGATCTCCGCGCGCGGGGCTTCCTTCATGTACCACTCCGCCGGCACCCCGGTGTCCGCATAGCGGCGGGCCACCGCCGCCACCTCGCCGGCCGGCGTCCCCCGACGCAGCAACCCGGCCGGAACCCCGACCCAGTTCACCTGCTCCACCCGCATGTCTCCTCCTCGGCTCGATCGGACAACCCCCATGATCACCTCGGTGGTCGGGGCGGGCATCGGCCGACGGACCCATTTCGAGACCGACCTTGGAACCAGGGCTTCGGGGCACGGACAGGAGTCGGCGTCAGGCGGAAGTCGATCCCACCGGGACGGCCTCCTCGTTGAAGCTCGCGATGTCCTCCAACAGTTTCGCCAGCATGTCCTCCCGGCTGTGGGCGACAACTCCCAGGCCGATCTTGCCGGTTCGCCACGGGGCGTCGTCCCGGGCCGGATACTCCAGCTGCACGAAGGGGAAGAGCTCTTCGAGGTCCTCCTTGCGCAGTGTGCTTCCGGAGTCCTGGCGGAGATGGATGTAGCCGTGCAGCTGCTCGGGTTCGTGAGGTGCCACGTTGGCCTTCTCGCCGAGCGAAATACTCACCTCCGCGTCGAAGAGGTTGACGCCGTAGGTCATCTCCAGCAGTTCGGGGTACTGCGTTCCGCTCAGCCGCATGGCGCACTCGCTGAAGGCGGTCCGCTCCTCGTTCTCGAACGCCTCCATGTGGAAGATGCAGTCGGGGGTTTCGAGGGACGCGAGGCTCTTCTCCGCCAGCGCGACCGCACGCCGGAGCGACTCCGCGGACTGTTCGGGGGACGCGATGTAGTCGACCAGGACGTGTCCCGCGGCGAGCTGTACGAGCGGCTCCCGGTAGCGGCCAAGGGCCGCCCACTGCAAGGCGCCGTCCTGCCAGATCCCGTCCACGTGCAGTTCCCGGCCGGAGACGAACGATTCGGCGACGAAGGCGACGTCCGAGGACTGGGTCGCCAGCGTTCCGAGGAACCGGTGCTTCTCGCTCGCGAGGAGCAGCTCGTGGAACTGATCCTCGCTGCGCACGACCGAGGTCCTGATGGAGCCGAAACCCGCCGCCGGCTTGACCACGAAGGGAAGTCCGAGGGCGCGGGACAGCTCGTCGAACCGGGTACGGGATGTGACGTACCGGCACCGGGCCCGGGGGATGTCGGCGGCGAGCTTGCTCTTCTGCTGGTACTTGTCGCGGAACACGGAGGCACGGGCGTGGTCCCGGCACCCCGGCAGCCTCAGCTCGTCTCGCAGGACGGCGGCGCTGAACACCCCCTGCTCGTGTCCGGTCACGACGCCCTTCACGTCCGACAGGTCGCTGCTCGCGACCGCTCGCAGGACTTCCTGGACGTCCTCCAGGTCGCTGACCCGGCAGAACTGTCCCTCCTTCAGGCCCGGGACGTCCTTCTCCACGACGAAGAACGGCACCTCGCCGTGGCGCTCGATGGCTTCGGCCAGAGGCTGGCGGTAGCCCAGCAGGATCACAGTCGACATATCAGAGCACTCTTTCTGTGAGTCACGATGTTTCGAGAACGGGAGAACTCGATAGCGGGAGAACTCAAGAACAGGAGATGGGGAGGGGATTTACGGGATCTGGACGAGAGCGGACCGCAGTTCCTCCACCTCGAAGTCCGTCATCCCGCTCTCCCGGGCCCACAGGTCCCAGCCGCCCCAGGTGCTCGACACGTGGTCGAGCAGTTTCTCCATGGCGTGCGGGGGCGCGTGGTGGACCTCGGGCGGCAGCAGGTTCATGGCGGCCTCGGCGCTGGGACTGCTGCCGTAGAGCTCCATGATGTTCGCGAACGCGGCGTCGGAGCGGTGGTAGTCGGCCACGATGACCTCGTGGGTGGCGCCGAGAAGCCCGAGGAGCGCGGCCACGAGGACTCCGGTGCGGTCCTTTCCCGCAGTACAGGCGATGAGCACCCCTCCTGCGGCGAGCGCACGTGTCACAGTCCTGAGCGCGTCGACCAGATCGGCGGAGCACTCGTCCAGCAAGTGCCCGTAGGTGACAGGGAGCAGATCGTCGACGGGGATCCGGCTCAGGTCCGGGATCGCCGTTCCCAGGGGGATCCGGTAGAGGGTCTGCGCCGCGGACACGGGGGCGGTCCCGTCCATGCCCGCCTCGCGCTCGGAGCGGAGGTCGACGATGCCGTGGATGCCGAACTCGGTCCCGAGCTCGCGCAGTCGGGCCGCGTCGAGCAGATGGAGGCCGGCTCCACGGAACAGTGCCCGCGGCGCTATGCATCCTTTCAACACCGGTGTTCCGCCCAGATCACGGAAGTTGACGGGGTCGCGCATCATCAGTTCCCCCTGGGGCGAGAAGGTCCGGAGCGCGCTGCGCCCATGTGTGGTGTCACCATTCGACGTTCAGACCCTCCACGCCGTAGACGAAGGCGCCGTCGGCGAACAGGGGAGGCGCCCCGTCCGGGGGAAGGCGCATGTTCGGAAAGAGCCTGGGCAGCGTCTCGAACACCGCGCGCAGTTCCGCACGGGCGAGGGTGTGGCCGAGGCACAGATGCAGGCCGTAGCCGAAGGCCAGATGCCGCGGTCCGACGCGCTCCGGGTGGATCCGCTCCGGCGCGCCGAACACGGCGGGATCGTGGTTGGCCCCGGCGAGCAGCGCGATGACCCCCTCGCCGGCGCGGATCAGCGTGCCGGACAGCACACCTCACCCGCGTGTACCGGAAACTCTCGATCAAGCGGCGGCCGGACCTCTCCAAGGTGCTGGGGTCATCCGGTCTCGGCATCGATCGGCAACACTCCTTCACCGGGAACATCAGCTGACCGCAGGCGCACCGGCCGGGGCAGCAGGTCAGCGGCGGCGGGGCGGCGGCGCACCCCGGAGAGGAGGGCGCCGCCGCCCCGTTCCAGGAGGGGAGACCAGCACGCCGTAGGGCCGACGGTCCACGACCGTCGGCCCTACGTGCCGTTCCGTTCTGGCGGGAAAACCCGCTGACCCTCGCCTACAGCACCGGCAGGTTCTTCCGGAGTTCGAACGCCGTCACCTCGGAGCGGTACTCCTCCCACTCCTGGCGCTTGTTGCGGAGGAAGAAGTCGAAGACGTGCTCGCCGAGGGTTTCGGCGACGAGCTCGCTGCGTTCCATGAGGGTCAGGGCCTCGCCGAGGTTCTGGGGCAGGGGCTCGATGCCCATGGCGCGGCGCTCGGCGTCGGAGAGGGCCCAGACGTCGTCGTCGGCGCCCGGCGGGAGCTCGTAGCCCTCTTCGATGCCCTTGAGGCCGGCGGCGAGGAGCATCGCGTACGCCAGGTAGGGGTTCGCGCCCGAGTCGAGGGAGCGGACCTCCACTCGCGCGGAGCCCGTCTTGCCCGGCTTGTACATCGGGACGCGGACGAGGGCCGAGCGGTTGTTGTGGCCCCAGCAGATGTACGAGGGTGCCTCGCCGCCGGCGCCCGCGGTGCGCTCCGAGCCGCCCCAGATGCGCTTGTAGGAGTTGACCCACTGGTTGGTGACCGCGGAGATCTCCGCGGCGTGCTTCAGCAGGCCCGCGATGAAGGAGCGGCCGACCTTGGAGAGCTGGTACTCCGAGCCGGACTCGTAGAAGGCGTTGCGGTCGCCCTCGAAGAGCGAGAGGTGCGTGTGCATGCCCGAGCCGGGGTGCTCGGAGAACGGCTTGGGCATGAAGGTGGCCTGGATGCCCTGCTCCAGCGCGACCTGCTTCATGACCAGGCGGAACGTCATGATGTTGTCCGCCGTGGACAGCGCGTCGGCGTAGCGGAGGTCGATCTCCTGCTGGCCGGGCGCGCCTTCGTGGTGGGAGAACTCGACGGAGATGCCCATCGACTCCAGCATGGTGATCGCCTGGCGGCGGAAGTCCATGCCGACGTTCTGCGGGGTGTGGTCGAAGTAGCCGGAGTTGTCCGCGGGGGTGGGCCGCGTACCGTCCAGCGGGCGGTCCTTCAGCAGGAAGAACTCGATCTCCGGGTGGGTGTAGAAGGTGAAACCCAGGTCGGAGGTCTTGGTGAGGGTGCGCTTGAGGACGTAGCGCGGGTCCGCGAAGGACGGGGAGCCGTCGGGCATCAGGATGTCGCAGAACATCCGGGCCGTGCCCGGGGCCTCCGCGCGCCACGGCAGGACCTGGAAGGTCGAGGGGTCCGGCTTGGCGATCATGTCGGACTCGTATACACGGGCGAAGCCCTCGATCGCGGAGCCGTCGAAGCCGATGCCCTCGTCGAAGGCCTGTTCCAGCTCCGCCGGGGCCACGGCCACCGACTTGAGGAAGCCGAGTACGTCCGTGAACCACAGGCGTACGAACCGGATGTCACGCTCCTCCAATGTCCGGAGCACGAACTCCTGCTGCTTGTCCATCTTCCGCTTCCACCCATCGTTGCTGGTCAGGCCGCCTGCTCCCACGCCTCGGGGACGGTCGGGGCTCCTGAGCATCCCACCACAACACCATTTCATGCGCGTTGCGGACCTTGATCGCCCGGCCTACCGGCGCCTTAACGCCTCGCATACGCCAGGTGTCCTGCTCTGATTCTGCTGCCGGGCCCTGCTCCGAGTCCTGCTGTGGGGCCTGATGCGGGTCCCGCTGTGGGGCCCGATGCGGATCCCGCTGTGGGTCCTGATGCAGGTCCACTCCGAGTCCGCTCCTGGGCCGCCCTGATCCTGCCCCTCTGCCCATCTTGCCTGCTCGGGGGCGCATCTGTAATGGGTGACCCCCCTCCCAGTACGATCAACCGTCCCGGCCGTCCCTCGACGTATAAGGACTCACCATGGGTTCCCCGAAGACCACCAGAAACGCCTCGCGAAAGGCGCGCATAGCGGAGATGCGTCGCGCCGAGCAGTCCCGCGAGCGTCGCAACCGGCTGCTCACGATCACCACCGGCGTGGTCATCATCGTGGCGCTCGGTGCGGGCGGTTTCGCACTCGTCCGGTCGCAGTCCGGCAAGGACGACACGGCGAGCGACTCGAAAGGGGCCCCCGGGCGCTTCGTCACGGGCTCGGACGGTGTGAAGACGTGGAGCGCGAAGCTCTCCCAGACGCATGTCACCAAGACCGTGGACTACCCGATGGAGCCCCCGGTCGGCGGTGACCACAACCAGGTGTGGATGAACTGCAACGGCGACGTCTACACCAAGGCGATCAACAACATGAACGCCGTGCACTCGCTGGAGCACGGCGCGGTCTGGGTGACGTACAACAGCAAGGCCGCGGACGCCGACGTGAAGGCGCTCGCGGAGAAGGTCAAGAAGACCCCGTACACGCTGATGAGCCCCGTCGAGGACCAGAAGGACCCGATCATGCTCAGCGCGTGGGGGAAGCAGCGCACGGTGACGAGCGCGACCGACGCGAACGTCGACAAGTTCTTCGAGTCGTTCGTGCAGGGCGACCAGACGCCGGAGCCGGGTGCCGCCTGCACCGGCGGGCTGTCCAAGTGAGCCGAAGGAACCGGGTCGTACGGATGAAGCAGATCGGGTGGATCTCGGGGGCCGCGGCGGCGGTGCTCGTCGCGGCGGGGGCGATCACGTACGCCGTCGCCGACGGCTCCGGTGACGACTCGGCGGTGGAGATTCCCGCCGCCGATTCCGCGGACGCGGGGTTCGCCCGGGACATGTCGGTCCATCATCAGCAGGCCGTCGAGATGTCGTACATCTTGCGGGACCGCACCAAGGACGTGGAGGTACGGCGTCTCGCCTACGACATCGCGCAGACGCAGGCCAATCAGCGGGGCATGCTGCTGGGCTGGCTCGATCTGTGGGGCCTGCCGAAGGTGTCGTCGGACGGGCCCATGACGTGGATGGGCATGGGCGGTATGGCCTCCGGCGAGGACGGTGCGCTGATGCCGGGCATGGCGACCAACACCGAGCTGAAGAAGCTGAACACGCTGAGCGGCAGGCCGGCCGAGGTCCTCTACCTCCAGCTGATGACCGAGCACCACGAGGGCGGGATCCACATGGCCGAGGGCTGCGTGGCGAAGTGCGAGGTCGACGTGGAGCGCAAGCTCGCGACGGGCATGGTCCAGGCGCAGCAGTCGGAGATCGACCTGATGGCGGATCTGCTGAAGGCGCGGGGGGCGAAGGCGCGTTCATGAGCACAAGGCGCGCGTAACTCCCAAATCCCCTGCGGATACGGTTCCTTGGGCTCTTCTTGGCTCACCCATTGTCCGCCCATTCCCCTGGCATGGACGGTTCATCGCAAGAGTGACCCCTGCGTGATCCATTCCCTGTGCACCCATCTGGCACGAGGAGTTCACGGATCACCGACCGACCACTACATGCGACGAACCGCATCGCAGGGGGTTACATGAGATCCAACCGCGCAGCGTTGCGCGCCGGAGTGAGCATGGCAGCGACACTGCCGCTGCTCGCCGGCGCGCTGGCGCTCGGCATACCCGCGGCCCAGGCCGCGGACGGCCCGAGCCGGGACACCCTCGCGGGCACGAAGCCCACCTGGGCGACGGCCAAGGCGGACAAGGGCGCCACCGCCGACAGTTCCCAGGTCTCCGCCCGGGTCTACCTCGCCGGCCAGGACGCCTCAGGTCTGGCCGCGTACGCCAAGGCAGTGTCCGACCCGGAGTCGGTCTCCTACGGGAAGTACCTCACCGCCACGCAGGTGCAGAATCGCTTCGGCGCCACCAAGGCGCAGGTCGCCGCGGTGACTTCGTGGCTGAAGTCGGCGGGCCTGAAGGTCACCGGCTCCACGGAGCACTACATCTCCGTGACGGGTGACGTCACCGCCGCCGAGAAGGCGTTCGACACCCAGCTGCACAACTACGCCAAGGGCACCAAGACCTACCGCGCGCCGTCGAAGACGGCCTCCGCGCCTGCCGCCCTGAACGGCGCCGTCCTGACCGTCACCGGCCTGGACACCGCCCCGCACAAGGCGACGCACAGCGACACGCTGCCGCCCCCGGACTCCGTGTTCAAGAACTCCGGGCCGTTCTCCTCGTACTACGGCTCGAACACCGCGAGCACGCTGCCGGACGCGTACGGCACGAAGATCCCGTACGCCGTCCAGGGCTACACCGGCAAGCAGTTGCGCGCCGCCTACGGGGCGGGCACGAGCACCGGCAAGGGGGTGCGGGTCGCCATCACCGACGCGTACGCCTCGCCGACCATCGCGTACGACGCGGCCACCTACGCCAAGAAGCACGGCGACGCGAAGTACAGCGGCGGTCAGCTGCGCCAGGTGCTGCCCAGCGACTACACGAAGACCGAGGAGTGCGGCGCCGCGGGCTGGTACGGCGAGGAGACCCTCGACGTCGAGGCCGTGCACGCGGTCGCGCCCGGCGCGAGCATCAGCTACGTCGGCGCCGCCTCCTGCTACGACGACGATCTGCTCGACTCGCTCAACAAGATCGTCGACGGGCACCTCGCCGACATCGTCTCCAACTCCTGGGGCGACATCGAGGCCAACGAGACGACCGACATCGCGGCCGCCTACGACCAGACCTTCCAGCTCGGCGCGGTCGAGGGCATCGGCTTCTACTTCTCCTCCGGCGACAACGGCGACGAGGTCGCCAACACCGGTACGAAGCAGGTCGACACCCCGGCCAACTCGGCTTGGGTGACGGCGGTCGGCGGTACCTCGCTGGCGGTCGGCAAGGGCGACAAGTACCAGTTCGAGACCGGCTGGGGCACCGAGAAGGCCGCGCTGTCCACGGACGGCACGAGCTGGACGGACTTCCCCGGCGCGTTCACCTCGGGCGCGGGCGGCGGCACCAGCAAGACGGTGGCGGAGCCCTACTACCAGAAGGGTGTTGTCCCGGCCTCGCTGGCCAAGGCCAACAGCACCGCGGGCAACCGCGTCGTCCCGGACATCTCGGCCGTCGCCGACCCCAACACCGGTTTCAAGGTCGGCCAGACGCAGACCCTGCCGGACGGGACGCAGGCGTACAGCGAGTACCGGATCGGCGGCACCTCGCTCGCCGCGCCGGTGATCGCGGCCGTCCAGGCGCTGGCCCAGCAGACGCGCGGCGGCAAGGCGATCGGCTTCGCCAACCCGGTGATCTACGCCAAGTACGGCTCGAAGGCGTACCACGACGTCACGGACAACCCCACGGGGTCCGGGCTCGCCGTGGCGCGCGTCGACTTCGTCAACGGCTACGACGCGACGGACGGTCTCCTCACCTCCGTACGCAGCCTCGGCAAGGACAGCTCGCTGAAGGCCGTACGCGGTTACGACGACGTCACAGGGGTGGGCACGCCCGCGAGCGGCTACATCCAGTCGTTCCGGCGCCACTGAGGTCCACACGGTAGTTCCCCGCGCCCGCCCCCGACGGAGGTCTCGTCGGGGGCGGGCGTACGTCCAAGGGCCGGGCGTACGTCCAAGGGCCGGGCGTACGTCCAAGGGGCGGGCGTACGTCCAAGGGGCGGGCGTACGTACAGGGGGCGCGAGGTGTCGCCGGGCGCCCCCCACCCCATCGCGTCGCTCTGACGATTACACTGACCCTCGTGCCTCCACTGAACTTCCGGTCGCTCTACCAGCACGGCTTCGCACGCGTCGCCGCCTGCACGGGCCACACCGTCATCACGGACCCGCACGCCAACGCCGAGGCGGTGCTGCGCCACGCACGCAGGTGCGCCGCGGAGGGCGTGGCCGTCGCCGTCTTCCCGGAGATGGTGCTGTGCGGCTACTCCATCGAGGATCTGCTGCTCCAGGACGCGCTGCTCGACCAGGTCGAGGAGGCGCTCCAGACCGTGGTGGCGGGGTCGGCCCAGCTGCTGCCGGTCCTGCTCGTCGGTGCCCCGCTGCGCCACCGCAACCGGGTCTACAACTGCGCGGTGGTCGTGCATCGCGGCCGCGTCCTCGGCGTCGTGCCCAAGTCGTACCCGCCGAACTACCGGGAGTTCTACGAACGTCGGCAGATCGCCGCCGGCGACGACGAGCGCGGCGGCACGATCCTGGTCGGCGGGGAATCGGTGCCGTTCGGCGTGGACCTGCTGTTCGCGGCGGACGACGTCCCCGGTCTGGTGCTGCACACGGAGATCTGCGAGGACATGTGGGTGCCGGTGCCGCCGAGCGCCGAGGCGGCCCTGGCGGGCGCGACCGTCCTCGCCAACCTCTCCGGTAGCCCGATCACCGTCGGCCGGGCCGAGGACCGCAAACTGCTGTGCCGCTCGGCGTCATCGCGCTGCCTCGCCGCGTACGTCTACGCGGCGGCGGGCCTCGGCGAGTCGACCACCGACCTGTCCTGGGACGGCCAGACCCTGATCTACGAGAACGGGGTGCTGCTGGCCGAGTCCGAGCGCTTCCCGCTCGACGACCAGTTCGCCGTCGCCGACATCGATCTCGACCTGCTGCGGCAGGAGCGGCAGCGGATGGGCACCTTCGACGACAACCGCCGTACACACGCCTCCCGTACGGCCGACTTCCGGACCGTGTCGTTCCCACTCGACCCGCCCACCGGGGACCTGGGCCTGCGGCGGCGTATCGAGCGCTTCCCGTTCGTGCCCGCGGATCCCGACCGGCTGGCCCTGGACTGTTACGAGGCATACAACATCCAGGTCGCGGGGTTGCAGCAGCGGCTCGCGTCGATCGGTGGCGCGAAGGTGGTCATCGGGGTGTCCGGCGGGCTCGACTCCACGCACGCGCTGATCGTCGCCGCTCGCGCGATGGACCGCGCGGGCCGTCCGCGCAGCGACATCCTGGCCTTCACGATGCCCGGCTTCGCGACCAGCGACCACACCAAGGGCAACGCGCACAAGCTGATGGCCGCCCTCGGCGTCACCGCGGCCGAGCTGGACATCACGTCGACCGCCCGGCTGATGCTGAAGGAGATGGGTCACCCGTTCGGCTCCGGCGAGCCGGTGTACGACGTCACCTTCGAGAACGTCCAGGCCGGACTGCGCACCGACTACCTGTTCCGGCTCGCCAACCAGCGCGGCGGCATCGTGCTCGGGACCGGTGACCTCTCCGAGCTGGCGCTCGGCTGGTCCACCTATGGCGTGGGCGACCAGATGAGCCACTACAACGTCAACTCGGGCGTGCCGAAGACGCTGATCCAGCATCTGATCCGCTGGGTCATCGGCACCGGCGAGTTCGGCGAGGAGGCCGGCAAGATCCTCGCCGCGATCCTCGACACCGAGATCAGCCCGGAACTCGTACCGGGCGAGGAGATGCAGTCCACCGAGTCCAAGATCGGCCCGTACGCGCTGCACGACTTCACCCTGTTCCACGTGCTGCGCTACGGCTTCCGGCCGTCGAAGATCGCCTTCCTGGCCTGGCACGGCTGGCACGACGCGGACGCCGGTGCCTGGCCGCCGGGCTTCCCCGAGGCCAAGCGGGTGGCGTACGACCTGCCGGAGATCCGGCAGTGGCTGGAGGTGTTCTGCCGTCGCTTCTTCGCGTTCGCGCAGTTCAAGCGCTCGGCCATGCCGAACGGGCCGAAGGTCTCGGCGGGCGGTTCGCTGTCGCCGCGGGGCGACTGGCGGGCGCCGTCGGACAGCTCGGCGACGGTCTGGCTGCGTGACCTGGCCCGCTTCGACTAGGCCGTTTTCGCCCCCGCCGCCCCTACCCGTCCCGTCCCTAGGGGGCGCTGCCCCCTTCGACCCCCGTTTTCGGGGGCCGGCCCCCGGACCCCCGCTCCTCAAACGCCGGAGGGGCTGAGTCTTCGCCGGCCGGGGGCTCGATCTTTCAGCCCGTCCGGCGTTTGAGGACGAGGCCCCTTCAGGGCCAAAGCGGGGGTCTGGGGCGGCAGACCCCAGAGATGGGACGGGCAGGGGCGGCGGGGCGAGACTCAGTGGTGCACCGACTCCGACAGCTCCGGCACGTGGGAGGCGACCACGCGTTCCCGCCCCGGCACCACCCGCCGGCGCCGGTCCACCGCATACGCGACCCCCGCAACACCCAGCCCCAGCACGGCCAGCCCCGCGCCCACGACCGCCGGGGACGTCACCCCGAAGCCCGCTGCCAGCGCAAGGCCTCCTACCCAGGCCCCACCCGCGTTCGCCAAGTTGAACGCCGCCTGGTTCGCCGAAGACGCCAACGACGGGGCCGACGACGCCTTCTCCATCACCATCAGCAGCAGCGGCGAACTGGTCACGAACGACGCCGTACCGAGCAGGACCACCGCGAGCGCGGCGCTCCACGCCGTCCCCATCAGTACCGGGAACAGCGCCAGGACCACCGCGAGCGAGACGAGGCCGCCGAAGAGCGTGCCCCGCATCGACCGGTCCGCCAGACGCCCGCCCAGCAGGTTGCCCGCCGTGGCGCCGACACCGAACAGCGCAAGCAGCAGGGTCACGCTGGAGTCGGCGTACCCGGCGGCGTCCGTCAGCATCGGCGTGATGTAGCTGTACGCGGCGAACAGCGCGCCGAAGCCGGCGACCGTCGTGCCGAGGGCCAGCCAGACCGGGAGCGAGCGCAGGGCGGCCAGTTCGCCGCGCAGGCCCGCGGCGGGCGCGCTGGTGCCGTCGTGGGGGACGAGGAGCGCCAGGGACACCACGGCCAGCAGGCCGATCACGCTGACGCCGAGGAAGGTGGAGCGCCAGCCCATGTGCTGGCCCATGAGCGTGGCCACCGGGACACCCACGATGTTCGCGACCGTCAGGCCCAGGAACATCAGGGAGACGGAGCGCGCCTTGCGCTCGGGGGTCACCAGGCCGGTGGCGACGACGGCGCCCACGCCGAAGAAGGCGCCGTGCGGCAGGCCGCTGAGGAAGCGGGCGGCCAGCAGCCAGTGGTAGTCGGGGGCGAAGGCGGAGAACGCGTTGCCCGCGACGAAGAGGAGCATGAGGGCTATCAGGACCTTGCGGCGGGACATCCGTGCCGTGGCCGCGGCCAGGAGCGGGGCGCCGATGACGACACCGAGGGCGTACGCGGAGACCAGGTGACCGGCGACGGGAATCGATATGTGCAGGTCGTCCGCGACTTCGGGCAGCAGGCCCATCATCACGAACTCGGTGGTACCGATGCCGAAGGCGCCCACGGCTAGGGCGAGCAGGGCCAGGGGCATGAGAGGCCTTTCAGGGGAGCGGAGGGCGCGCGGAGGTGCGTGGGGACGTACGTGCGCGCGGGGCTGCGCCCGTGCACACCGGCGTGCACGGGACGCGTAAGTTCACTTGAGGAACAAAGCCTCTCAGGCTCAGTATTCCAAGAGGTTAAGACCCGGTTGCGGAGATCTTCACGCGGGCGGCGATCGGAAGGTGATCGCTGGCGGTCCTCGGCAGGGTCCACGAGGTCACCGGCTCGATCCCCTTGACCATGATCTGGTCGATCCGGGCCATCGGGAACGCCGCGGGCCAGCTGAAGCCGAAGCCGCTGCCCGCCGCGCCCTGTGTGGAGCGCATCTGCGCGGTGACGGCGTTGAGCGCGCGGTCGTTCATCGTGCCGTTGAGGTCGCCGAGCAGGACGACCTGCTTGATCGGGTCGTCGGCGATCGCCTCGCCCAGCGCGTCGGCGCTCTTGTCGCGCTGGCGGGCCGTGAACCCGGCCTCCAGCTTCACCCGTACCGAGGGCAGGTGGGCGACGTACACGGCGATCGGGCCCTCCGGCGTCGTCACCGTGGCCCGCATCGCGCGCGTCCAGCCCAGCTTGATGTCCACGGGCAGGGAGTCGGACACCGGGTACTTGCTCCACAGGCCGACGGTGCCCTGCACCGAGTGGTACTTGTACGTCGACGCGAGCGCCTTCTCGTACGTCGGGACCGCGGTGGCCGTCAGCTCTTCGAGGGCCACGACGTCGGCGCCGGACGCGGCCACGTCACCGGCGGTGCCCGACGGGTCCGGATTGTCCGCGTTGACGTTGTGCGTGGCGACGGTCAGGTTCCCGGCGCCACCGTGCTTGTCGGTGAGGAGTCCGCCGAAGAGGTTCAGCCAGACGATCGCGGGCAGCAGCACGGCGATCAGGGCGGTCACCGACTTCCGTACGAAGGCGAGGACCAGCAGCACCGGCACGGCGAGGCCGAACCAGGGCAGGAACGTCTCGGTGAGACTGCCGAGGTTGCCGATCACGTTCGGGATGCGCGAGTGCAGCAGCATCACCAGCGCGAGGATCACCGCGAGCGCGGCGAGAATCAGACCCCGGCGCCAGATGCCGCGGTCGCCGCGCCAGCCGTCGAGCAGACGCCGAAGCCGGGACCCTCTGCGGTCCGGCCCCTGGCCGCCGCTGCCCGTCTCCGTCATATACGCCTGCGCCATACCGTCGCCTCACAACTTGCCGTGCACACCGTCTGCCCCGCGGTTACGACCCTAGGGGATGAACCGTGTCCTTCCCGCCGTCCCATGACGGCCGTACGGGCACGAGGACGCGCAACCTCGCGTCCGGAGTTCCGAATACGGAGGTGGAACGCGTCCCCTGTGACAAAACGCGCACATACACCCCGTCAGAAATCAGCTGAACCGCCGGGTGAGTGGCCGAGTCAACTACGACTTGGCGGGGCGCAGTCCCTCCAGTACCGCGTCCACGATCCGTTCCGCGAGGTCTTCGGGGAGTTCGGCCTGGGGGCGCAGGAGCGCGCGTACGAGCATGGGGCCGACGAACATGTCGTTGAGCAGTTCGATGTCGATGTCTTCGCGGAGTTCGCCGTTCCGCTGTCCGCGGCGCAGGACTTCGAAAGCGATCAGGCGGCGCGGTTCGACGACGGTCGCGTGGTACGCGTCCCAGACCTTGGGGCTGCTCTTCATCTGCGCGTAGACGTTGTGCAGGATCACCGACGACCGGGTGACCAGGCCGCGCTGACGCAACTGCTCCAGGATGACGATCAGGTCCTCGCGCATCGAGGTGCCCGGGAGCTCCAGATCCTGCGGCTCGGCGGAGCGCAGGACGTCGACGAAGAGTGCCTCCTTGCCGCTCCAGCGGCGGTAGATGGTCGCCTTGCCGACACCCGCGGTGCGGGCGACGCGCTCGATGGAGACCTCCCCGAGCGGTACGCCCTCCTCCAGGAGCTTCATCACACCCTCGATGATGGAGCGTTCCACGGCCTCGCTGCGGGGGCGCCCCCTTGGGGAGCCCTCTTGCCTGTCCTGGCTTTCAGCGAGGCTCATTTCGAACTCCGTCCGTTCCTCGGTTGTGGGGGTGATTCTCCCTGGTCTCCCCGTGTGTTGCCCGTGGTTACGACCCCGCGTTCACCAGCTCCTGCTCCTCCTTGTCCTCCTGAGGTGCCGGAGTGCGGCCCGGCAGGAACAGGAACACGATCACCGCGCCGATGACGGCGACGCCCGCGCCGCACAGCGCGGTGACGTGCATGGCGTGCAGGAAGGCGTCGTTGGCGGGGGTGATGAGGGCCTTGCCCTCGGGGCCGAGCCGGGCGGCGACGCCGAGCGTGGCCTCGATGGACTCGCCCGCGGTGTGGCGCAGGCCTGCCGGGACCAGGGAGAGCTTGTCCTCGATGCCGCTGCGGTAGGCCGCGGAGAGCACGGAGCCGAGGACGGCGATACCGAGGGCGCCGCCGACCTGGCGGAAGGTGTTGCTGAGGGCGGACGCGGAGCCCGCCTTCTCACGCGGCAGAGCCTGCATGATCACGACGCTGGTCGGGGTCATGATGTGCGCCATGCCGGTGCCCATGAAGAAGAAGATGACTTCCAGGATCCAGATCGGCGTGTCCGCCTCAAGCGTGGCGAACGCGGCAAGCATCGCGGCGATCATCAGCAGTCCCGCCGTGCAGGTGGCCTTGTTGCCGAAGCGGTCGACGACGAGGCGGGCGCGCGGCGCGAAGATGAGCTGGGCGACGGCGAGCGGCAGCATCAACAGGCCGGTCTGGAGCGGCGAGTAGCCCCGCACGCTCTGCGTGTAGAAGACCGAGAAGAAGGTCACGCCCATCAGCGCGAAGAAGACGAGCGCGATGGCGGACATCGCGGCCGAGAAGACCTTGTTCTTGAAGTAGGTGACGTCGATGGACGGGTGGTCGCTGCGCTTCTCGAAGACGACGAAGCCGACGAGCACCGCAATTCCGGCAGCGATGGTCACCAGGACCGTCGGGTCGGTGAAGTCGGCCAGCTGGCCGCCCTTGATGATGCCGTAGACGAGCAGGACGAGACCGACGACGGACAGGACCACGCCGATCGCGTCGACGCGGCCGGGGTTCGGGTCGCGGGAGTCGGGGACCAGCCACACCATCAGGACGACCGCGAGGATCACGATCGGCACGTTGACCAGGAAGACCGAGCCCCACCAGAAGTGGTCCAGGAGTACGCCGCCGGTGATCGGGCCGATCGCGATGGCGAGGCCGACGCCGCCGGCCCAGATGCCGATGGCCTTGGGCTGCTCGTCGCGCTCGAAGACGTTCATCAGGACGGAGAGGGTGGCGGGCATCACGAAGGCCGCGCCGAAGCCCATCACCGCGCGGAACACGATGAGCTGGACCGGTGAGCCGGACTCCGCGGCCAGCGCCGAACCTATGCCGAACAGGACGAGACCGGCGAGCAGCACCTTCTTGCGGCCGAGCCGGTCGCCGAGGAGGCCCGCGGTGAAGAGCAGTCCCGCGAAGACGAGCGTGTAGGCGTTGATGGCCCACTCCAGCTCGCTCTGGGTGGCGCCAAGACCGACGGGCGCGGGCGTCGAGATCGTCTTGATCGCGACGTTCAGGATCGAGTTGTCGAGCACCACGATCAGCAGGCTCAACATGAGCACGCCGAGGATGGCCCAGCGACGCCTGTGCACCGCCTCGGGCACGTGTCGTTCGGAAGCGGGAGCGGAAGTTGTCATGGCGACAAGCCTAGCGATATTCGATACGACACCGTCTCGTATCGGAAATGCTTTACGGAGACCTTACGAAGGGACCTAGGTCGCAGGGAGGGGGCCCCGCGAGGGGTCTGCGAGTGAGTCTCCGGGCCCGGTCTAGCCGCGGTTGGCACGAGGTGCCACCATGGAGGTGATCCGGGGACGCCGTCAGGGCGCCTCGAGATGACAGAAGGAGCCGTTGCGATGACGCAGATTCCGGCTGCCGCGAAGCAGCCTGCGGAGGGTGTCCGCCCGTCCACCGACAGCAGCAAGGCGCTGTACGGGGGCAAGAGCACCCGCCGCATCACGGTGCGTGACATCACCGCCGCCAAGGAGCGCGGTGAGAAGTGGCCCATGCTCACCGCGTACGACGCGATGACCGCGTCCGTCTTCGACGAGGCCGGCATCCCGGTCATGCTCGTCGGCGACTCGGCCGGCAACGTCCACCTGGGATACGAGACCACCGTGCCCGTCACCATGGACGAGATGACCATGCTGTCGGCCTCGGTCGTACGAGGCACCTCGCGCGCCCTGATCGTGGCCGACCTGCCCTTCGGGTCCTACCAGGAAGGCCCGGTCCAGGCACTCCGCTCGGCCACCCGCCTCGTCAAGGAGGCCGGGGTCGGCGCGGTGAAGCTGGAGGGCGGCGAGCGCTCGCACCGCCAGATCGAGCTCCTTGTGGAGTCGGGGATCCCGGTCATGGCGCACATCGGCCTGACCCCGCAGTCCGTGAACTCCATGGGCTACCGGGTACAGGGCCGCGGCGAGGAAGCCGCCCAGCAGCTGCTGCGCGACGCCAAGGCGGTCCAGGACGCGGGCGCGTTCGCCGTCGTCCTCGAACTGGTCCCGGCGGAGCTGGCCGCGGAGGTCACCCGCACCCTGCACATCCCGACGGTCGGCATCGGCGCGGGCCCCGACACGGACGCGCAGGTCCTCGTGTGGACCGACATGCTCGGCCTGACCGGCGGCAAGATGCCGAAGTTCGTCAAGCAGTACGCCAACCTGCGCGAGGTCATGGGCAACGCGGTGAAGGCGTTCGCCGATGACGTCATCGGCGGAACGTTCCCGTTGGACGAGCACTCCGTGCACTAAGGACCCAAGGTCCACCAAGCCACTGCGGCACCGAGGCGACCCGTCGAACTTCCCCCGTCGACGGGTCGTCGCCCATATTGCGCCTACACCGGCGCCGCTCCCGCGGACCAAATTGCTCGCCGCGGGGGTTCCTCAATCGATGGTTGCGGTGCGCACCTGTTTCAACAGACGCGCCCCGTCCTCCCCGGCGAACCACCGCGTATGCCCCACGAAGTACTCGTACGCCAGTGCCGTGTTCTGCGCGGACCGGGTGACGCCGTGGAAGTAGCCCATCTCGGAGAGCGCGAACTCGGCGTGTACGAGCGGCAGCAGTTCGGGCAGGGCGGCCGACTCGACGGCGCTGAGCGGGCGTACCGAGGTGTAGCCGTCGAGGAGTGCGTCCACGTCCTCGAAGCGGATCGGGCGGGCCGGGTCCAGCCACTGCACGGTGTTGCGCTCGATGGCGGTGGCCAGGTCGTGGACGGCGGTCGTGCGATCGCTGAGGCCGAAGTCGAGGACGGTGGACACCTCGCCGGACGCCGTGTCCCACAGCAGGTTCGAGGCGTGCCAGTCGTTGTGGGTCCACAGCGGGGTGAGGCGGCTCAGGTACGGCAACAGGCGCTCGTAGAACGGGAGATGGACCTCGCGCAGGTCCTTGCGCCAGGGCCGGCGCGCCAACGCCGCGGCGACTGCGGGGCGTCCGGCGGCGTACGCCTCCAGGGCCGCCTCCGGGTCGACCGCCGCGAACACGCTGAAGGAGGAGACCAGGTGCCGTGGGCGTCGGCGCGGGGCGTCGAACCCCTCGGCAGCCAGGTGCAGTTGGGCGAGCGCGGTGCCGGCGGCACGGGCATGGCGCACGGAGACGAAGGGCGACCAGGACAGCGCGTCGCGGTACAGGTCCGTCCCGGTGCCGGCCGAGTGGACCTCGTACACCCACTCCCCCCGTGCCTGGGCACCCAGCACCTCGACGACCGGTGCGCCGCGTCCGCGCAGGTACCGCAGGAAGGCGTGTTCCTCGGCCAGACCTTCGAGGGTGCGTACGACGCTGTGGTGGCGTTTCACGAAGAGGCGCCGACCGTCCTGCTCGACGAGGGCGGCGGCGGACAGTGGGCGCGGGCTGCGCCACAGCACCCGCGCGGGGCCGACGACGGCCTCGACCTCGGCGTCGGTGAGGGGCGGCCAGTCGGGGGCGACGGGGTCGGTGCCCATGCCGTGGGCCAGCAGCCTGTTCATCGGGTGACCACCTCGTCCGCCTTCTCCGCCACGTCGGTCCTGCCAGGTTCTTTCGCCCTGCCGCTCAGCGCGTCGAACAGGCGTCGCTCGGTCGCCGCGAACTCCGGTTCGGTCAGGGCCTCCAGGCCGCGCGGGCCCGAGCGCGGTACCTCGACACGCTCCACGACAGTAGCCGGGCGGGGTGAGAGCACGTGCACGGTGTCGGCGAGCAGGACGGCCTCGCGGATGTCGTGGGTGACCAGGACGATGGTCCAGCGGTAGCGCTGCCACATGTCGGCGAGCCACAGCTGCATCTCGGTGCGGGTGAGCGAGTCGAGCGCGCCGAACGGCTCGTCGAGCAGCAGCACGGGCCGCTCCAGGACGACCGTGCGCAGGAGGGCCGCGCGCTGCCGCATGCCGCCGCTGAGCTGGAAGGGGTAGGAGGACTGGAAGCCGTCGAGCCCGAAGGCCTCGAAGAGCTCGCCCGCCCGGCGCCGCGCCTCCTTCTTCCGTACGCCCTGGGCCTCAAGGCCGAGCGCGGTGTTGTCGAGCACCGTGCGCCAGGGGAACAGCAGGTCCTTCTGTGGCATGTAGGCGACCTTGCCGGAGGCCACGGACGCGGGGGCGCCGTCGACGAGGATCTCGCCCGAAGTGGGCGTGTCCAGGCCGGAGATCAGGTTGAACAGGGTGCTCTTGCCGCTGCCGCTCGGGCCGATGACGGCCGCGAACTCACCGGGTCTCACGGTGAGTTCGACGTCACGCAGCACTTCGAGCGACCCGAACGCCTTTCCCGCGCCCCGTACTTGGAGACCGCCCCGTACTTGGAGGCCTCCCCGCGCTTCGGGGCCTCCCCGCGCCTGGAGACTCATGTCCGGCCCTCCTTCAGCAGCGCCCGCTCCCACGGCAGGACGAGCCGTTGCAGCAGAAAGGTCGCCCCGAACAAGGCGATGCTCAGCAGGGCGGTGACCATGACCGCCGCGAACACGAGGTCCGTGCGGAACGCGCTCTTCTGCGCCTGCATGTAGATGCCGAGGCCCTTCTCGGCGCCCGCGTACTCGGCGAAGACGGCGCCCACGACGGCGTACGTGATGCTGACGCGCAGCCCGGTGAAGAAGTGGGGCAGCGCGCTCGGGACGCGCACGAGCCGGAAGGCGCGCCAGCGGCCCGTGCCGAGCGAGCGCAGCAGTCGCATCGCGTCGCGGTCGGTGGACGCGAAGCCCGCCGCCAGGTTGGCGGCGAGCGGGAAGAACGTCGTCAAAGTGACCACCAGCATCTTCGGCAGCAGCCCGAAGCCGAACCAGATGATCAGCAGGGGCGCCACGGCGACGATCGGGATGGTCTGCGAGGCCACCAGAAGCGGGTACAGGCCCCGGCGGGCCGCCGCCGAGAAGTCCAGGATCACGGCGACCAGCCAGGCGGCGGCGAAGGAGAGCGCGAAGCCGAGCAGGGTCTCCTGGAGGGTGGGCAGGGTCTGGTCCCACAGGTCGGTGCGGTTGGCCCAGCCCTGGTTGAGGACCCGGCCGGGGCTGGGCAGCACCGTCGGGTCGACGCCAGCGGCGGTGACGTACGTCTGCCAGCCGCCGATGACGACGGCGAGGACGAGGAGCGGTGGCCAGACGGCACGCAGTGCCGCCTTCACTGGGTGGCCGCCGGGAGGTAGTCGTTGGTGAAGAACTCCGACGCGTCGGGGGCCTTGGTGAGCTTCTTGCCGTTCTCGTCGGTCAGCAGCCCGGACTTGAAGTCGAAGTCGGCGAAGTCCTGCCAGCGCTCGACGCTCTGGGCGCCGATCGTGCCGTCCTCGGCCCGGTAGTACTCCTTGGCGAGCAACTGCTCGCTCTCCTTGACCAGTTCGGTGTTGGTCAGCGTGCTCTTGTTGGCCGCGACCAGCAGGTCGGCCGCCTGGTCGGGGTTGTCGGCGGCGTACTCGTAGCCCTTGTTGACCGCGGAGACGAACTTCTTGGCGACCTCCGGGTTGTCCTTGAGGTACTGGCTGGAGGAGGCGATGAGGGTCGAGTAGATGGCCGGGACGCCGTAGTCGGCGAGCGCGAAGTCCTTGAGCGGCTTGCCCGTCTCCTTGGCCTCCAGCCCCTCCCAGGTCGGCATCGGCATCGCGAAGTCCGCCTTGCCCGCGTAAAGGGCCGCGTACGCCGAGGTGTTGAGCGTGATCTGCTTGAAGTCGCCCTTGCCGCCGTCCGCCTGGATGACCTTCTGGAGCAGGGCCTTCTCGTAGGGGGCGCCGAACCCCGCGTACGTCTTGCCGTCCAGGTCCTTGGGGGACTTGATGTCGTCGCGGTCGGCGCGCACCGAGACCGTGACGTTCGTCTTCTGCGTGACGGCGTACACCGACTTGATGTCCTGGCCCGCGGCGCGCGCTGTGGTGATGCCCTCCTGGTAGGAGATGCCGAAGTCCGCCTTGTGGTTGGCGATCAGCGTCTCGGGCGCGGTCGTGCCGTACGGCACGATCTTCAGGTCGATCCCGGCGTCCTTGAACCAGCCCTTCTGCTGGGCGACGTAGATACCGGTGTGGTTGGTGTTGGGGGTCCAGTCCAGGGCGAGGGTGACCGTGGTCGTGCCGTCCTTCGCGGCGGCGGACGTGGAGTCCTCCGAGGCGCAGCCGGTCAGGGCGAGAGCGGCGGCGGTGGACAGGGCGAGCAGGGCGGTACGGCGTCTCATGGGGATCCTCGGAGGGGGCGCGGCGGTGGTGGTCGGACGTGGGGTGTTCCTCACGTCAGGGACGTGGGGGTGTTCCTCACGGCCGACACAGCGCGCTGCTGACGCGCATCAGGTCCACGGCCATACGCTTCGTCAGTTCCCTTGCCTGGCAGGTCACTTGGTGCCTACCGGGGCGGCTTCGAGCAGGTCGTTCGTGTACGACGACGCCCAGTCGCGGGCGTGCGCTATGGCGCCGTGCCGGGCGAGCCAGTCGGCGTACGGGCCCATGCGGGTCTCGTCGATCACGCCCCAGCGGCCGTCGGCGCCGGTCCAGGTCGGGGCGACCAGGGCGAGGGAACGGGCGATCAAGGGACGGGAGAAGTAGGGGATCACGCGCTCCAGCAGGGAGCGGGTGTAGTCCTGTTCGGCGGCGGCCGCCGCGTAGCCGCGGGCGGTGGCGGACAGGAAGGCGCGCACCAGGTCGGGACGGGTGCCGGCGAAGGTCTCGTTCGTGCCGAGGAGGTAGCTGTGGTAGCGGGGGGCGCCTATCTCGTCGACCGGCCAGGTGACCCGCCGGTCCTCGGGAAGGTCGCCGCGCAACGCGTCCCAGGACCAGTAGTTGCCGAAGGTGGCGTCGGCCTCGCCGGACGCGATGTCGTCGACGGTGAGTTCGCGGTAGCCGGCGTCGACGGTGATCACCGCGTCCGGGTCGCCGCCGTCGGCCGCGACGAGGTGGCGGACCATGGCGCGGCCGCGGGGGGTCGGGTTGTAGGCGAGGCGTCGCCCGGCGAGGTCGCGGGGGCGGGTGATCCCGGTCGAGCGGGCGGTCTGGATCGCTTCCAGGGCGCGGTGGTTGACGGCGGCCACGGCGAGCAGCGGCTGGGCGTGTGCGGCGCGGCGGGCGAGGAGGCGGTTCGGCGGGAAGATGCCGAAGTCCACCTCACCGCGGGTGAGGTACTCCAAGGTGTCGCCGCGTCCCGGATCCTGGACGGCGAGTTCCACGTCGAGGCCCGCCTCGCGGTACCAGCCGCGGTCCCGGGCCACGTACAGACCGGCGGAATTCGGCCAGGGGTGGAAGTAGTCGAGCATGACTCGGACGTGCGACATGGGGGAACTCCACGTACGGCACTCAGGCGTGCGGGCCTGGTGAGCGAGAAAGAGGGAGGGGAGGAGAAGGGGGACCGGTCCAGGTCAACAACAGGAGCGGGCCGCCACGGCGGGCGCCGGGGGACAGAGGTGCTCGACTGCTGAAGACATGCGGTACTCCTACGCGGGCACTGAGGCGGAGCCTCTGAGTGTCAAGTGGTGCGGTCGGCGTTCCCATGGGGATCGTGGCCGGCCATTGCCGACTCGGATCCCAGACGCCCTCTCAGCCCAACCGGGTAGGGGCTCCCGCGTAGATGTCCGAAACCATAACCCCCGGCTGCCG
The DNA here is from genome assembly GCF_040683495.1 of Streptomyces sp. NPDC093544. NCBI lineage: Bacteria > Bacillati > Actinomycetota > Actinomycetes > Kitasatosporales > Streptomycetaceae > Streptomyces > Streptomyces sp. NPDC093544. The sequence goes on along the minus strand of NZ_JBFBEA010000018.1, from coordinate 190,494 downwards.
TCCTTGCGCAAGCACGATCCACAATGTGGGACTAATCTGCCCAGCAAGCGAGATATCGCAGCTCAGGGACTCACTCCGCACATACCTCCGCGTTAGCATCCGGCCATGACCGACGCCCCGCCCCCCGCACCCTCGCTGCCCGGCCCCCTGCTTCCCGGGCCGCTGGTCGACGACGCCTGGCTCGCGGCCCGCCTCGACGACCCCCGGCTGGTCGTCCTCGACGCCACCGCGCTGCTTCCCTCACCCGGCCACGACGGCGACCACCGCTCCGGCAGCGGCCACGCCCAGTGGGCCGGGCGGCACATTCCGGGCTCCCGGCACGCGGATCTCACGGGCGAGTTGTCCGACCACTCGGCGCCGTACCACTTCGCGGTTCCCGCGCCTCAGGCGCTGGCCGCCGCGCTCCAGCGGCTCGGCGTACGGGACGGCAGCGAGGTAGTCGCCTACGACAGCGGCGGCGGCATCTGGGCGGCCCGGCTGTGGTGGATGCTGCGGGCGATCTCCGTACCGGCGGCGGTACTCGACGGGGGCCTGGGGGCCTGGGACGCGGCCGGGCGGCCGGTCGTCGCCGGGCAGGAGGAGCACGGACCTGCGGAGCCCGGACCGACGGAGCACAGACAGGAGGGGCCCGGACCGACGGAGCTCGGACAGGAGGGGCCCGGACCGACGGAGCCCGGACAGGAGGGGCCGGGACCGACGGAGCCCGGACAGTCGAACGGCACCCTCACCCCCGGACCCACGAACCGCACACTCACCCCCGTCCCCCTCCCCCACGCCTGGGCGTCCCTCCCCGACGTGGACGCCGTTGTACGCGGTGAGCGGCCCGGGACGCTCGTATGCGCCCTTCCGGAGTCCGGGTTCAAGGGCAGTGCGCCCACCCGGTACTCGCGGCGCGGGCACATCCCCGGCAGCCTGAACCTGCCCGGCCGGGGTCTGCTCGACGAGGCCGGGCGGTTCCTGCCGCGCGCCGAACTCGCCGCGCGCGTCGGGGCGGTGCTCGACGACACCGCCTCCCCCGTCGTCCTGTACTGCGGCGGCGGGATCTCCGCGGCCGGCGCCGCCCTGGCGCTGACACTGCTGGGCCGCACGGACGTCACGCTGTACGACGGCTCCCTGGAGGAGTGGTCGGCGGATCCGGCGCGACCCCTCGTACAACAGGGCTGACCTGCGATGACATCAGGACCGACAGGAGAAGACACCCACCTGTCGGTGGCCTGTAGGCGGCTGTGGGCAGGCTGTCGGTGGTTTGTCGGTGGCGGCTGGCACCTTGATGGTCATGACGCGAATCGACAACAAGCCCCGAAACGGCCAGAGCGCCGTCACCGTACGGGGGCTGGTCAAGCACTACGGCGAGACCAAAGCGCTGGACGGCGTGGACCTGGACGTGCGCGAGGGCACCGTGATGGGTGTGCTCGGGCCGAACGGCGCCGGCAAGACCACCCTCGTCCGTATCCTGTCCACCCTCCTGGCCCCGACCGCCGGCCAAGCCACCGTCGCCGGCTACGACGTCGTACAGCAGCCGCGGCAGCTGCGCCGGGTGATCGGTCTCACCGGGCAGTACGCCTCCGTCGACGAGAAGCTCCCGGGCTGGGAGAACCTCTACATGATCGGCCGGCTCCTCGATCTGTCCCGCAAGGACGCCCGGGCCCGCGCCGACGAACTGCTGGAGCGCTTCTCGCTCACCGATGCGGCCAAGCGGCCTGCGAGCACGTACTCCGGCGGTATGCGACGAAGGCTGGACCTGGCGGCCTCCATGATCGGGCAGCCGACCGTCCTCTTCCTCGACGAACCGACCACCGGGCTCGACCCGCGCACCCGCAACGAGGTGTGGCACGAGGTGAAGCGCATGGTCGGGGAGGGTGTGACCGTGCTGCTCACCACCCAGTACATGGAGGAGGCCGAGCAACTCGCCTCCGAGCTGACCGTCGTCGACCGCGGCAAGGTGATCGCGAACGGCCGGATCGAGGAGCTCAAGTCCCGTGTCGGCGGCCGTACCCTGCGCATCCGCCCGGCCGACCCGCTGCAACTGCGTCCGCTCGCCGCCGATCTGGACGGCCTCGGCATCACCGGGCTCGCCAGCACGACCGTGGACATCGAGCGCGGCGCCGTACTGGTTCCGATCCTCAGCGACGAGCAGCTCACCGCCGTGACCGGAGCGGTCATCGCGCGGGGTATCACCATCTCCTCCATCAGCACCGAACTGCCCAGCCTGGACGAGGTGTTCCTGTCCCTCACCGGCCACCGCGCGAGTGCCCCGCAGGACACTGCGCCCACCGACGCACGCGAGGAAGTCTCCGTATGACCGCCGCCACTCTCACCCCCGATTCCAAGGCCGATTCCAAAGCCGACTTCACGGCCGACGCCCGCATCCCGCTACGCGCGCATCTGCGCCACACCGGTGCTCTCGTCCGCCGCAACCTCCTGTGGATCCGCCAGGACCCGGAGTCGATGTTCGACGCGATCCTGTTCCCGGTCATCTTCACCCTGCTGTTCGTGTACGTCTTCGGCGGCTCCATCGGGCAGTCGCTGGGCGGCGGGCAGGAGGCGTACGTGCAGTACGTCGTGCCCGGCCTGATGGCCATGATGGGCATGAACATGGCCCAGGGGGTCGGCACCGGCTTCAACCAGGACTTCAACACCGGGGTCATGGACCGTTTCCGGTCCCTGCCGATCGGACGCGGCTCCGTGCTGTTCGCCAAGATCGCGGTGGAACTGATGCGGATGCTGTTCGCGACCACGGTCCTCATGGTGGTCGGCGTCCTCGTGGGCTTCGACATCACCAACTGGCCCGGTCTGTTCGCCGCCGTGGCCCTGTCCACGGTGTTCGGCTCGGCGCTGATGTGGGTGTTCCTCACGCTCGGCGTGATCATGAAGAGCGCGCAGTCCGTGCAGGCCATGGGCTTCCTGGTGCTGATGCCGCTGCAGTTCGGATCGTCGATCTTCGCGCCGACCCAGTCGATGCCGGGCTGGCTGCAGAAGTTCACCGACTACAACCCGCTGTCCGCCCTGGCGGACACCGCCCGAGGGCTGATGGTCGGCGGCCCGGTCACGCACGACCTGTGGGTGACCCTCGGCTGGTCGGCGGCCCTCACCGCGGTGATGGCACCGATCGCGATCCACAAGTTCCGCACCAAGAGCTGACGTTCGGCTCAGCGACCGACTTCCGCGGTCCGCGTCAAGCGACTTCCCCGGTCCGCGTCAGATGAGGGCGGCGGCCTCCTCCATGGAGAGCCCGCCGCCTTCGGCGTACGCGGCCCGGTACGCCGCGTCGTCGAGTACGGCCCGCAGACCCGCCTCCGCCCGGGCTCGCATCTCTTCCTCCACGGGGGCCGCGAAGTGACCTGGCGGCAGGAAGTGGTCGGCGGCGCCCAGGAGCCGGGCCGCGTCGCGGGCGCGGTCGGCACCGTACAGACCGGTGACGGCGATGACGGCGGTGGTCAGATGTGTGGAGATCACGTTCGGCGTGATCATCCGCGACAGCGGGTCCAGGGACCGCTCCACGGCCCGCCGGGCCTTGTCCCGAGCGTCCGCGTACTGTCCGTCGAGCGCGTCCAGCCAGGCGTCCACCCCCATCACGAACCCGTCGAAGATCACGAATGTGCTGGCCCCGAACTCCTCGCGGAGCAGTCGCAACTGCTCGCGTCCCTCGGCGATCCGGCCGGTGCGGCCGAGCCACGTGGTGAGGAAGAGCCGGCCCGCGGGCATGGCCTCGTTGACAGCGCCGTGGTCCTGCGCGAGCACCTCACGCAGCATCCGCTCGCCCCGCTCGGGCTCGCCCAGCTCCATGTACATGGTGCCGAGGCGGACGCTCAGCACGGCCGCCTGGGCGCGGGCACCGAGCCGCTCGGCGTACGCCGTCGCCTCCGCGTAGTCCGCGGCGGCGAGACGGTACTCGCCCTTGCGCTCATGGGCCTCACCGCGCGCCGAGAGCGCCTCGGCGGCACCCCAGGCGTCGCCGACACGGCCGAAGATCTCCAGCGACTCCTCGGCGTCGCGGGTCGCGTCGCCCGCCCAGTCGGCGCGGTTGGCGAGGATGTTGGCGCGCATCTGGAGGGCGACAGCGAGTTCCCATTCGAGGCCGAGCTCGCGGCACGTGGCGACGGTCACGTCGATGACGGAGCGCATCCGGTCCATGTCGCCGGTGAGCAGGACGGCGTAGAACCAGAGGCTGCCGGGGCTGCGGCAGGTCTGCGGGAGGCCTGGCCGGTAGGTCTCGGCGACAACCCGCAGCCTCGCCTGGGCCTCCGGGGTCTGCCAGGCCTCCAAGTCCATGTCCATACCGGCGAGATGGACCAGATTCACACCGCGCCGCGCCTCTTCCAGGACCTCCGCACTCAGCGGCGGCGGGGTGGCCGTGACGCTCTCGTACAGCGGGGCGGCCGGGCGCGCGGGCGGTGCGAACGGGTCGGGGCCGAGGGCCATGACCTCGGAGGACCAGGTGCGGGCCTCGATGCGCTGATCGCGCATCTGCCAGTACCAGTTCAGCGACAGGACGAGGCAGACGGCCTCCTGCTCGTCGCGTTCGGTGACGGCGTGCCGCAGCGCGGTGCGCAGGTTCTCGTACTCACGTTCAAGGAGCGCGATCGCCGCGGCCTGACCGTGGCCGCGCAGTTCGGGGTCGGTGGTACGGGCGAGTTCGCGGTAGTACGTGAGGTGGGCGCGCTCGGCGGTGGCCCGGTCGCCGGACTCGTCGAGGCGCTCGCCAGCGTACTCGGCGACGGTCTCCAGGAGCCGGTAGCGCATCCCGCCGTCCGCCGAAGGGGCGGCCACGACAAGGGACTTGTCGACAAGGGAACCCAGCGACTCCAGTGCGGCGGGTCCGCAGACGGCCTCGGCGGCGGCGAGGGAGCAGCCGCCGGCGAACACGGACAGCCGCCGCAGCACGTCGCGTTCGTCCTCGTCGAGCAGGTCCCAGGACCAGTCGACGACCGCGCGCAGGGTCTGCTGCCTCGGCAGGACCGTACGGGCCCCCGAGGTCAGCAGGCGGAACCGGTCGTCGAGACGGTCGGCGATCTGCCGCGCGGTGAGCAACCGCAGCCGGGCGGCGGCGAGTTCGATGGCGAGCGGCAGGCCGTCGAGGCGCAGGCAGATCTCGGCGGCCGCCTCCGGATCGTCCTCGATCCGGAATCCCGGCCGGGCCGCCGCCCCACGGTCGGCGAGCAGCCGCAGCGCCACGGGCTCGGGCAGCGGCTCCACCGGGCGCAGCAACTCCCCCGGTACGCCGAGGGGTTCGCGACTGGTGGCGAGCACCGTCAGTCCGGGGCAGCGCTCAAGGAGCTCCTCGACGAGGTGTGCGGCGGCGTCCACGACATGCTCGCAGTTGTCGAGGATCAGCAGCATGCGGCGCTTGGCACAGTGCTCGGCGAGCCGGTTGAGGGGGTCGTCGTTCCGGTCGGAGACCGCCCGCATCTCTTCGGCGCCGGCACCGCGCAGCACGGTCTCGCGCGCGCCGACGGCGGTGAGCACGGCCTCGGGCACGGCCTTCGGGTCATCCACCGGGGCGAGTTCGGCCAGCCACACCCCGTCCCGTGCCGCGTACTCCACGGCCTCCGCCGCCTCCTGCGACAGCCGTGTCTTCCCCGCCCCGCCGGGCCCGAGCAGGGTCACGAGCCGTGCCGCCGCGAGATCGCCACGGATGGTGTCGATGTCGGCCTCGCGTCCGACGAAGGAGGTGAGACGGGCGCGGAGGTTGCCGGGACGGGCGGGTCGCGGCGCGGGGGTGCTCGGCTGCGCCGGGGTCAGCAACTGGGTGTGCAGGGCGCGTAGTTCGGGTCCCGGGTCGGAGCCGAGGCGGTCGGCCAGGAGCTGTCGTACGGACTCGTACGCGGCCAGGGCCTCCGCCGGGCGGCCCGCGTCGCGCAGGGCGCGCAGCCGCAGGGCCTGGAGGGGCTCGTCCAGGGGGTGGCTGTCGCAGAGGGCGGTGAGTTCGGGCAGGGACTGTTCGGCGTCGCCGAGGGCGAGGGCCGCGGTGAAGCGGGCGCGGCGCACATCGAGGCGGCGGGTCTCCCAGCGGGCCGCCTCGGAGGTGCGGTCGGGGAGGTCGGCGAGGGCCGGGCCGTGCCACAGCGCGAGGGCGTCGTCGAGGACGACCGCCGCCTTCGCGGGGTCGCCGTCGGCCAGCGCCCGGGTTCCGTCGCCGGCCAGCCGCTCGAAACGGTGCAGGTCGATGTCGTCCCGGCCCACGGTCAGCCGGTAGCCGCCGTCCACCGAGTCCACCGCGTCCGCGCCGAGCGCCCTGCGCAGCCGCCCGACCAGCGCTTGGAGCGCGGCCGACGCGTCCGCGGGCGAGTCGCCGTCCCACACCTCCTCGACCAGGACGGACACCGGCACGGTCCGTCCCGGTCGCAGCGCGAGCACGGTCAGCAGAGCACGCAGCCGCGCCCCGCCGACCGGGACGGGCGTGCCGTCGGGGCGGAGTGCCTGGGTGGTGCCGAGAATGCGGTAGCGCACGGGGTCCATTGTCACTGGTGACGCCCCGGCCCCGCTTCCGGGTTTCGGACCCGTGTGAACCGGGAGAAGTGGAGGAGGAGGTCTGCGGTCGTCACGGCAGGCATCTCCTCAGTCGAATCAGTTGCAGCGTAGCGGCTGTCAGGAACCTCTGGCCGTCCGCAGGACGTTCTTCCCAGACCACCGGTACGGTCGACCGCACACCCCCCAGCCCACCCCAGGAGCCCCACCCCATGACCACCACAGCCTCCCGGCGCAGTGACCGGAGGATCAGCCCCGTCTTCATCGGGATCGTGGCCGTGACGGCGGTGACCGGCTGGGCGACCTGGACCGGGTTCGCCGAGCAACCCGGCCTGGCCGTGTTCCTGTTCGTGACGGCGGCGTGGATCGTCTCGCTCTGTCTGCACGAGTACGCCCACGCGCGCACCGCCCTGCACAGCGGGGACATCTCGATCGGCGCGAAGGGCTATCTGACGCTCAACCCGCTCAAGTACACGCACGCGCTGCTGAGCGTCGTACTGCCGGTGATCTTCGTGATCATGGGCGGGATCGGTCTGCCGGGCGGTGCGGTCTTCATCGACCGGAGCCGGATCCAGGGCCGCTGGAAGCACAGTCTGATCTCGGCGGCGGGCCCGCTGACGAACGTCCTCTTCGCGATCGTCTGCACGGCGCCGTTCTGGCTGGGCGCCCTGGACGGGGTGCCGGATCCCTTCCGCTACGCGCTGGCGTTCCTCGCGATGCTCCAGATCACGGCCGCGATCCTGAACTTCCTGCCGGTGCCGGGCCTCGACGGCTACGGCGTCATCGAGCCCTGGCTGTCGTACGGCGTCCGCCGCCAGGTGGAGCCGTTCGCGCCGTTCGGCCTGCTCGCCGTGTTCGCGGTGCTGTGGATCCCGTCGGTGAACACCGAGTTCTTCGACGCGATCTACTGGATCCTGGGCGGCCTGGGGATCGACGACGTCGAGCGCTACTGCGGTCAGAACCTGTACCGCTTCTGGGACGGCGTCAACGAATACTGCACCGTCAACCAGTGACGGACCCCGACCCCGCACGCGTCTTCCCGCGCCGCGCGTAGTACCACGTCATGTTCGACGACAGTCCGGCCAGCAGCACCCACACGATCCCGAGCCAGCTGCCCTGGACGAAGGAGACCACCGCCGCGGCGACGGCCAGGACGCAGACCGCGAATGCGTAGAAGGCGAGTCGCCGGGCCGGGGCGGGTGGGGGCAAGAGGGACATGAGATCGGCTCCTGTCGGGGGGACACTGCTGGCCACCAGTGTCCCCCACGCCGCTTATACGTCCGTCACCCGCAGGCCCGCGTGGGCCTTGTACCGCCGGTTCACCGAGATCAGGTTGGCGACCAGGGACTCGACCTGGTGGGCGTTGCGCAGCCGCCCGGAGAAGACGCCGCGCATGCCGGGGATGCGTCCGGCTAGCGCCTGCACGATCTCGACGTCCGCGCGCTCCTCGCCGAGGACCATCACGTCGGTGTCGATCTCCGCGATCTCCGGGTCCTGGAGGAGGACTGCCGACAGGTGGTGGAAGGCCGCGGTGACCCGCGAGTCCGGGAGCAGGGCGGCGGCCTGTTCGGCGGCGCTGCCCTCCTCCGGCTTCAGTGCGTACGCGCCCTTCTTGTCGAAGCCGAGGGGGTTGACGCAGTCGACGACGAGCTTGCCGGCCAGTTCCTCGCGCAGGGACTCCAGGGTCTTGCCGTGTCCGTCCCACGGCACCGCGACGATCACGATGTCGCTGCGCCGCGCGCACTCGGCGTTGTCGGCGCCCTCGACGCCGTACCCGAGTTCCGCGGCGGCGCTCTGCGCGCGGTCCGCGGCACGCGAGCCGATGATCACCTTCTGGCCGGCCTGGGCGAGCCGGTAGGCCAGGCCCTTGCCCTGGGGGCCGGTGCCGCCGAGTACGCCGACGACGAGCCCGGACACGTCGGGGAGGTCCCAGGGGTCCTTGGCGGGGGCCTTCTGGGCGGCGTTCGGTGCGTTGTCAGTAGAGGTCATGGGCCGACTTTACGTGCGTGGATCCCGGGTGTGCGGGTCAGGTGAGAGCCCGCACGGGGATGCGCCGGAAGGTGATCGTCTCGTACGCGCCGAAGTCGCCTGTCTCGTAGAGGAGTCCGACGGTCGCGGCGTCGACGCGGACGAGATCGGAGTACGCGGCGGGCAGTCCGTCGACCGTGTGCGCGGGGCGCCAGGTGACGCCGTCGTCGGTGGAGGCGCGGACGGTCATCAGGGCGCGGTAGCCGGGGGCGGCGGGGCTGGAGCAGAGGAGCAGGTCGGGGTCGCGGAGCTGGAGCAGGCTGGCCTGGACGACGGGTGCGGTGAGGCCTGCCTGCGGGCGGAAGGGTTTGGCCAGGGTTTCGCCGCCGTCGTGGGAGTAGGCGTCGGCGCGGGTGCCGGGGGCGGTGGAGTCGTTGCGGGTGTTGAAGTAGACGCGTCCGTCGGGGAGTTCGGCGGCGGTGGTCTCGTTCACGTTGATGTAGCCGTTGGTGTTGTCGTCGACGTATCCGATGGTCCAGGTCCGGCCGCCGTCGTCGCTCAGCAGGCAGTGGCCGCCGTTGTACCTGCCCTCGGTGCCGTTGTCCGTGCCCTTCGGCGGTAGGGAGTGGTTGGCGGGGACGACGACCCGGCCGGAGGCCAGCTGGAGGGCGTGGCCCGGCGTGGTGGCGTACCACCGCCAGGTCTCCCTCTTCGTCCGCGCGGTGATGTCCACGGGGCTGGACCAGGTGAGGCCCTCGTCGTCGCTGTGCTGGATCCAGACGCGGCGGCCGTCGGCGGCCGACACCTCGCCGCGGCGGATGGCGTCCTCGGTGGCGAGGGCCGCGTTGCGGACGTGGACGAGCAGGACACGGCCGGTGTCGAGGACGACGGGGGCCGGGTTGCCTGCGAGGTGCTCGCCGTTCTCGGCGGCGACCTGGAGCGGGCCCCAGGTGCGGCCGCCGTCCGTGGACCGCTTCAGCACGATGGCGATGTTCCCGAAGTCCTCCCGGGAGCCGACCCGGCCCTCGCAGAAGGCGAGCAAAGTCCCGCCGGGGGTGGCGACAACGGCCGGAATACGGAAGCTTGCGTAGCCTTCCTGGCCTGCCTTGAAGGGGACGGACGTCTCGATGTTCTCGATGTTATCGATGTTCTCGGTGATCCCGGTGATCCCTGTGCTCCCTGTGGTCCCGCTGCCCTCGATGTCCTCGGTGCTTGTCATGCGTCTCTTCTTACCGCTTGATTCGGCCCGTTGCCCAACTTGGGGTAATTCGGGGTGAACTCCGTGTCACGAGTGGCCGGTTGCGGCAGGATGCGTGTCCATGGATGCCGTACGGGTCGCGTTGCTGCGCGAAGTGCTTGCCGGGACCGAGTGGTTGGGGGCCACACGGCGGTTCGCGGGGGTGCTGCGGGGGTCCGTGGTGTCGTACGGGGGCGGGTTGCTGCTGGTGGGTACGGAGGAGTACGAGCCCTGGCATCTCGCCGCGCATCTGGTTGACGAGGCGGCGTGGTCGGGGACGCCGGAGCTGTCGCCGACGCTGGTGCGGCATGCGGCGCGGGGCTCGGATCCGGCCCACCTGGCGGTGGGGCTCGGGCGTATCGAGGCCGCGCGGCGCGGGGAGACGCTGCTCGTGGTGTCCCCGGACGCGCCCGGTGCGCCGCTCCTGGAGCGGGTTCATGACGCCCGCCGAGCCGGGGCGACGGTGCTGGCGCTCGACGCGGGGGACCGCGAACTGGGGGCGCTGGCGCACGAGGCGCTGGCCGTGCCGGACAGTTCCGATCTCGACCTGGACACCATGCAGCACCTCGTCAGCGCGGCGGCCGGTGAGAACGCGCTGCCCTCGCCGCGGGGGCGGCGGCGCTTCCGGGACCGGCTGTCCCGGCTCGCGGACCAGCTGACGGCTCCGCCGTCGGCTCGGTGGTGACCTTCCCCACCCGCCCATCCGACTCGGCCTCCCTTCCCGCCTGCGGCGAACACCCTCGCACCACCTTTCGCGCCCGCCCACCCGACTCGCCCCTCCGCCTCGCCTGCGGCGGGCCGGCTCGGACCCGCTGCCGCCTGGGGTGAGCAGCCGTCGGTGGCCCCCGTAGCCGAAATGCAGTTGCCTCATGCCGGAGCCTCGCCCAGCATGGCCCGTCGTGACCGACGACGACCCCGCACACTCCGCCCCCTCACCCGGGCTCCGTTCGCTGTTGCCCGACCTCGCACCCTGGCGGGCCTCCGCCGAGTTCCGTCGGGTGTGGACAGCCGGGTTGATCACGAGCTTCGGGAGCTTCCTGACCTTCGTCGCGCTGCCGGTGCAGATGAAGGAACTGACCGGGTCCGCGGCGGCGGTGGGCGCGATCGGGGCCGTGGAACTGGTGCCGATGGTGGTGTTCGGGCTGTACGGCGGGGCGCTCGCCGATGCCCTGGACAAGCGGAAGTTGATCGTCTACACCGAAGCCGGGCAGGGGGTGCTGTGCGCGGGACTACTGGTGAACGCGCTGCTGCCGGACCCGATGGTGTGGCCCCTGTACGTGATCGCCGCGCTCTCCTCGGCACTCGGCGCGGTCCAGCGCCCCGCGCTGGACTCGCTCCTCCCGCGGATCGTGGCGCACGAGCACCTGCCGGCCGCGGCCTCCCTCAACTCCCTGCGCTGGACGGTCGGCGGTGTCGCGGGTCCGGCGCTCGCCGGTGTCGTCGTGGCATACGCCGGGCTCGGCTGGGCGTACGCCGTGGACCTCGCGACCTTCGTGATGTCGGTGGTACTGATCGTCGGGCTCGCCGCCTCGCCCGCCGCGCACGAGGCCGCCAAGCCGTCGCTGCGGTCCATCGCGGAGGGCGCGCGGTACGCGTGGAGCCGCAAGGAGCTCCTCGGCACGTACGCCATCGATCTCGCCGCGATGTTCTTCGCGATGCCGCTCGCCCTGCTGCCCTTCCTCGCCGACGAGCTCGACGCCGAGTGGTCGCTGGGGCTGATGTACGCGGCACTGCCGGCCGGGGCGCTGCTCGTGACCCTCACCAGTGGGTGGGCCTCGCGGGTCCACCGGCACGGGCGGATGGTGATCGTCTCGGCGGCCGGCTGGGGATTCGCCATGGTCGCCGCGGGTGCGGTGGGCAACGTATGGCTGGTGTTGCTCTTCCTTGCCCTCGGCGGCGCCTTCGACATGGTCAGCGGGATCTTCCGGGCCGCCATGTGGAACCAGACGATCCCGGACGAGTTGCGGGGCCGGCTCGCCGGGATCGAGCTGCTGTCCTACTCCGCCGGGCCCCAGCTGGGGCAGGTCCGTGCGGGCGGAATGGCCGCGTGGACGAGTGTCCGGACCTCGATCTGGGCGGGCGGGCTGCTCTGCGTGGGCGCGGTGGGGCTGCTGGCGCTGTGCCTCCCGAAGCTGATGACATACGACGTACGGACGAATCCGCACGCGCGGCGGATGCGGGAGGCGCGGCGGGCGGTCAGCGGGGTTTCCTCGGCTTGACGCCGGTGGGGGGAAGCCCGGCCTGTGGCCGGGCTCTTTTTCCCACCCGCACCACCCGCACCACCCGCACCCCCGTGACTGTCAGCTGACAGGTGCAGGCCCCCAGCGCGGGCTGAGCACCATCGGCGGCCGCGGGTCGCCGCCCCACCCCGCCCCACAGGCCGCCGGCGGGCCGCAGCCCGCCCGCGGGCTCAGTCCTCGTCAGGGCCGGGCGCCGCACCCTTCGCGTCGTGCCACTTCGGGTCCGTCTCCCATTCGAGGTTGCGTTCGCGGGCGATCTCCATCGCGCGCTGAGCCTCGGCCCGGGAGGCGTAGGGACCGAAGCGGTCCTTGCCCGGGCAGTCGGGGCCTTCCTCGACGGTCTTGTGTTCCAGGCAGTAGTACCACTCGCCGGGCTTGCCGACGGTGCGCTTCTTGAAGAGGGCCATGACCGGCTCCTTTCGCCACGGACATGGTCCCCCACGCCCGCTGGTTAGACTCGCTGGCATGTCTGGCCAGTCGCTGCTCGTACCAGGGGAGCTCTCTCCCACCCGTTCCGTCCCGGGAAACATCAGGCGCCCCGAGTACGTGGGCAAGCCCGCTCCCACGCCGTACACCGGCCCGGAGGTGCAGACGCCCGAGACGATCGAGGCGATGCGGATCGCCGGGCGGATCGCCGCGCGGGCGATGGCCGAGGCCGCGAAGCTCATCGCACCCGGTGTGACGACGGACGAGCTGGACCGGGTCGCGCACGCCTACATGTGCGACCACGGCGCCTACCCCTCGACCCTCGGCTACCGCGCCTTCCCCAAGTCGCTGTGCACCTCTCTCAACGAGGTCATCTGCCACGGCATCCCCGACTCCACGGTGCTGCGCGACGGCGACATCATCAACCTCGACGTGACGGCGTACATCGGCGGCGTCCACGGCGACAACAACGCCACCTATCTCGTCGGTGACGTCGACGAGGAGAGCAAACTGCTCGTCGAGCGGACCCGCGAGTCGCTGAACCGTGCCATCAAGGCGGTCAAGCCGGGCCGCCAGATCAACATCATCGGGCGCGTCATCGAGTCGTACGCGAAACGCTTCGGGTACGGGGTGGTCCGGGACTTCACGGGGCACGGGATCAACTCCTCCTTCCACTCCGGGCTGATCATTCCGCACTACGACAGCCCCCACGCGACGACCGTCATCCAGCCCGGGATGACCTTCACGATCGAGCCGATGCTCACGCTCGGCACACACGAGTACGACATGTGGGACGACGGCTGGACGGTCGTGACGAAGGACCGGAAGCGGACGGCGCAGTTCGAGCACACGCTGGTCGTCACCGACAGCGGCGCGGAGATCCTCACCCTGCCGTGACCCCGGACACCCTGCCGTAGCCCCCGATCCCCCCACGTACTTCCGAGCCTCACAGCCCGCCCTGTTCCCGGGGCGGGCTTTTTCATGTGGGTCTGATCGGGATCCAGGGTACGTTTTTACCGACAGCACGTCGGGAACCAGTTGACTTAGGTAAGGCTAACCATAGAAAATCCGACTTGCTGCTGTCTTTCCCTTCACCACCGGAGGTCCACCATGAACTCGTCGGGTACGGCGTTCTCGACGCTCATCCGCACCGCTTCGCACGAGCAGCACACGGAGGCGGAGACCTCGACGTTCATGAGCGACCTGCTCGGCGGCAGGCTCGGGGTCGACGCGTACGCGCGCTACACCGAGCAGCTGTGGTTCGTGTACGAGGCGCTGGAGACGCACGCCGGAAAGCTGGCGTCCGATCCGGTGGCCGGACCCTTCGTCCAGCCCGAACTGTCGCGCCGCGCCGCCCTGGAGGCCGACCTCGCCCACCTCCGTGGCCCCGACTGGCGCGCGGCCCTCACCGCCCTGCCCGCGACCCAGGCATACGCGTCCCGCATCGCCGAGTGCGCCCGCACCTGGCCCGGCGGCTACGTCGCCCACCACTACACCCGCTACCTCGGCGACCTCTCCGGCGGCCAGATCATCCGCGGCAAGGCCGAACAGACCTGGGGCTTCGCCCGCAAGGGCGACGGCGTCCGGTTCTACGTCTTCGAGGAGATCACCAACCCCGCCGCCTTCAAGCGCAACTACCGCGAGCTCCTGGACGCCATCCATGCCGACGACCTGGAGAAGCAGCGGATCGTGACGGAGTGCAAGCGGGCTTTCGCCCTGAACACCGACGTCTTCCACGCTCTCGGGGAGGAGTTCCCCCTGACCGCGTGACGTTCCAGCCCGTCCGGCGTTCGAGGACGAGCGCGTCCAGCGCGACAAGGGGGTCTGGGGGCGGAGCCCCCAGGTACGGGAAGGGTAGGGGCGGAGGGGGCGGAAACCCCTTCACCCTCACCCCCGTACCAACCGCACCCGACCCCCCACCTCAACCCATCCCCCCGGCTGCGGCGCCGTAAGTATCTGCGACCCGGCCCCCTGGACGATGTTGAGCGCCCGCCCCAGCCGAGCCGTCAGCTGGAGGGCCGCCGCCCCCGTGGCCTCGTCCTCCTCGATGCCGTCCCCGCGCCCGGGGAACCCACGGGCGCGGATCCGGCCCGCGGCCTCGTCCTCCCATGCCCAGGCGTAGATCCACTCCCCGGAGGGCGGCACAGGCAGCGCGTCCACCTCGTCAGAAGTGGCGAACTGGCGCAGCGTGCGCGGTTCCGGCCACTCCGGACGGGCCTCGATCCAGCTGAACTCACCGTCCAGCCGAACCCCCACCACCCCGGCAGGCGTGACCAGTTCGGGCACATCGAGCAGCCAGCCCGTCCCGACACAGGGATGCCCGGCGAACGGCAGCCGCAGCGTGGGCGTGTAGATGTCGATGACCCCGCGCTCGGGGTCGTCCACGAACACGGTCTCGCTGAAGCCGAGTTTCGCGGCGAACGCCTGCCGCTCCTCGATGTCCGGCATGTGGGAGCCCTCTCGGACGACCCCGAGTTCGTTGCCGTATCGCCCGCCTGGCCCGCAGAAGACCCGCAGCACGTCGTAGTCAGTCACTCCGGCATTCAAACACCACTCGCACAACGAGCCCGCCCCAGTCCACGGAACCGCCGAAGAGCGGCCAGGGCCGGGGCGGGCTGAAAGGTCAGTGGCGCCGGTGGACACGGGCTAGGACACCGTACGCCGCCTGCGCGTCGCGACCACCACACCGGCGCCCGCCGCGACGACCACCGCGGACGCGGCGCCGAGCGCGCCGACCGGTACGTCCGAGCCGGTCGAGGCGAGCGAACCGCTCGTGCCGCCGGTTGTGGAGCCAGTCGTGGAGCCGGTCGTGGAGCCGGTCGTGCCGGTGCCGCCCGTGGTGCCTGACGTGCCCGAGCCACCCGAGGTACCGGAGCCGCCTGTGGTCGACTCGCCGTCATCGTCCGGCAGTTGGGCGTCCTCGTCGACCGCGACGGCCAGGTCCACCGGGTCCAGCTCGGTACCCGCCGTGTAGAACCCGCCGAACGCCTTCGCGCCGGAGTCCGTCAGCGTGGCCGTGACGTCGTCGAGCTCGATCACGCCGTCCTGGACCGTCAGTTGGCCCGACGCGGCCTTGAGCTTCGCGAGGACGACGTCCGCGGACTTCTCGCCGAGGCTGTCGACGTCGGCGGTCAGTTCGCCCGCGCCGCCGTCGAGTTCGGTCTTGAGGTCGCTGAGGGTGAGGTCGAGGCCGTACTCGCCGTTCGTCTCGTGGCCCTTGAAGTTCACCGCGCCCGCGAAGGCGGCGGAGAGGGTGTCGGCGTCGGTGTCATAGGTGCCGGTGCCGTCGACGAAGGTGAAGACGCCGTTTCCGGTGCCCTGGGTGGCGCCGCCGGACGCGGCGATCTTGCCCTTGGCGACGCTTCCCACGACGTAAGAGCGGAAGGACTCCTTCACGCCCCAGCCGAGCGTGCCGTCGACGATCTCGCCCTTGGTGGCGGAGGTCTCGGAGGGCGAGGCGCTGGTCGTCCGCGTGGGCGAGGGCGTCGTGGTCTTCGTCGGGGTCGGGGTCGGGGTCGGCGTCGTGGTCTTCGTCGGGGTCGGGGTCGGGGTGGGCGTCGGCGTCGGCGTCGTCTTCTGCACCAGCGTCAACGGGTCCCCGGCCGCGTTCTCGTAGCTCGCGCTACCGAAGACGTCCGCCGCCTCCGCCGTCAGCTTCGTCGCCATGTCCTTCATGTCCCGGGTGACGGTCACCGTGGCGAGCGGCGCGTCCTCGGACTTCGTGGTGACCGGCGTCGCGCCCGGCGTCGTGCTCGTCTTCGTCACGTCGGCGGTGATCTCGGTGGTGGCGCTGTCGAACTTCACGTCGGACAGGGTGATGTCGAAGCCGTGCGCCTTGGAGACGATGTTCAGGCTGCCCTTGAAGCCGAGGTCGAGCGTGTGCCCCTCGGTGTCGTAGGTGCCGGTCCCGTCCACGAAGGTGAACGCGCCGTTGCTCGCGGCCTGCGTGGCGCCCTCCGCGGGCGTGAAGGTGCCGGCCGCGATCCCGGTCACGTAGGTGCGGAACGACTGCTTGATCCCCCACGTCAACTCGTAGCCGGTGAGAGGGGTTTCGGCCGCCGCGGCGGTGGTCGCGCCGGCGGTGGCGAGCGCGGTGGCGCCCAGTGCGGCGGCCGTGGCGACGGCTGCGGCGAGGGCGAGAGGGCGGCGTGCTCTGGCGGGCATGGCGGTGGTTCTCCTTGGTGGGTGGTCCGCCAAAGGGCGGACGGTGTAAGGGGGTTCAGTCCTCGTCGGGGACCGCGGTGGCCGTTCGGGTACGGCGCCTGCGGACGGCGAACGCGAGGGCCGCGCCCCCCAGCAGCAGGACGCCGGCTCCCAGGCCGAGGGGAAGGACCGGTGCGCCGTCGGAGGTGTTCGCGGCGGCCTCGGTCGTGTCGGTCTTGGCTTCGGTCGCCGTCTCAAGGGCCGAAGGGGATTCGCTCGCGGTGGTCGAGCTGCCCAGGTCGGGCAAGGCGGGCAGGGCCGCGTCGTCGGTGAGGGCGACGGCGAGCGAGAGGGGATCCATCGCCGTGCCCGCCTGGTACATCCCACCGAAGGCCTTGGCGCCCTGGGCGGTGAGCTTCGTCGGCACCTCGGTCAGCGCGACGAGGTCGCTCTTCGGGGCGAGATCCTTCGCCGTGAAGGTGGCGAGCGCGACCTTCTTGCCGGTGAAGTCCGCGCTCGTCACATCGGCGTACAGGGTGCCCCTGGCGTCCTCGACGGTCACTCGGAGGCCGCTCAGCAACAGGTCGAGGCCCTGTTCGCCGGTGAAGCGCACCGCGCCCTCGAACTCCGCCTCCAGCGAGCGTGCGTCCTTCTTGTACGTCCCCTTGCCGGCGGGGAAGCGGAAGAGCGCGCCGCCGTCCTGGGCGCCCGACGAGAGGGTCCACTTGCCCTGGGCGATGTCGCCGGTGACGTACTCGCGGAAGGTGCGGCGCACGCCCCAGTCGACGGCGCCGTTCGCGATGGCGCCCGAAGTCTCCTTCTTCTCGGCCGACTTCGTGGGCGTAGGCGTAGGGGTGCTCGACGCCTTCGGCTTGGCCGCCGCCTGTACGTCCACGGACAGGCTCACCGGATCCAGCGCGGTCCCGGCCGTGTAGTACCCGGCGAAGGACTGCGCGCCCTGCGAAGTCAGCGTGGCAGGAAGGTTGTTGAGCTGGACAGCATTGCCGCCGCCCAACATGTCGATCCCGCCCACGGAGAGGGAGGCGAAGGGCACCTGCGAGGACGTCGTGACCGCCCCGGTGCCCTTCACCTTGCTGATGATGTCGACGTAGAGGGTGCCGCTGCCGCCGGAGATACGGACGGTGGGGCGGCTGATCGTCAGGTCGAGCTGATACGTGCCGTCGTCCTCCTTGTGCCCGACGAAGTGGACGCCGCCAGAGAAGGAGGAGGAGAAGGAGCCGGTGCCGCCGTCGTACGTACCCGTCGCCGAGTGGAAGCGGAACTGACTTCCGCCGACCGTGGCCGCCCCGCCTGTGAGGGAGTAACTCCCCTTGGCGATGGGCCCGGTGACATAGCTCTGGAAGGAGGACTTGATTCCCCAGTCGAGCCGGCCGCCCTGCACGCTGCGGCCGGCGGCGTGCGCGGCGGTGGCGGGGAGCAGCGCCCCCAGCAGAGCTCCGAGCGCGGTCACACAGACCGCGGTGATCAGGGCCCTCAGGCGCACGGGCATGGGTGTCCTCCGGGTACGAAGTCAGGATCCGGCCACTTCTGGCGGGGAAGGTAAGGCTAACCTAAGCTATGCCCGCACGTGCCGGAAGAGGCCGGATGAAGGCCGAGAGCCGGATGAAGACCGAGAGGATGGATGGACGAGGATGAGGATGAGGGACGGGACAGCGCATCGTCGGCGCACACGATTGGGGGGCGCCCTGCTGTCCGCACTCGCCCTCTTGACGGCCGCGACCGGATGCGGAGGCTCCGCCGAGAGCGCGGAGTCGACCGACAAGACCTCTCCCTCCGCCACCGCCGACCGCGTCGAACCCCTCGCCGATCCCGCGAAGCCCCAACTCCCCGTCACCGTCAGCTCGTCCGACGGCAAGAAGGTGACGGTCCGGGCCGCCGACCGGATCGTCCCGCTCTCCGGCAGCCTCAGCGAGATCGTCTTCACGCTCGGGCTCGGTGACCGGGTCGTCGCCCGTGACATCACCGCCACCTTCGCGCAGGCGGAGAAGCTGCCGGTCGTCACCCGCAACCACGACGTCTCGGCGGAGAGCGTCCTCTCCCTCAAGCCGGACCTCGTCCTCGCCGAGACGACGACCGGACCCGACGAGGCCATGGAGCAGATCCGCGACGCGGGCATCCCCGTTCTGGTCGTCGGCCCGGCGCAGGGCCTCGACGACGTCGGCCCGCGCATCCGGGCGGTGGCCGACGCCCTCGGCGTACCGGCCGACGGCAAGCGGCTCACCCAGCGCTCGGAGGACCGGATCGCCGCCGTACGCAAGGCGATTCCGGCCCGCGAGGAGCATCCGCGCGTCGCCTTCCTCTACCTCCGCGGCTCCGCCTCCGTCTATCTCATCGGCGGCAAGGGCTCGGGAGCCACCTCGCTGCTCGAAGCGGCAGGAGCGGTGGACGCGGGCGCCGAGTCGGGCCTGGAGAAGGACTTCGCGACCATCACCACCGAGGCTCTGGCCCAGGCCGCGCCGGACGCGATCCTCGTGATGACCAAGGGACTTGAGTCGGTCGGCGGGATCGACGGCCTCGTCAAGATCCCCGGTGTCGCGCAGACCCCGGCCGGGATGGAACGCCGGGTCGTCTCGATCGAGGACGGGGTGCTCCTCAACTACGGGCCGCGCACGGACGAGGTCCTGAAGTCGATCGTCGAGCAGCTGTACGGGGACACCAAGTGACGGTGCGCGAAGAGGCGGTGCCCGAACGGGCGGCACCTGAAGAGTCGGCACCTGAAGACGCCGTGGCCGACGAGCCCGTACCCGGAAAGGCCGTACACAGAAGGGCTGTACGCGGAAAGGCCGTACCAGGAAAGGCCGTTGGAGCCCCCACGGACTCCCGCGCCCGCGCCACCCGTGGCACCACCTGGTTCCTCACCGCCGGACTCGTCGCCGCCCTCCTCGTACTGGTCCCCGTCGCCGCGGGGCTCGGCGCCTATCCGATCCCCACCGGTGACGTACTCGGTTCCGTGCAGCACCGGATCGGCCTGGGTGGCGCCGAGTTGGACCGGGTCGCGGAGTCCGTGCTGTGGAACGTCCGCTTCCCGCGGATCGTGCTCGCGCTGCTCGTCGGGGCCTCGCTGGGCTGTGCGGGCGCGCTGATGCAGGGCGTGTTCGGCAATCCGCTCGCCGAGCCGGGGGTCATCGGCGTCTCCTCGGGCGCGGCGGTGGGCGCGGTCGCCGCGATCTCGCTCGGTCTGAACTTCCTCGGTACGTGGACCATCCCGGCCTTCGCCTTCGTCTCGGGTCTTGGCACGGTGCTGCTCGTGTACGCGATGTCGCGCTCCGGCGGACGGACGGAGGTGGTGACGCTGATCCTCACCGGTATCGCGCTGAACGCCTTCGCGGGTGCGCTGATCGGGCTGTTCATCTTCTTCGCGGAGAGCACCGCGGCGGTCAACCAGATCACCTTCTGGCAGCTGGGCTCGCTCTCCCAGGCCACCTGGCCCAAGGTGCTCGCCGTACTGCCCTGCGCGGTCGCCGGTCTGGCCCTCGCGCCCTTGTACGCCCGGCGGTTGGACCTCCTGGCGCTCGGCGAGCGGCCCGCCCGGCATCTGGGCGTGGACGTGGAGCGGCTGCGGATCATCCTGGTGTTCGTCATCGCCCTGCTGACCGCGGCGGCCGTGAGTGTCTCCGGGATCATCAGCTTCGTCGGTCTCGTCGTGCCGCATCTGCTGCGGATGGCGGCGGGACCGGGGCACCGCTTCCTCGTTCCGGCCAGCGCGCTGTGCGGCGCGCTCGTGCTGCTCGGCGCCGACCTCGCGGCCCGTACCGTCGCCGTCCCCGCCGAACTCCCGCTGGGCGTCCTCACCGCCCTGCTCGGCAGCCCGTTCTTCCTCTGGCTGCTGCGCAGGACCCGTCGTAGGCAAGGAGGCTGGGCATGAGGTTTCCGCGTACGGGGCGCCCCACGCCCCCTCCCCCGGCCGCGCCCGGCGACGTACTCGCCGAGGCCGAAGGGCTCCATGTCCGGCTCGGCGCCCGCGAGGTGCTGTGCGGCGTGGACGTCAGTGCCCGGGCCGGCGAGGTCCTCGCTCTGGTCGGCCCCAACGGCGCTGGAAAGTCGACCCTGTTGGGCGCTCTGGCCGCCGATCTGCGGCCCTCCGCCGGAGTCGTACGCGTCCACGGCCGCCCAGCCGCACAGTGGTCCGCGCCCGAACTCGCCCTGCGCCGGGCCGTGCTCCCCCAGTCCGCCACGCTCTCCTTCCCGTTCACGGTCGACGAGGTCGTACGAATGGGCCGGGCACCCTGGGCCGGGCAGTCCGACGACGACGATGTGGCCGTGGCCGACGCCATGGCGGCGACGGAGGTCGCACCGTTCGCGGACCGTCCCTTCTCGGCGCTGAGCGGCGGTGAGCGGGCGCGGGTCGCGCTCGCCCGGGTGCTCGCCCAGCGCGCTCCCCTGCTGCTGCTCGACGAGCCGACGGCCGCTCTCGACCTGCGGCACCAGGAGTTGGTGCTCCGGGTCTGCCGGGAGAGGGCGCATGCGGGGGACGCCGTGGTCGTGGTGCTGCACGATCTGGGGCTCGCGGCGGCGTACGCGCACCGGGTGGTGGTGCTGTGTGCCGGGCGCGCGGTGGCCGACGGGCCGCCGGCCGGGATCTTCACCGACGAGTTGCTCTCGGACGTCTACAAGCAGCCGGTCGAGGTGTTTCCGCATCCGCGCACCGGCGAGGTCCTGGTCGCTCCACGCCGCCGATCTTGACCAGCTGTTTACCGTTCCATGGGATGCGGATTGAGCCGCCGTGATCAGGCCGCGCTCATACACCGTCCGTGAGAGCTGAATCACTGAACGGACGGGTACCACTCAGGTAAGCCTCAGATAAGTTAGGTACGCCTCACCTCGATCTTTGCCGTTTCCGTGCACCCGCCGAGCCCCGCCTGGAGCCTTAATGCGTCCCGTCCGACTCTCCGTCGCCACAGCCGTCGCCGGCGCGGCGGTTCTGACCGCCGTCACGGGCTGCACCGAGAAGAGCGATGCGTCGAGCAGTGACAACCTCATCGAGGTGACCGCCACCGACTCCACGTGCGAGGTGTCCAAGACGGAGCTCCCCGCCGGGCACGTCAAGATCTCCGTGGAGAACAAGGGTTCCAAGGTGACCGAGGTCTACCTCCTTTTCCCGGACGACCGGATCGTCACCGAGCGCGAGAACATCGGCCCGGGCACCAAGCAGACGGTCACCGCCGAGGTGAAGGCCGGTGACTACCGGATCGCCTGCAAGCCGGGCATGAAGGGCGACGGCATCCGCCAGGACGTCAAGGTCACCGGCGGCACGGTCGCCAAGCGTGACCCGCGGCTCGACAAGGCCGTCGCCGCCTACCGCTCGTACGCGCAGGCACAGGCCGACGAGACGCTGCCCAAGGTCAAGGTCTTCACCGACGCCGTCAAGGCCGGCGATCTGGAGGCCGCGAAGAAAGCGTACGCGCCCTCGCGCATCGGCTGGGAGCGCACCGAGCCGGTCGCCGAGTCCTTCGGTGACATCGACCCGAAGGTCGACGTCCGCGCGAACGGCCTGGAGGACGGCCAGAAGTGGACCGGCTGGCACCGCCTGGAGAAGTCCCTCTGGCAGGACAAGAAGATCACCGCCGAGGACAAGACCCTCGCCGACCAGTTGGTCACGGACCTCACCGACTGGCAGAAGCGCGTCGGCAAGGCCGACATCACCCCGACCTCCATGGCCAACGGCGCCAAGGAACTCCTCGACGAGGTCGCCACCGGCAAGGTCACCGGCGAGGAGGAGCGCTACTCGCACACCGACCTGGTCGACTTCAAGGCCAACGTCGAGGGCGCGCAGGAGTCGTACACCCTCCTCAAGCCGGTCGCCACCGAGAACGACGCGGCGCTGACGAAGGAACTGGACAAGCAGTTCGCTGCGTTGAACACGCTGCTCGACAAGTACCGCGCGGACAAGACCTCCTACGAGTTCACCTCGTACGACAAGGTCGCCGACGCCGACCGCAAGGAGCTCTCGGACGCGGTCAACGCGCTCGCCGAGCCCCTGTCCAAGCTCGCCGCCGCCGTCGTCGTGAAGTAGTCGGGGGACCACCATGACGGACACCTCCACCGGTCCCACCCCCTCCCGGCGCTCGCTGATCGGCTGGGGCGGCGCGGGTCTCGCGCTCGGTGCCGCCGCTGCCGGTGGCGCGGTGGCGATGACCCGTACGGGCAGTGATGTGGAACCGGCCGCCGAGTCCGGCGCCGCGATCACCTTCCACGGAGCGAACCAGGCCGGCATCGCGACACCCGTGCAGGACCGGCTGCACTTCGCCGCGTTCGACGTGAAGACGGACGACCGCGCCGAGTTCGTCCAGCTCCTGAAGGACTGGACCGAGGCGGCGCGGCGGGTCACCACCGGGCAGGCGGTCGGCGAGGGTGCGTACGGCGGTCTCGCCGAGGCGCCGCCGGACGACACCGGTGAGGCGCTGGGCCTCAGTCCCTCGCGACTGACGCTGACGATCGGCTTCGGGCCTTCCCTGTTCGAGAAGTTCGACCTGGCGGACCAGCGTCCGGAAGCCCTCGTCGACCTGCCGAAGTTCGCGGGCGAGAACCTGGACAGGAACCGCAGCGGCGGCGACCTGTGTGTCCAGGCGTGCGCGGACGACCCGCAGGTCGCGGTGCACGCGATCCGCAACCTCGCCCGGATCGGCTTCGGCAAGGTCGTGATGCGCTGGTCCCAGCTGGGCTTCGGCAAGACCTCGTCGACGACGCCGGACGCGCAGACCCCTCGTAACCTCATGGGCTTCAAGGACGGCACCCGCAACATCGCGGGGACGGAGACCGACCGGCTGAAGAAGTTCGTGTGGGTGAGTGAGGGGGACGCGAAGGACGGTGCGGCCTGGATGACCGGGGGCTCGTACCTCGTCGCCCGGCGGATCCGGATGAACATCGAGACCTGGGACCGGACTTCGCTCCAGGAGCAGGAGGACATCTTCGGCCGCGACAAGGCCGAGGGCGCCCCCGTCGGCAAGGCGAAGGAGCGCGACGAGCCGTTCCTGAAGGCGATGAAGCCCGACGCGCACGTACGGCTCGCGCACCCCGACTCCAACCACGGGGCGACGCTCCTGCGCCGCGGCTACTCCTTCACCGACGGCACGGACAGCCTCGGCCGTCTGGAGGCGGGCCTGTTCTTCCTCGCGTACCAGCGCGATGTGCGCACCGGCTTCATCCCGGTGCAGCGCAGCCTGTCCATCGACACGCTCAACGAGTACATCCAGCACGTGGGTTCGGCGATCTTCGCGATCCCACCGGGCGTCCGGGACAAGGACGACTGGTGGGGCCGGGCGCTGTTCTCCAAGGAGGCGTAGCCGTGTTCGCGAACTATCTGATCGGCCTGCGCGAGGGTCTCGAAGCCAGCCTGGTCGTCTGCATCCTCATCGCCTACCTGGTGAAGACCGAGCACCGCGAGGCTCTGCGGCCGATCTGGATCGGCATCTCCGTCGCGGTGCTGATCTCGCTCGGCTTCGGCTTCGGCCTGGAGTTCGGCTCGCAGGAGATGACGTTCAAGGCGCAGGAGGCGCTCGGCGGTTCGCTGTCGATCGTGGCCGTGGGCCTGGTGACCTGGATGGTCTTCTGGATGCGCCGCACGGCACGGCATCTGAAGGCGGAGCTGCACGGCAAGCTGGACTCGGCGCTGCTCATGGGCACGGGGGCGCTGGTGGCCACGGCGTTCCTGGCGGTCGGCCGGGAGGGCCTGGAGACCTCGCTGTTCGTGTGGACGTCGGTGCACGCGGCCGGTTCCGAGGACGGCACGTTCAAGCCGCTGCTCGGCGCGCTGCTCGGTCTGGCCACGGCGGTGGTGCTCGGCTGGCTGTTCTACCGGGGCGCGCTGCGCATCAACCTGGCCAAGTTCTTCACCTGGACCGGCGGCATGCTGGTCGTCGTCGCCGCGGGCGTGCTGGCGTACGGCTTCCATGATCTCCAGGAGGCCGACTTCCTGCCGGGCCTGACGAACAAGGCGTTCGACAT
This sequence comes from Streptomyces sp. NPDC093544, assembly GCF_040683495.1. NCBI lineage: Bacteria > Bacillati > Actinomycetota > Actinomycetes > Kitasatosporales > Streptomycetaceae > Streptomyces > Streptomyces sp. NPDC093544. The sequence goes on along the minus strand of NZ_JBFBEA010000018.1, from coordinate 166,047 downwards.
CAGCGGCGCCATCCCGCCGGACAGTTGGTACGGCACACTCCTCAAGGGAGTCTTCAACTTCCAGCCCGACCCGACCGTCCTCCAGGTCACGGTGTGGGCGCTGTATCTGATCCCGACGCTCGCGATTTTCCTTGCCCCGGTAGGGTTCGCCTCCGGGAAGGGGAAGGTGAAGACGCCTGATGAGCAGGGATCGCAGGGTTCGCGGGGATCGCAGCACTCGAAGACTCCGTAGTCGCAGTCAATTCGCCCTGGCAACGGGTGCGGTGACGGTTCTGTCCATGACGGCGAGCGGCTGCATGGTGGTGCACGGGGAGCGGGAGATCGTGCCGGCGGCGACCCGGACGGAGGCCGCCCGCGCGCTCAACGACTTCACCACCGCGTACAACAAGGCGGACAAGGCGTACGACCGCTCGCTGGACGCCGGCCTTGTCACCGGCCCGCTCGCCGACATCGACGGCGCGAAGCTGGACGCCGGGCACGAGAACAGCCCGGCCGGCAACCCGGCGCATGCTCCGCTGGAGCTGACCGACGCGAAGTTCACCATCCCCGAGAAGGCGGGCTGGCCGCGCTGGTTCCTGGCCGACGCCCAGGCCAACAAGGGCGCGGACGACACCCGTTGGCTGCTGGTGTTCACCCGGGGCAGCGCGAACGACGTGTGGGAGACCTCGTATCTGACCGTCCTCGCCACCGACGACGTACCGGAGTTCGAGACGGACAGGGACGGCTGGGCGCAGCCGGTCGGCGCGGACGACGCGGCCCTCGCGGTCGAGCCGGACAAACTGGGCCAGGCGTACACGACTTACCTGGCGAGCGGCGGCAACACCTTCGCGCCCGGTGCGCACACCACCGAGTGGCGGGCCCTGCGCGAGAAGAATGCCAGCAAGCCGGGCCTCGCCCGGCAGTACGTCGACGAGCCGCTCAACTCCGGCGACTACGCCCCCGTCGGGCTGCGCACCAAGGACGGCAACGCGCTGGTGTTCTTCACCACCCGCCACTACGAGAAGCAGACCGTCGCTCAGGGCGTCGACATCAACGTCACCGACGTGAACATCAAGGCCTTGATGACCGGCGAGGTGAAGCAGTCCCTCACGCTGGAGTTCGTCTCCAACGAGGCGGTCCTCGACCCGGCGAAGGGGTCGGGGGACCAGCAGGTGGAGTTCCTGAGCCGGGTGCAGGGGCTGACAGGGGCGAAGGGCGAGTAGTCCCAGTCCCTTGTGGGGGTTCAGCCCCGGTGGGGCCAGGCCGCCAACTGGTCCGAACCGTCTCCCACGTAGCGGGCACAGGCGTCGGTCAGCATTTCGAGGATGGTGAGCGGATCCGGCAGGGGATGCTCGGGGCCTCGTACCCAGTCGACCGTCAGGTCACCGGGGAGCTGGGCCGGCGGCACGAGGACGTACGACCCGCGACAGTGCCAGCGCAGTCCCGGGTGCTCGTCCATCGTCTCGGGGTGGCAGTCCAGCTCGCAGGGCCACCACTCGTCCGGGTCCTCGGGCGTGCCGCGGGTGGCCGTGAAGAAGAGCATGCGGTCGGCGCCGGACTGGGCGACGGGTCCGACCTCGATCCCGGAGGCCAGCAGCCGCTCCAGTGCCTCGCGGCCTGCTTCGAGCGGCACGTCGAGGACGTCGTGCACCATGCCGGTCGCGGTGATGAAGTTGGCCTGCGGCTGGTGCCGGGCCCATCGCTCGATCTGGGCGCGGTCGGTGGTGGACTGGGTCTGCCAGGCGAAGGAGATGGGGTGGCGCGCGGGGGTGGGACAGCCGACGCGGTCACAGGAACACCGGTACCCGGAGGGGTACGCGGCCTGCGCGAGCGGCAGTCCTGCGGCGGCAGCGGCGAGCAGCAGGGCCTCACGCCCGCTGCCGTCGTCGGCGGTCTCCTTGGGGCGGCGGCCACGCAGCCACTGGGAGATCCTGCCCTGCGCGCCGGAGCGGCTGCCGAACTCTGCGCTCATGTATCGCCTCGCCTAGCCGTAGTGGCCACATCTTGCGGCTCGCCCTATGGTCCCACCATCCTGCGCCCCGGGTGGCCAGAGCTGACATCCGGGGTGGGTGGGGGCGATGCGCCTGCGGCAGGAATCAGGGACCTTCGCGTATTTTGGTGTGATTTATCTCGCCGTCCCGGTGGCTGTTCAACGCGGAACTAGGCCATGGAGGGCGTATTCGACGAGGGCGTCCGTGTAGGCGTAGGTGATCGGGCCGGTGCGCTGGAGCCAGCGCTGGGCGAGCGGGGAGACCCAGAGTTCCAGGGCGATGCGCGGGTCGATGTCCTGGCGGACCTGACCGACGTCCTGGGCGGAGCGCAGCCGCTTCACGTACAGCTGGAGCTGGGGTTCGAGGAGCTTGGTCACGAACTCGACGCCCACCTCCTTGTTGACGACACCCTCGGCGGCCAGCGCGCGCGAGGGGATCTCGAACTTGGGGTCGAGGAGCTCGTCGACGGTGGCCCGCAGGACCAGCTTGAGGTCGGCCTCCAGATCACCGGTGTCCGGAATCTCGTACGCCGCCTGCTCCCCCAGGATCTCGGGCCGGGCCGCGGCCTCCGCCGCCTGGGCGCTGAGGTCGATGAACGCCTCGAGCAGCACCTCGGCCTTCGACGACCACCAGCGGTAGATCGTCTGCTTGCCGACGCCCGCGCGGGCGGCGATGCCCTCGATGGTGGTCTTCGGGTAACCGACCTCGCTGACGAGGGCGAGGGCGGCATCGTAGATCGCGCGGCGGGACCTCTCGCTGCGGCGGGTGGAGTCGGGGGTGGGCTTACCCGAGGGCGGGGTGGGCTTTCCCGGGGACCCGGGGGGCTTCTGGACCATGGGGCGAATTTACCAGGTTGACAAGACGATGCGTCTCGCTGGACAGTGGTAGGGGTATAGCGAGACGAATCGTCTCGCCGTGAACCGAAGAGGGAGACCCGAGATGAGCCGAGGCGGAAACATGCTGGGCGTCGGCGGAGGCCGCAGCAACCTGGGCCGCAAGGCGCTGCGCGGCGGAGGCCGCGGCAACCAGGTCGGCGTGGGCCAGGACCCGCAGGCCCAGAAGCGTGAACTGCTGCGCAAGCTGCAGGAAGACCGCCGCAGGGCGGAGGAGGAGGGGAGTTAGCCCTCCTGGGTCGCCGGCGAAGCGGAGTCAGTCCCCCTGGGACGGCGGCCAGGCGTCGCCCCAGTCCGCGTCGCGGGCCGCCTTGTACAGGAGCCCGTGGCGCTTGGTGACCGTTTCCCGGCGGAGGGCGGGCTCGGTCTCGCACAGGTCCAGAAGCACCTGCCCCTTGCGGATCTGCGGCTTGCGGACGACGCGGGACGGGGCCGGTACCGGCGGGAAGCGGGTCGCGGCGACATAGCTGAACTTCTCGTCCTCGTACGGCAGGGAGCCGCCCTTGACCTGGCGGTGCAGGGAGGAACGGCTGACCCGGGCCGAGAAGTGGCACCAGTCCTCGCCGGGGACGATGGGGCAGCCCGCGCTGTGCGGACAGGGTGCGGCGATCCGGAACCCGGCGCCGGTCAGGCGGTCGCGGGCCTCGATGACACGGGCGTAGCCGTCGGGGGTGCCCGGCTCGATGATCACGACGGCCTGGGCGGCGGACGCGGCGGCGTCGACGACGCGGGTCCGGTCGGCGTCGGTCAGTTCACCCAGGACATAGGAGACGGTGACGAGATCAGTGCTCTCGATGGTGAGCGCTGCTCCGATACGAGAGCGGTGCCACTCGGCGGACTTCAACTCCGGGTTCGCCGCGGCGATTTCCCGGCCCAGCGCGAGCGCCGGTTCCGCCCAGTCGAGCACCGTGACCGGACGCGTGCCCTCCCAGGTCGCGTTCACCGCCCAGGTCGCCGCGCCGGTGCCGCCGCCGACGTCCACGTGGCTGTTCGGCGCCCACCCCGGGGCCGCGTCCGCGAACGCGTCCAGGGCCGTGCGTACCGCCTCGAACGTCGCGGGCATCCGGTACGCGGCGTACGCGACCACGTCCGAGCGGTCGCGGAGGATCGGGGTGTGTGTCGGGGTGCGACCCCGGTAGTTCGCGATCAGTCGCTCCACCGACTGCGCGGCCACCTTCGGGGGGAGGCCGTCGAGAAGGCCGGCGAGGGCGGTGCGGAGGGTATCGGCGGGGGCGGTCACGTCGTGATTCTACGGTTGGCGGGGCAGGGGGTCGGTTTCTCGCCCCCTCCGCCCAGTTTCAGCCCGTCCGGCGTTTGAGGACGAGGCCGTTCAGGCCGAAGCGGGGGTCTGGGGGCGCAGCCCCCAGGAACGGGACGGGCAGGGGCGGAGGGGGCGAAGAACTACCCGCCCCCAGCCCCCCGAACCGCCCGGGCCACCCGGCTCCCCGCCGCCGCCCGCGGCCCGTTGTCGGCCGGCCGGCGCCGGGGATGGACCGTGTTCGCCAGCAGCACCAGGAAGGTGTCAGTCGCCTGGTCGAGTACCAGCGACGTCCCCGTGAACCCCGTATGGCCCGCGGCCCCGCGCCCCGCAAGGTCACCCATGAACCAGGACTGGTCGAGGGCGAAGCCGAGGCCGGGCGGCGTGAGCATGAGCTCGACGAAGTCGGGGCCGAGGATGCGGGCGGGGCCGTAGGAACCGCCCGCGAGGAGGGTCCGGCAGAAGATGGCGAGGTCGCGGCCCGTGGAGAAGAGGCCTGCGTGGCCCGCCACACCACCGAGGGCCCAGGCGTTCTCGTCGTGGACGACACCCCGCAGCATGCCCCGATCGGCCTTGGCCCACGGCCACCGCTGATCCTCGGTGGCCGCCGCGCCGGGACAGGGCCCGAAGCACGTGGACGTCATCCCGAGCGGCCGGGTGATCCCGTCGCGCACGAGGACGTCCAGCGTGCGCCCCGTGATGCGCTCAAGGACGTGCTGGAGGAGGAGCAGGTTCACGTCCGAGTAGACGTACTCCCCCGGCTCCGACTCGGGCGCCTCCGCACGGAGCATCGCGAGCCGCGCCCGGTCGTCCGCGCAGTCGTACAGCGGGACTTCGGGCCGCATCCCGGAGGTGTGGGTGAGCAACTGCCTTACGGTCACGCCGTGTTCGACGGCCGCCCGGAAGTCCGGCAGATACGCGCCGACGCGCGCGTCGATGCCGAGCGTGCCCCGCTCCAGCTGCTGCACGGCGGCGACCGCGGTGAACAGTTTGGTGAGGGAGGCCAGGTCGAAGGGTGTGTGGACGGTCGCGGGCACCCGTGTCCCGGGCGGCAGTTCGACCCCCGTCTCCGTCTCGCCGTCGTACGAGGCGTAGCGGACCGCCCACCCCGCCGCCTCCTCGACGGCGATGACCGGGCCGCGCCCGGCGACCAGGACGAGGCCCGCCGCCCAGGGGTCCGCCCCGCTGGTGAGCGCGCGGACCTCCCGTACGAGGTGCTTCAGTTCTCCGGAGTCGAGCCCGGCCCGTTCCGGTGAGTCGATGCGCAGTCTCGGCGCGCTCAGCTGTCCCCCGCCTTTCCGTCCGATGTACGTCATCCCCCGCTCTCGGCTCCGATCGAGCGGGGGGGCCGCCATTGCCAGGGACGGCACAGTCCCACGAAGCAGGCGGCGGCCACCAGTACCGCCGCCAGTTGGACGACGGCCATCGGGACGGCCGTGTGCTCCCCGGCGATGCCGACGAGGGGCGAGGCGATCGCGCCGATGAGGAAGGAGGAAGTACCCAGGAGCGCGGAAGCGGAACCCGCGGCGTGCCTGACCCGCATCAGGGCCATCGCCTGGGTGTTGGGCATGGCCACGCCCATCGCGGACATCAGCACGAACAGCGCGGCGGCGACCGGAACGAGCCCGGCCTCGCCGAAGACGCCCGTGGACATCAGCAGCAGCGCGGTCGCGGCGAGCGTGACGACCGCCAGGCCGACGGCGAGAACCTTTTCGAGACTGACGCGGCCGACCAGGATCCTGCCGTTGATCTGGCCGACGATCACCAGGCCGACGGAGTTGACGCCGAAGAGCAGGCTGAAGGTCTGCGGGGAGGCGCCGTAGATCTCCTGGATCACGAAGGGCGAGGCGGCGATGTACGCGAACAGCGCGGCGAAGGTGAACCCGCCCGTGAGCATGTAACCGGTGAAGACCCGGTCGGCCAGCAGTCCGCGCATCGCACGCAGCGCCTCGCCCACGCCGCCGCTGTGCCGCTCGGCGGGCGCGAGGGTCTCGGGCAGCCGGAACCAGACGACCGCCGTCAGCGCGATGCCGACCACCGTGAGGACCATGAAGACGCCCCGCCAGTCGGTGATCCGCAGGATCTGCCCGCCGATGAGCGGCGCGATGATCGGGGCGACGCCGGAGATCAGCATGAGCGAGGAGAAGAAGCGGGCCATCTCCACGCCGTCGTACAGATCGCGGACGACCGCCCGCGCGATGACGATTCCGGCCGCGCCCGCGAGGCCCTGGGCGAGGCGGAAGGTGACGAGGAGTTCGATGTTCGGGGCGGTGGCGCACACCGCGGTGGCCAGGATGTAGATGAGCAGGCCCACGAGCAGCGGCCTGCGCCGTCCCCACCGGTCGCTCATCGGACCGACGACCAGCTGCCCGAGCGCCATGCCCGCGAGGCAGGCGGTGAGGGTGAGCTGCACGGTCGCGGCCGGGGCGTGCAGGGACTTGGTGACCTCCGGCAGCGAGGGGAGGTACATGTCCATCGCCAGCGGGGGTGTGGCGGTGAGCCCGCCGAGGATCAGGGTGACGAGGAGTCCGGTGCGGCGGAGGGCGGCGGTGCCCCGTACGCCTGACGCCGCGGCGACGGGAGTCTTATCGGCGAGCGCTGTCTTCGCAGCGACCGCTGTGTTCGCGGCGACCGCTGTGTTCGGTATGTGCCCCGCCGGGCCTGCCTCGCGGCCCTCCCGGTCTTGCTGTCCCCGCGCGGTACGGCCACGCTCGGGCATGCGCCCCTCCCTCTCCGAGTGATCCGCCGCCTATGCTCTCAGTTCGAACAGCGTGTTCGGGGCCATAGAGGCCGCAGGGACCGCAGAGGTCGCAGAGGTCACAGAGCGAGGGGCCGGAGATGGCAGTGGATCGCGTGCGGTGGGGAATTCTGGCGACGGGCGGGATCGCCGCGGCGTTCACGGCGGACCTGGTGGACCTGCCGGACGCCGAGGTGGTGGCCGTGGCCTCGCGGACGGACGCCTCGGCGAAGGCGTTCGCGGAACGGTTCGGGATTCCGAAGGCGTACGGGGACTGGGCATCGCTCGCCGAGGACGCGGACGTGGACGTGGTGTACGTCGCCACTCCGCACTCGGCGCACCGGGCCGCGGCCGGGATGTGCCTGGAGGCGGGGCGCCATGTGCTGTGCGAGAAGGCGTTCACGCTGAACTCGCGGGAGGCGGAGGAGCTGGTCGCGCTCGCGCGTCGGCACGACCGTTTCCTGATGGAAGCCATGTGGACGTACTGCAATCCGCTGATCCGGCGCCTCAAGGCACTCGTCGAGGACGGTGTGGTCGGTGAAGTGCGCACCGTGCAGGCCGATTTCGGGATTTCCGGGCCCTTCCCGCCCTCGCACCGGCTGCGTGACCCGGCGCAGGGCGGTGGCGCGCTCCTCGATCTGGGTGTCTATCCGGTGTCGTTCGCGCAGCTGCTGCTCGGGGAGCCCTCGGATGTTGTCGCGAGTGCAGTGCTCTCCGACGAGGGCATTGATCTCCAGACCGGAGCAGTGCTCTCCTTCGAGAGCGGCGCTCTCGCTTCGGTGCACTGCTCTCTCACCGGCGGCACCCCCATCGCCGCCTCGGTCACCGGCTCCGAGGGCCGCATCGACATCCCGAACGGTTTCTTCTCCGCGGACCGCTTCGTCGTGCACCGCGACGGCCGCGACCCCGAGGAGTTCACGGCCGACCCGGCACACGGCCCCCGCAACAGCCTCAAGCACGAGGCCGCCGAGGTCATGCGCGCCCTGCGGGCCGGTGAGACCGAGTCCCCGCTGGTCCCCCTCGACGGCACCCTCGCCGTGATGCGGACGCTCGACGCGATCCGGGACCGCATCGGCGTCCGCTATCCCTCAGAGGCGAACTGACTCGGCACCGAGCCGAGCCGCAGCCGAACCGACCGGAGCCGAGCCGGCCGGATCCCAACCGACCGGAGATCAGGCGGGCTTCAACCCCTGCTCCCCCACCTCCGTGACGAACGAAGCGGCGGTGCCGATCGGCGCGCCCGGCGTCGTCACCGCGGACACCGTCTTGAAGTCCGCCCGCGCCGCGTCCCGCCCCAGCTCGACCGTCACATAGCCGCGCCGCCCGTTGTAGAACTTCATGTGCGGGTTCGCCCCGGTGTAGGTGTCCCAGGTGGACGGCTTGTCGGCGCCGTCCCTGCCGCTGGAGATCGACGTGGCGACGATCTCCGTGCCGAGCGTCGCCGACGCCGGGTCGTCGAAGTCGTCCTTGACGTCGTAGGCGTACGCCACGTGCACATCGCCGGTGAGCACCATCAGGTTCTCGATCCCGGCCGCCTTCGCCCCGTCGAGGATGCGCCGGCGTGAGGCGCGGTAGCCGTCCCAGGAGTCCATCGACAGTCTGGCGACCGGGGCGATGTCCAACTTCCGCTGGGCGAAGTTGACTTGCTGCGGGACGACGTTCCACAGCGCTCGCGAGCCGCGCCAGCCGTCGAGCAGCCACCGTTCCTGCGTCTCGCCGGTCATCGTGCGCGCCGGGTCGTCGATCTCGGGGCCGGGGAGGTCGAGTCCGTCGCCGTAGGCCTGGTCGGAGCGGTACTGGCGGGTGTCGAGGATGTCGAACTGGGCGAGCCGGCCCCAGTGCCGCCGCCGGTAGAGCTGCATGTCGGGCCCGGCCGGCTGCTGCGGGCGGCGCAGCGGCTGGTTCTCCCAGTAGGCGCGGTACGCGGCGGCGCGGCGCAGCAGGAACTCCTCCGGCGGTACGTCGTTCTCGGGGATGTCGTCGGCGTAGTTGTTCTCGGTCTCGTGGTCGTCCCAGGTGACGACGAAGGGGTGCGCGGCGTGCGCGGCGCGCAGGTCCGGGTCGGACTTGTAGAGGGCGTACCGCAGGCGGTAGTCCTCCAGAGTCAGGGTCTCGTGGTTGAAGACGGCGGGGACGACCCGGTCGGTGTAGTTGCGGTAGCCGCCGACGGAGTTGACCGCGTACTCGTACAGATAGTCGCCGAGGTGGAAGACCATATCGACGTCGTCCTCGGCGAGATGGCCGTACGCGGTGAAGTAGCCGTCGGTGTAGGCCTGGCAGGAGACGGCGGCGAACTTGAGGCCGGACACCTGGGCGTGGGTGGCGGGCGCCGTGCGTGTGCGGCCCGTCTCGCTGATCCAACTGCCGGTCCGGAAGCGGTAGTAGAAGACCCGGTCGGCGGCGAGGTTGCCGACCTCGACGTGCACGGTGTGGTCGAACTCGGGGTGTGCGGTGGCCGTGCCACGTCTGACGATCCGGCGGAAGCGGTCGTCGTGGGCCAACTCCCAGTGCACGGTGACGCGTTCGGCCGGCAGACCGCCGTCGGGCTGGTACGGGGCGGGTGCGAGCCGCGTCCACAGGAGGACGGAGCCGGGCAGCGGGTCGCCCGAGGCGACCCCGAGTGTGAAGGGGTCTTCGGTGATCTTCGACGCGTCGAGTTCGGCGGCGCTCGCCACGCCCGCGGTCGGCAGGTTGACGGCGAACGCGACGGCGGCGGCCGCCGCGGTGTGGGTGAGGAAGCGGCGGCGGCCGATGTGGCGGGCGACGGCGCGGAGTTCGGGGGCGTGCTGAGACGGATGCTTGTGGGCTGCGGATGTCATCTGGCCCTCCCCTGACAGTGGTTGCCTGCCATTGGAGTGGCCGCGATCAACGTCAGCTTGGCGCGTACACAACAGGAGAGTGGCGGACGCGTGAGTTCCGCATGACGGACGCCGTCCGAAGCCTCCCGTACGCTGCGGGGCCATGAACGCCATGCAAACGAAGATCGCGGTGGTCACCGGAGCAGGATCCGGCATCGGCCGCGCCGTGGCCGTGGAACTGCTGCGCACCGGCTGGTCCGTGTCGCTCGCCGGACGCCGGCCACAGACCCTGGAGGAGACGGCCGCCCTCGTCCCCGGGGCGCCCTCGATCGCCGTACGGACCGACGTCGCACGGCCCGACGACGTCGCGGCCCTCTTCGCCGCCGTGCACGACCGCTTCGGAAGGCTCGATCTGCTCTTCAACAACGCCGGTACGTTCGGGCCCGGCGGCGTGCCGTTCGAAGAGCTGCCGTACGAGGCCTGGAAGCACGTCGTGGACACCAACCTCAACGGTGCGTTCCTGTGCGCGCAGGCGGCGTACCGGCAGATGAAGGGGCAGGACCCGCAGGGCGGCCGGATCATCAACAACGGTTCGATCTCCGCCCACACACCGCGCCCGCAGTCGGCGGCGTACACCGCGACCAAGCACGCGCTGACCGGACTCACCAAGTCGCTGTCCCTGGACGGGCGTCCGTACCGGATCGCCTGCGGTCAGATCGACATCGGCAACGCGGCGACCGACATGACCGAGCGGATGCGAACCGGAACCCTCCAGGCGAACGGGGAGACGGCGGTCGAACCGGTGATGGACGTGGCCGATGTGGCACGCACCGTGCGGCACATGGCGGAGCTGCCCCTGGAGGCGAACGTGCAGTTCGCGACGGTACTGGCGACGGCGATGCCGTACGTGGGGCGTGGCTGAGACGGCCGCCCGAGCCCCGCGCCCGCCTCGTCACCTCCTCAACCTGCACAAGCGGAAGCTGAACCTCCGGCCCATAAAGGCCGGTGGCGGGCTTATGCTCAGCATCTCCTCCATCAGAGCTTCACACTTGGAGCGCAAGACTTCGGTACGACCACGGTGCACACCACGGTCCACACCGAGGGGGGAGGAGCAGCCGTCTGCGGCCCGGGTGGGGGCGGATCTCGCGCGGGACCGCGGGGTATGCACCGGGCCGCAGACGGCTGCACCGCACATACGCTGGTCAGCGGCGGCGGCTAGCGCCCCCGGATCGCACACGTGCCCGGTCAGCGGCAGTGGTCGCCACCCCCGACCACACATGTGCCGGTCAACGGCAGTGGTTACAGCCCCCGCACCGCACACGTGCCGATCAGCGACGGTGGTCGCCGCCCCCGGACCCGCGTCCACGGTTACGCAGGGCGAACGCGCCGCCCGCGAGCAGCACCACCGCTCCCCCGGCCTCGCCCGCCATCCCCCACGACGATTTTTTCGCGGCACCGGTACGGGAACCGGAAGCGCCTGCCGCCCCCTGCCGCGCGGGCGTCGCGCTCGCGCCGCCCGCGCCGAGCGGCTCGACCAGCGTCCCCACGGACTTGGCGTTCGCGCCCTCCCCGAACCCCCAGTCGAGCAGCGCGGCCGTCTCCTCGTAGACGCCACCGCCGCCGCTCTTCGGATGCAGAACGGTGACGAGGAGGGTCCGCCCGTCGCGGGTCGCCGCGCCGGTGAAGGTGTTTCCGGCGTTGCTCGTGTATCCGTTCTTGACACCGATCAGGCCGTCGTACGCCGCCACGCCGTCCGCGCCCGTCAGCAGCCGGTCGGTGTTCTGGATCTGGAAGGTCTTCTTGCCACCGGCCGGGAAGTCGGCGGTCTTCGTCGAGCAGTAGGCGCGGAAGTCGGCGTCGGCGAGGCCGTGCCGGGCGAAGAGCGTCAGGTCGTACGCCGACGACAGCTGACCCTCGTGGTCGAAGCCGTCGGGGCTGACCACCTTGGTGTCCAGGGCCTGCAGGTCCTCGGCCTTGGCCTGCATCTGCGCGACCGTCTCGTCGACGCCGCCGTTCATGTGGCTGAGCACGTGCACCGCGTCGTTGCCCGAGCGCAGGAAGACGCCGAGCCACAACTCCTCGACGGTGTACGTGATTCCGGCCCGGACGCCGACGAGGCTGGAGCCGGAGGGGATGCCCGCCAGGTCGGCGGCGGTCACCGTGTGCTTCTCGGTCCGCTCGAATCTGTCCAGCACCGTGCCGGCGAACAGCATCTTCAGGGTGGACGCGGGCGCGAGGCGCCGGTGCGCGTTGTACGAGGCGAGCACCTCGCCGCTGTCGTGGTCCGCGACGAGCCAGGCGCGGGCGGTGAGCCGCTCGGGCAGGCCCGAGGCGCCGCTCACCTGGACGCCGCCGCGGGCGAGCCGCTCACCGCCGATCGTGGTCGCGGCAGAAGCCGGGGCGGCCGCGGCAAGCGGGACGGCTGCCGCGGCGAGGCCGAGGGCGGCGCGACGGGAGAGCCGGGAGGAAGCACGCATCCTGGGACCGTACAAAGGCGGTCTGTGACACCGCACGGCGGGGTGACAAAGGAAATCCACCGCGCTTCCAAAGGGAGCGCAAAGGCGGCACGCGGGAGCGCGGCGGCGGCATGTGCGCGACATGCCGAAAAAGGCGCGGACCCGCCCCGTACACCCATCCACCGTCCCACCGGGAGATACATACCGGGCGGGCCCGCCGTTCTTCACCAAGAACCCACTCAACAGGCACTACCTGGCAGTGAGCCCTAGGGAACTTAGGAATCAGCTGTCTGATGAAATATTGATATCGGGCTTCATATTCTCAGCTCTTACACATCCCTTACTCAGCATGACTCAAAGCTTCCGTCCATAGCTTGTGGCCGCGCCCACAGCGGGCGCCAAGAACCTTTGAGGAACGGGATGTTTGGCATCTATCTCAAGCGTGAGCTGAGCCGGCGCAAGAAGGCGGCCATGGTCATCGCCCTGGGTCTGGCGCTCGGTATTGCGCTGGTCATCACCGTCAACTCGGTGTCGGCCGGCATGACGCAGGCCCAGGACAAGGTCCTGACGTCGCTGTACGGGCTCGGCACCGACATGACCGTCACCAAGGCCCAGGCAGCACCCACGGACAGCGCGTCGGGCAGGCCCCGGTTCGAGTTCGACGCGGGCTCCGACAGCAGCGACACCCAGAGTTCGGACCGCGTGATGCCGCAGGGCGGGCAGGCGCTCAAGGCCTCCCTCGTCACCGAGGTCGCCGGTCAGACAGGCGTGGCCGACGCGGTCGGCGCGCTCAGCCTGAACGTCACCAAGGTCGACGGCTCCTTCACCCAGGGCACGGCGGAGTCGGCAGCGCCGGCACCCTCGGGCCAGGGCCAGGGCGGCGGCGGGGGCGGCGGCACCGGCCGCGTCCAGGGCGGCGGCGCCAACTTCGACGTGAACTCGTACTCCGTCGCGGGCGTCGACGTCACCAACCAGGACCTCGGTCCGCTCGCCACGTCGAAGATCACCTCGGGCACCACCTTCACGACGGCGCAGACCAACTCGAAGGTCGCGGTGGTCAGCGCGTCGTACGCCAAGGAGAACGAGCTCACAACCGCCAAGACGATCACGATCTCCGACACCAAGTACGACATCATCGGCATCGCGACGCCTGACAGCAGCGAGAGCACGACCGACGTCTACCTGCCGCTGAAGCAGGCACAGACGCTGGGCGACTCGGCCGACGAGGTCACCACCATCTACGTCACCGCGACCGACTCGAAGCAGATCGACACGGTCAAGGCGACCATCCAGAAGAACATCTCGGGTACGACGGTCACCACCTCCGCCGACCTCGCGGACACCGTCTCGGGTTCGCTGTCCACGGCCTCCAACCTCGCGACCAGCGTGGGCAAGTGGCTCTCCATCGCGGTGCTCATCGCCGCGTTCCTGGTGGCGGCTCTGCTCACCTCCTCCGCCGTCTCCCGCCGGGTACGTGAGTTCGGCACCCTCAAGGCGCTCGGCTGGCCGTCCCGCAAGGTGACCCGGCAGGTCGTCGGCGAGTCCATCGTGAACGGTCTGATCGGCGGCGCGCTCGGCATCGCCATCGGCGTCGGCGCGGCGTACGCGGTGACGGCGATCAGCCCGACGCTGACCGCGGAGCTCGGCTCCACGGGCGGCGCGGGTGGCGGCGGTGGTCGCGGTGGCGGCGGCGCCCAGCAGGCGGCGTCCAACACCATGGAGATCGCGCTCTCCGCGCCGGTCTCGCTGACCACCATCGCGCTCGCGGCGGGCCTGGCCATCGCCGGCGGTCTGATCGCCGGTGCGATGGGCGGCTGGCGCGCCTCCCGGATGCGGCCGGCGGACGCGCTGCGCAGCGTTCAGTAACAGGCCCTCGGGCAACCGGCCTTCGGGTCGGCCCCCTAGGCCCTGTCGTCAAATTCCCTCCCCCACTGCCTTAAGGGCGTGGGAGGTGCCCCCAGCCTCGCGACGCCATGCACGCAACTCTCGCCGCACCGGGCACAGACCCAAGTACATCCAGTACGAGGGCCAATGCCCGGCACGCCGAGAGCACGCACCTGACGCCGCCAGGCCCGCCCTCCGGGCGGACGACGGGAATTTGACGACAGGACCTAGAGCTGGGGCGCCGCGTCCGTTCCCCCGGGTCGCGGCGCCCCGCCCCCCTTTCCTCACCTCACCTGGCTGCTTCATCTTCGGAGAACTCATGTACAAGCTCACTGGCGTCACCAAGCGCTACACGCGGGGCAAGGACACGGTGGAGGCGCTGCGTGGCATCGACCTCACCATCGAGGACGGCGACCAGCTCGTCATCCAGGGCCCCACGGGCGGCGGCAAGTCGACACTGCTGCAGATGATCGGCGGTCTTGACCGCCCCACCTCCGGCAGCGTCGAGCTGGACGGCGTGGACCTCGCCTCCATCAGCGAGGCCAAGCTGACCCGGCTGCGCGCCGAGAAGATCGGCATCATCTTCCAGTCGTTCAACCTCATCCCGACGCTGACCGCGCAGGAGAACGTCGAGACGGCGCTCGTGCCGCTCGGCGTGAAGCCCAAGGAGCGGCGCGAGCGGGCCGCCGAGGCACTGACCTCCGTCGGTCTCGGCGACCGTCTGGCCCATGCGCCGTCGGAGCTGTCCGGCGGCCAGCAGCAGCGTGTCGCCATCGCGCGCGCCCTGGTCAAGAAGCCGAAGGTGCTCCTCGCCGACGAGCCGACCGGCAACCTCGACGAGGGCACCCGCGACGACATCATGGGCCTGCTCGACGGGCTGTGGCACGAGTACGGGCTGACCTTCATCATGGTCACCCACGACTCCTCCATCGCCCGCCGCGCGCCGCGCCTGGCGATCATCAAGAAGGGGCAGATCTCGCTGAAGGAGCAGGGCGGAAAGGACCAGGCCGGAAAGGCCCGGCATGCTGCTCCGGCTCCCGCTCCCGCCCCTCAGCAGTTCGCCCAGTAACGGTAGCCATACGGCGGTTCCTGGGGCCGTTCACCGTCCGAGAACCCGGTCGACCTCGGTCAACTGCTCGGCGGTGAGCGGCCCTTCGGCGATCGCGCCCGCGTTCTCCTCGGCCTGGGCGACCGAGCGGAAACCGGGGATCGGGACGGTGTGCGGGCTGCGCGCCCAGATCCAGGCGAGGGCGCCCTGCGCGAGCGTACGGCCGTTGCTGGTGAGGATGTCCCTGAGGGCGTCGACCCTGGCGAGCCAGTCCGGGTCGGCGCCGCTGCTCTCGTTGAAGCCCGGCAGCCAGGCGGGAGGCGCGTTGCGGATGTCGCCCGCTTCGAGGGTGCGCCCCGGCGCGTGCTTCCCGGTCAGCAGACCCATCGCGAGCGGACTCCGGTTGATGCTCGCGAGGTTCAACTCCTCGCAGAGCGCCAGGAGTTCGGGGGCGTCCTGGAGGATGTTCAGACAGTGCTGCACGGCCGCACAGTGCTCGCCCGCCGCGAAGACGGCCGCCCGCTCGGGGTCGTCGGTGCTCCAGGCGTACGCGCGGATCAGCCCCTCCCTCACGAACTCCTCGCAGGTGTCGCGGAGTTGGGCGGCGCGGTCCGGGTCGGCGTCGGAGATGTGCAGTTGGTAGAGGTCGACGTAGTCGGTGTTCAGGCGGCGCAGTGAGGCGGTCAGCGCGCGGCGGGCGTACGCCGGGGAGTCGTCGCTCCCGAGGGCGAGGCGGCGTTCCTCGTCGATCACGTTGCCCCACTTGGTGGCGACGACCACATCGGCGCGGCGCTTGCCGAGAGCGCGCGCGAGAACCCGCTCGCTGTGCCCGGTGCCGTACGCGTCGGCGGTGTCGAAGAACGTCACGCCGAGGTCGAGGGCGCGGCGTACGGCCCGTACGGACTCCTCGTCGTCGACCTTGCCCCAGCCCAGGGGCTGCCCGTCAGGGGTCGCCCACTCGCCGCCGATGGCCCAGCAGCCGAAGCCGAGGGGGCTGACCTCGATACCGCTGCGGCCCAGTGTCCTGTACTCGGTGGTCTCCATACCTGTGGACGCTAGGAGTTGGAGTGCACGCGAAGGCAAGACCCGGGCCGTGGGTTGTGACGGTCAAGCCCCAGTCCGCGGGTTATGACTGGCCCGTGGGTAGTGACGGTCAGGGCCGGAGAGGCCCTACGCCTGGCCCGTCTCGAAGCGGGAGATCCTGCCGCCGTCGTCGACGGTGAAGCTCCACCTCGTCTTCATCTCGCCCCAGGTGTCGTTGCTGTAGCGGGCGATGAGGGAACGGCCGCCCTTGGACTCGTTGTCGACGTCCATGTGGCCGCGCGAGGAGAAGATCTCCCGGTCGGTCCAGTCGGCGAGGTCACGGTCGGAACCGTCGTCGGACATGGTGGCGCCCGGGGCGAGGAGGGCCTGGAAGGCGTCGCGGTCGTGGGCGTTCACAGCGGTGACGAACGCCCGGACGGCCGGGTCGCTGAGTTTGGCTACCTGAATCGTCATGGCAGCCAGACTCACACCGCTGTCCGGGGGCCGCCACCCGAACGGCGGCGCGGGCGCGTCGGGTGAACGTGATCGGTGCGACGGTGGAAGCCCCTTTCCGTACTTTCCGTCCGTTCCGCTCGTTCGTCCGTTCCGCTCGTTCGTCCGTTCCGCTCGTTCGTCCGTTCCGGGAGTCATCGTG
Source organism: Streptomyces sp. NPDC093544 (assembly GCF_040683495.1). Taxonomy (NCBI): domain Bacteria; kingdom Bacillati; phylum Actinomycetota; class Actinomycetes; order Kitasatosporales; family Streptomycetaceae; genus Streptomyces; species Streptomyces sp. NPDC093544. Next base: position 149,325 of record NZ_JBFBEA010000018.1, on the reverse strand, counting down.
ACCTGTCTCGACCGACGTGATCTAGGACTGCTGCTGCTCCGCCTGGGCACGGGCGGCGTGCTGGCCGCGCACGGGGCGCAGAAGCTGTTCGGCTGGTTCGGCGGGGGCGGGCTCGAAGGCACCGGGGCAGCCATGGAGTCCATGGGCTACACGCCGGGGAAGACGAGTGCGACGGCGGCGGGCCTCGCCGAGGCGGGCGGCGGCACCCTGCTGGCGCTGGGCCTCGCGACACCCGCCGCGGGGGCGGCGGCGGCCGGCGCGATGGCGGGCGCGGCGGCGGTGCACATGCCGAACGGGTTCTTCGCGTACGGCGGCGGCTACGAGTACGCGGCGAGCCTCGGCCTGACGGCGGCGGGCCTGGCCGTGACAGGACCCGGCAGGCTCTCCCTCGACCATGTGCTGGGGCACGCGGTGAACCGCGGCTGGATGGTGCCGACCGCGCTGGGCGTGACGGCGGCGGTCACCGCGGTGATCGTGGGCGCGCGGAACCACCGGGTGCGGAAGGCCGCGGAGGGCGAGCAGGAGACGCTGTTCGACGAGTAGGGGTCCGGCCGCGGCTCCCAGGATGGGAGGCTGCTCGCATGGCTGACCGCGCTGCTGAAGATGAAGACGACGTCGTCTGGGACTCGATCGACCGCCTGCACACCTGGCTTGACACCAACCAGGCCCTCGCCGGGCGGGAGTCGCTGCTTCTGCGGATGCTGAAACTCTCGGAGGAGGTCGGCGAGGTCGCGCAGGCGGTGATCGGCGTGACCGGGCAGAACCCCCGCAAGGGCACGAGCCACACCTGGGACGACGTACGGTCCGAACTCTGCGACGTGGTCATCACGGCCTTGGTGGCCCTGCGCACCCTGGCTCCGGACGCCCGCGAGGTCTTCACCGCCCACCTGGCCGAGGTCACGGAGCGCTCACTCGGCCCGACCCGAACGCCCTGATCCACGCAGCAGACCGTGCGAACGGTGCCCTGCCCGTGCGGCACCCGTGCGGCACACTGAGCCCCGTGCTGATCATCCTCGGCGGCCTCCCCGCCACCGGAAAGACCACGCTCGCCCGGCTCCTCGCCCGCCGCACGGGCGCCGTCCACGTCCGCGTCGACACCATCGAACAGGCGCTGGTCCGCTCGGGGTTGACCGCCCATCCGGTCGGCCCGGCGGGCTACGTCATCGCGTACGCCCTCGCCGAGGAGCACCTCCGGCAGGGTCACACCGTGATCGCCGAGTCGGTGAACCCGTTGCCCGTCACCCGGGCCGCCTGGCGCGAGGCGGCCGAGCGGGCCGGCGTACCCGCCGTCGAGGTGGAGGTGGTCTGCTCGGACCGCGCCGAACACCGCTATCGCGCGACCACCCGCGTCACAGACATCCCCGGCCTCCCGCTGCCCGACTGGCAGCAGATCTCGCGCATCGCCTACGAGCCTTGGGACGACGGGCAGTTGACCGTCGACACGGCAGGGCGGACCGAGGAGGAATCCCTGGCGGCGCTGCTCCGCGGTCTGCCGGACATCACGGCTTGAACTCGCCCTCCGCGCTCACGGTCACCCGGAGAACGAGCGGCTCGGTGCGGTCGGCCAGCCCGGGGCACAGCGCGTCGAGTGTCTCGCACAGGTCCTCGTAGGCGTCGATCCTGTGGACCTGGCAGCCGAAGGACTCGGCGAGGCCGGCCACGTCGATCTCCTCGAAGGCCGGCCACGGCGGCTTGCCCCCCTGCTGCTCCGCGAGCCGGTCCATCACCGCGTAGCGGCCGTTGGCGAGGACGACGAAGACGGCGCCCACGCCGTAATGGGCGGCGGTCCACAGGGACTGGACCTGGTAGAGCGAGGATCCGTCACCGATGACGGCGACCACCGGGCGGCGAGGCTGTCCCATACGTACGCCGATCGCGGCGGGCATCGCGAACCCGAGCCCGCCCATGGCGGCACTGAGGAAGCCGAGCGGCCGCCGGGCGGGCAGCAGGGCGTGCAGGTCCGGGCGGGAGGAGGGGGTCTCCTCGACTATGACCGTGTCCGCGGGCAGCCGCTGCGCAAGCGCCGCGAGGACGTGGGAGGGGCTCAACAGCTCCCCGGCGGCGGGGGGTTCGGGGTGCGGGGCCCGCACCACCGGCTCCGACGTCGCGGGGCGGGACGGGGTGCGGCGGGCGAGCCGGTCACAGAAGTCCGGCAGCGCGGCGACCACCGCGAGTTCGGCGGGCGCGCGGTGCGCCTCGGCCGGGTCGTCGGTGACGACCACCACTCGGGCGCCGGTCAACTCGCCGGGCGCGTACGGGTATTGGCGCAGGAACGGCGCGCCCACACAGACCAGCAGATCGTACGGGTCGAGCGCGGCGCGCAGCCGGGGCCGGTCGGAGGGCAGGTGCCCGGCGAACAGCCTGTGGTCCTGCGGGAATCCGGCGCGCGCTCCGAAGGGCTCCTGCCACACCGGGCAGTCGAGCCGCTCGGCCAGCGAGGTGAGCGCGGTCCAGGTCCCGTCGTCGTCCGCGCCCGCCCCCACGACGATGGCCGGCATGGTGGCCCCGGTCAGCAGTGCGGCGACCTCGGCGACGACCGACACGTCCGCCGACGCCGCCCTGCGCAGCACGGTGGGCGCGGGAACGGGCAGGTCCTCGGCCGGCTCCGCCCAGTCGTTCATGGGTACGAGGACCAGCGCGGGGCCTCTTCCCTCGCGGGCGGCGTGCACGGCCCGCCCGATCGCGCCGGGCACGTCCTGGGCGCGTACCGGTGACTCCACCCGGACCGGGTAGTCCCCGGCCAGTCCGTCCAACCGCCCTGCGAGGAACGGCTCCTGGGCGAGGTGCCGACGGTCCTGCTGGCCCACCAGGACCACGAGGGGTGCCCGGTTCGCGCGGGCGGTGGCCAGCGCGCCCACCGCGTTGCCGAGGCCCGCCGTGGTGTGCAGCAGTACCAGCGCGGGCTGCTCGCGGGCAATGGCCCAGCCGGTGGCCGCACCGACCACCGAGCCCTCGTGCAGGGCGAGTACGAACTCCAGGTCCTCCGGCAGATCGGCGAGCAGGGACACCTCCGTCGAGCCCGGGTTGGCGAACAGTGTGGTCAGCCCGTGCAGCCGCAGGACGTCGAAGGCGGCGTCGCGGACGGTGCGGATCGCGACCGCGCCCACCTCGGCCGCGCCCACCTCGGCCGTACTCGCCTCGGCAGTACTCGTGCCGGCCGTGGTCGTTCCGGCAGTACTCGTTCCGGCCGTGGTCGTCCCAGCCGTGGTCGTCTCCACTACGTGTGTCACGACAGCGTGCTCCTTCGGTTCGAGACCTGCCCGCCCAGCCCGACGTTGGCTCTCAGCCACGCGGTGAGGGCCTCGGTGAGCCCGACGTCGGATCCGGCGGTCTCGTCGCCCTTGCGGACGGAGATGATCCGCCCCACCGCGCTCTGGTGGTAGTCGCGGACCGCGGACGCGGCGACGGCGGGATCACGGCTCGCGATGGCGTCCACGATGCTCAGGCGCTCCGCCTGGAGGGCCCCCGCGACCCGCCCCCAGTCCCTGCCCTCGCCGCCGGCCAGCTTGACCGCGAGCCCGATCTGGACCTCGGTGATGAACCGGCACAGCGCGGCCAGCAGCGGGTTGTGGGAGATCTCGGAGAGGGTGACGAAGAACTGCTGGAGCGTGGCAGCGGACTCCTCGACACCCTCGGCCGCCGCGCTCGCCTCAGCCGCGGCCCGCAGGCCCGCGATCTCCTCGTCGGAGGCTTGTTCGGCGGCGAGTTCGGCGGCGTACGAGTTGAGCGCGCCGAGCAGGCCGAACACCTCACGGGCGCCGACCTTCTCGAACTGGACGACGGAGGCGATGGACATGGCGAGCAGGGTGTCGCCCTGCGCGTTGACCGTCGCCCGGCTGCCGTTGCGGGTGGTGACCAGGCCCATCGCGGTGAGTACGCGGATCGCCTCGCGGATGGTGGGCGCGCTGACGTCGTACGACGCGGCCAGTTCCCGTTCGGAGGGCAGCCGCGCGCCGTCCGGGAGGGCGCCGCTGAGGATCTGCTCGCGGAGGTCCTCGACGATCTGGTCGGCCACCCGGCCGCGGTAGATCTTCGCGGGGGTATGAGGCACGGACATGACACTCCCAAAGGGGTTCCTGGACCTCGCTCCCCGGACTGGCGTGCCCCAGGAACTTCGATGTCCTATCCAACCAGCAAGTTAACCTACCAGGTAGGTTCTTTCAAGAATTTCACAGATTTCAAGCCCTGCAAGCCCTGCAAGCCCTGCAAGCCTTGAAATCCCTGCAAGCCTTGAAGTGTTGCTCAACGCTCCGACTCGCTGGGGCGGATGAGCAGTTGACTCACCGCGGCGTGCGCGGGGCGCGTCACGACGTACTCGACGGAGTCGGCGACGTCCATGGCGCTCAGCCGTTCATAGGAGCCGACCTGGGAGGCCATCGCCTCCCGTACCTCGCGTGGGAACAGTTCGGTGGTCACAGCGGAGGGTTCGAGGACCGAGACGCGGACCCGGCGGCCCGCCACCTCCTGACGCAGCGCCTCGCTGTACGCGTTGAGCCCGAACTTGCTCGCGTTGTACACGCTCGTGGTCTTGTGAACGACGTGCCCCGCCACCGAGCTGACGTTGACCAGGTCGGCGACCCGACGGGGCTCGCTCGCGGCCGCCTCGACCAGGTGCGGCAGGGCGGCGTGCGCGCAGTACATGCTGCCGAGCAGATTCACCCCCACCACCCGCTCGAACTCGGCGGGCGAGGAGTCCATCAGCGGGCCCCGCTGGGGCACACCGGCGTTGTTGACGAGGATGTCGAGCCGCCCCCACTCCTCCACGGCGCGCTCCACCGCCGCGCGGGCCTGTTCCGGGTCGGTCACGTCGGCCTCCACGGGCAGGGCCCGCCCGCCCGCCGCCGTCAGCTCCTCGGCCAGCGCGACGAGCCGGTCCTCGCGCCTGGCCACCAGGGCCACGGCCGAACCTCGTGCCGCCAGGACGCGTGCCACGGCAGCGCCTATCCCGCTGGAAGCCCCGGTCACCACGGTGACGGTTCCCTTCAGATCCATGTCGGCCATCTCAGACTCCTTGCCCTCGGCACTTCGGCGCCCCTCGGCGCTTCGGCTTCGATGAAAAGCTCACCACCTACCTTGACACAAACCTACCAAGAAGGTTTCGTGGATACAGCGACAACCGGATGTCATCCGGACGAGTGCGCCGCGGTGGGATCCGTGGCAACGCTGCCCGGCCGGTCGCGAACAGTCATCAGGCCCCTCGCGAGAAGGCCGACCGGACCGGGTCACCGGACGCGCCGGCCCCGCAAGGACCATGCACCCGAATCTACGGAGGACCGCGATGAAGATCGCACCGTTCGACGAGAACGCGTTCAAGATGGACCACCCCCGAGGGACGGTCTCGTTCAACTACCTGCTCATGGGCGACCGGAGCAAGCCCATGGAGAACTACCGCTACATCCTGGGCCGCCAGGAAGCCGACTTCCGCATGCCCCGGCACTGCCACACCTTCGAGCAGATCCGGCTGCCCCTGGTGGGCGACATGAACCTCGGCGAGCAGGGGATCCTGCGCGAGGGCGAGGTCGGCTACTTCCCCGAGGGGCAGACGTACGGCCCCCAGGACGACCCGCTGACCGACCCCAAGCAGATCCAGCTCGTGCTGCAGTTCGGTGGCGCTTCCGCCCTCGGTATGAGCGCCGGCCGAGGCCGTGGCCCGGACAACAAGGAGGCCCAGGCCGAGCGCCGTCCGCGTCGGGAGCACAAGTTCCCCAAGCCGCGCTACAACGGCGTCGTGATCAGCAACCCGGACCACCTGAACTGGCTGCCGGTGTCCGGTTCACCGGGCGTCAAGCGCAAGCCCATCGGCACGTACACCGAGCGCGAGTTCTGGATCGAGTTCGTCAAGATCGAGGCCGGCGCCGAGTGGGTCTCCACCAGCGAGGAGGCCCGCCGCCTGACGGTGGTCCTGTCCGGCGCCGGCACGGTCGAGGACACCGAGGTCGGCAAGCTCGGCGCGGTGGAGGCCGACCCCGGGGAGAAGGTCCGCTACGCGGCCACCGAGGAGCTGGTCCTGTTCACCGTGGGCCTGCCCCCGATCCAGCAGCCGGTCGAGCCCGACGACGACAAGTTCGTCACCGTCGTCACCGACGGCGGCATCAGCTTCGAGAACGCGAAGGACGCCGCCGGCGGCTGAGCGAAGCCGGAGCCGGAGCCGTGGGGCCGACGTGGGCCGAGCGAGGACGGCCTACGCCGACACCGGCCGGGGCAGTGGCCACGGGCCACGGGCCACGGGCCGACAGAGCAGGCAGAGCAGGCAGGGGCTGCACGGGCAGAACCGGATCGGCAACGGATCGACACACCGATCCGGCCGAGCGCCGGCCGTACGCCGACACCGGCTCAGCTCGCTCCGGACCGACACGGTCGGGACATGGCCGCAGGCATGGACATGGGCCGTGCGCGAGTACGGGCGGCTGATCAGCGCCGTGCGCCACTGCGGGTTGATCGTCTCCGTACACCAGTACGGACTGATCACCGCTGTACGCCAATACGGCCAGACCACCTCGGCACGCCAGTCCGAGCCAGTCACCGCCCTACGCCACTACGGGCCGTCACCGCCGTACGCCTGAACCGGCCGGCCCGCAGCCGCGCGACCCCGCCCGCCGAGCGCGGCAGCTCGGCCCGCTCCCCGGCCCACCGGCCGACAGCACCCCGAACGGTCGGCCTCCGGCCCGGGCGGCTCCCCCACAGGCAACCCCGCTGCCCCCGTCGCGTACGGCCCCCGGCCCGAGCGGCTCAGAGGACAGGCGGGGCTCGGGGTGGCCCCCTTCCCGAGTCCCGCCGCCGGACCACCCCCGTCCCCGCGACCTCCCGGTCCGGTCCGGCACGGTCCAGCCGTCCAAGTCACCCCGACCCCGGACGGATCACCCCGGTGGACCCCTCCCTGTAAAGGGAGTGATCCACCCGCACCCACGGAGAGCACTGTGAAAATCGCCTCCCGGCGGACCCCCTTCGGAGACCGGCTCTGCTTCGCCGAAGTGATTCCCCACCACCTCATCGACATCCAGGCAGCGTTCGTGCGACGGCTGGAGAGCCTGGGCGTCCACCGGGACGACGCGGTGGCCCGGTCCCGCCTCGACGTGCCCGGTGACCTGCCCGCGCTCCTCCAGGCGGATCCCGAACTCACCGCCGTCCGGACGGCGTTCGACTGGGCCGTCGACAATGCCGACACCGGCGAGCTGTACGAGGACTGCCTCTGGTCCGACAAGCCCGAACGGCTCGGCCCGGCGGTCGGACGGCCACAGACCATCTGGTGCATGCTCGCCAACTACCCCCGTTCACCCGGCACTTCCGCACCGCCGCAGCCCCGGCGAGGTCTCCAGGGCTGTCTGAAGCCTCCCGGTTCCCTCGCGGGCCCGTACGACGCGCTCCGGTATCCGGCGATCAGCGAGAAGGTCGACCCGGAGATGGAGCTGGCGGCGGTCATCGGCCCCCGCTCACGGTTCCTCACGCCGGAGAACGCGCTGCGGGCGGTGGCCGGTTACGTCGCCTTCTGCGACACCGGCTCGCGGGACGTCTCCGATCTCGACAACAACCGCATGGACCGTGCCAAGGGCTTCGACACGTACGGGATCACCGGCCCCTGGTTCGTCACCGCCGACGAGATCCCCGACCCGCACCAGCTGCGCATCCGCTCCTGGGTCAACGGTGAACTGCGCCAGGACGGCAGCACCGCCGACATGTTCCACACCCTCCCCGAGCAACTGGCCTGGCTCACCGAGGCGCTCACCCTGGCGCCCGGCGACGTGCTCTCGACCGGAACACCCCTCGGCCACGGCAACGTGCTGCCGGGCGACGTGGTCCGCGGCGAGGTCGAAGGACTCGGAGTCATCGAGAACAAGGTCGTCCTCGACGACTGAGCCACGGAGCCCAAAGAGCCCACGCCCGCAGAGCCGCTGAGCAACCGGAGGTCAGTCATGTCCGCTCCACACCTGCAGATCATCGTCGGCAGTACCCGCCCGGGCCGGCGCGGCCATGCCGTCGGCACCTGGTTCCACAGCCTCGCGGTCCAACACGAGGGCTTCGGCGTGGAGTTCGTCGATCTCGCCGAGGTCGGCCTGCCACTCCTCGACGAGCCGCGTCCACCCCAGCGCGGCCAGTACGACCACGACCACACCCGGCGCTGGAGCGAGACCGTGCGCGCCGCCGACGCCTTTGTGTTCGTCGTCCCCGAGTACAACCACAGCTACAACGCGGCGACCAAGAACGCCCTGGACTTCCTGGCGAAGGAGTGGGCCGGCAAACCGGCCGCTTTCGTCGCCTACGGCGGTGTCTCCGCCGGCGCCAGAGCCGTCACCGCGCTGATCCCGGTCGTGTCCGCGCTGAAGATGGTGCCGCTCTCGCACTCCGTGCACATCCCGTCCATCCGGACGGCGGTGACACCCGGCGGGACCTTCGAGTCCTCCGCCGGGCTGGACGCGGACGCGTCGAGCATGCTGGACGAACTGCTCCGACTGACCGCCGCGCTCTCCGCCCTCCGGCTCGGCGACCCGGTCGGGTGAGCGGGGACCCGGTCGCGCAGTCCACCGGTGGCGAGCCGGACGGGCGGCGCGGCCCCCGGATCGTCATCAGCCAGAAGGTGGCCGTAGGCGTCGTCTACGTGGCCGGGCTCTTCCTGAGCACGCTGGACATGACCATCGTCAATGTCGCGCTGCCGTCGATCGGCCGTGCCTTCTCGGTGCCGTCCACCGGCGTCGACACGGTCTCGATCTCCTATCTGGTGAGCCTGGCCGTCTTCGTCCCGGCCTCCGGCTGGCTCGGCGACCGTTTCGGCGGCAAGCGCACCCTGCTGACCGCGGTCGGCGTCTTCACGCTCGGCTCGGCCCTTTGTGGGATGGCGACAAGCCTCGGCGAACTGGTCGCGTTCCGGATCCTGCAGGGCGCGGGCGGCGGCATGCTCGCCTCGGTCGGCATGGCGATGCTGCTGCGCGCCTTCGCCCCCGGGGAACGGGTGCGGGCCTCGGCGATCCTGAGCATCGCCAACGGCCTCGCACCGACTCTCGGCCCGGTGGTCGGCGGTCTGCTGGTCACCTCGGTCTCCTGGCGGGCGATCTTCTACGTCAATGTGCCGGTCGGCGTCTTCGCGACCGTGTTCGGCCTGCTGTACCTGCGCAACGAGCCCGCGCGGCCCGCCGAACACTTCGACCTCACCGGGTTCCTGCTGTCGGCGACCGGCCTCGGTCTGCTGATGTACGGCGTCTCTGAGGGGCCCGAGCGGGGCTGGACCTCGGCTCCCATCGCCGCCTGCGTGGCAAGTGGCGCCGCGCTGCTCGCCGCGATGATCGTCGTGGAACTCCGCAAGGCGTCCCCGATGATGGACGTACGCCTGCTGACGAACCGTCTGTTCGCCTCCGGCACCGCGGTCATGACCGTGCAGTCGGTGGCCTTCCTCGGCACCCTTTTCACCCTCACGCTCTACCTCCAGGACGAGCGGGGAATGACCCCGCTGGCCGCGGGACTGACCATCTTCGCCGAGGCCATGGGCGTGGTCATCGGCTCGCAGCTGGCCAGCCGGTTCCTCTACCGCAGGCTCCGCCCCCGCCGGCACCTGATGCTCGGCGCGGCGGGAACGAGCACGGCCATCGCGCTGATGAGCCTGTGGCACGAGGACACCGGCCTGTGGTGGATCCGGCTGCTGCTCTTCTGCATGGGGCTCGCCGTCGGCCAGGTGTTCGTGGGCACCCAGTCCGCGTCCTTCGCCACGGTCACCTCGGCCTCCTCCGGCCGGGCCTCGACCCTGTTCAACGTCGGCCGCAGGCTCGGCGGCGCCACCGGCGTCGCGGTGGCCACCAGCGTCCTCGTGTCGGCCACCGGCAGCGCGTCCGGCGCCGGGAGCGCCCCGGACATGTCCGGCTACCGGGCCGCCTTCCTCACCGCCGCCGCGCTCAATCTGCTGGGCCTTTACGCGGCCACGCGGGTCAGCGACGCCGACGCGGCGAGCACGATCCCCGCTGCCCGCACCGGTCGGCGGAAGCATCAACTCCGCCACAGAAGGAGACCGCCTGCCGTCACCCGACCCGTTGACCACACTCCAGAAAACGCATAACACCCTGAACAGCAAGAAAGCAGAGGAGCCACAGACATGACCGGTCTGAGCCTGACCCAGGCATCCGAGATCGTCGACGCCGCGCTGAGCCACGCACGCGAGCTGGGACTGCGACCGCTGACGATCACCGTGCTCGACCCGGGCGGCCACCCCCAGGTCGTCAAGCGTGAGGACGGCGCGGGCATCCTGCGCCCGCAGATCGCGCACGCCAAGGCATGGGGCTGCCTCGGCACCGGCTCGGGCGGCGCGGCCGGGGCCCGGCACGCGACCCGTGACCCCGCCTTCTTCGCCGCCCTGGCCGCCATCTCCGAGGGCCGCGTCGCCTCTTCCCGGGGCGGTGTGCTCGTACGGGACAAGGAGGGCGTGCTGCTCGGTTCGGTGGGCGTCAGTGGAGAGAGGCCCGAGAACGACGAGATCGTCGCCGTCTTCGGAGTGGAACAGGTCGGACTGGTGGCCGACGTGGGCTGACCCGGATCCAGACAGCCGTGGCCCGCTCCCGGGACGGAGCGGGCCACGGCATCACCACCGGAGACGGATGTACTCCCACGTCGGAGCCGCATTCCCGGCGGGCGCCGCCGCGCCCTCCACGGCATCGAAGGCCGCTACAGATAGCCGATGGGAATCTGAGGTGCACCATGGCAAAGACGCCTGAAGACCTCGTAACAGCCGCTGTACCCACACCGCCCTACCTGACTTCGAAGCGACGCACGCAGGCCCTGCTCATCTGCATAGCGGCCGCGTTCCTGACCCTCCTCGACGTGAGCATCGTGACCGTCGCGCTGCCCTCGATGGAGGAGCACCTGCACCTGACGCCCGCCGACGTCACCTGGTCGCTCGCCGGATACACCCTGACCTTCGGCCTGATGCTGGTTCCGGCGGGCCGGCTCGGGGACGAGTTCGGCCGCCGGAAGATCTTCGTCATCGGAATGGTGCTGTTCATCATCACCGGCGTGCTGTGCGGAATCGCACCCGACGCCACCTTCCTGGACGCGTCACGGCTCGCCAGGGGGCTCGCGGCCGGCCTGATCGCCCCCCAGGTCGTCGGCATGCTGCACCAGATGTATCCGGCGCGCGAACGGGGCCGGGCCTTCGGCTACTACGGCGCGACGGTGAGCCTGTCGACGGCGATCGGACCACTCTTCGGCGGCATCATCCTGCACATCTTCGGCACGGGCGAGGGCTGGCGCTGGGTCTTCCTGGCCTTCATCCCGCTCGATGTCGTCGTCCTCTTCCTCGCCCTGCGTCTGCTGCCGGAGGGCCGGCGTGTCGAGGCGCGCCGGCCACTCGACCTGGTCGGTGTCCTGCTGCTCGGGCTCGCCGTCACGGCCGTGATGCTGCCGCTGCTGCAGAGCGGGGACTGGGTCGACCGCCGGTGGTGGCTGACGTGGTCCGGCCTCGCACTGCTGGTCGTCTTCGTCCTGTACGAGCGCGCTGTCGCCCGGCAGGGCCGGCAGCCACTGGTCGACCTGAACCTGTTCCGTGAGCGCCACTACTGGGTGGGCACGCTCGTCGCGGCCTCCCTGTACGGCGGGTTCACCGGCATCTTCCTGGTGCTCACCCAGTTCCTCCAGCAGGGCCTTGGCTACACGGCGCTGCACGCGGCGCTGTCCATCGTGGCCTTCACCGTCGGTTCGGCGGTCTGCGGCGTGATCAGCGGCCGTATCGTGCACCGCGTCGGCCCTCCGCTGGTGATCGTCGGCACCGCCGTGACCGCCCTCGGCCTTGCCGGCACGGCCCTGGTCGTCGACACCTCCTCGGGCGCTCCCATGGCGCTGCTGCTCGCCGGACCGCTGCTGGTGGCCGGCTGCGGCGCCGGTCTCGTCATCGCGGCCAACCAGACGCTCGCCCTGCACCGCGTACCGCGCAAGGAGGGCAGCACCGCCGCCGGGATCTACCAGACCGGTATGAAGATCGGCACCTCGCTCGGCACGGCGCTGGCGACCTCGTTGTACTTCAGCGAGATCGCCTCCACACACGGCGACTTCGCCGCCGCCGCCCGGGTCGGCCTCATCGGCGGGGCCGCCCTCGCCGCCGTCGCCTTCCTGGTGGCGCTGCCGGGCCTTACGCTCGGCGGGCGCCGGAGCACACCGGCCGCCCTGGGTCAGGAAGAGGCGGAGATGGTGGCCAGGTGAGGTGATCCGTGCAAGGGGCGGCCGCCGGATCCCCGACGGCCGCCCCTTGTGGTGCCCGGAGCCGGTCGCCCCGAAATCGGCCCCGGCTCAGCACGGCCGGCGCCACGCGTCCAGGGAGAGCCGCTTCAGCATCGAGTCGAGGCCAAGCCGGTCGGCGGTGGGACAGAACTTCCCGGTGGGCACGTCGTACTCCACATGGAAGACCGCTTTGCGTGCCTTGACGAACGGTGTCAGCAACGCGCATTCGCTGTACTCCGCACACTGTTCGTTCACCGCGAAGTCGAAGTCCCCGACCAGCTGCGGGATCTGCTCCAGGTCGTTCTTCAGTCCGACGGCCAGGCCCCGGTCGTGTGCCAGATCCGCGATCATGCGGTTGTACGCGAGCTGGTGCGCGGCGGTGAGGGGGAAGCCGGTCTTGTTGGTGTAGCCGTCGAGGAGGTCGGGCTCGACGGCGTCGAATCCCTTCGAGCGGCACATGTCCATGCGCTTGGCCATGATGGGGCGCAGCACGTCGAGTTGGCGGATGTCGAGCCACCGCTCGCCCTCCCAGCCGTTGCCCTGGCCGAGCACGGAGGCGGGGAAGGCCTTCTGGTCGGGGCGATAGTTCTCCCAGGAACCGGCGTTGATGTAGCAGATCACCTTGCGTCCGTCGGCGTGCAGGGACTTGACCACGGCGGCGCTGCTCTCGAAGCCGTCGATGTCGTACACCGGGACTTGAACGGAGGTGTCGATCGGGCCGCTGAGCTGCCACTGCCAGTCGGTACCGGGACGCGGCTGCCAACGGCGCGGCGCGTCGGGGGTGTTGGTCGAGCAGCCCGCAAGGAGCAGAGCAAGCAGCATGAGGGTGAGGGCGGTTGCGGGTCCCGGCCGTGCGGCATGCTTCAAGAGGCCTCCCTCTCCACGGTCGGCGGCAGGCCGCTCCACGGGTTCGCGCCGCTGCCGGGGACGGCGCAGTGCACGGCCGCTCCGCGCATCCGGGCGGTGCGCGCCGCGAGCGGGCAGAGCCCGTCCGGGACGCCGTGCACCAGGTGGCAGAACCGCTCGGGCGGATGGGCGCCGGTCCAGGCGGGCACGGTGAAGTCGGTGTGGCGGTACGTCTTCCAGGTGCCCTCGAAGGTGACCAGCAGGTCGGCGAAGTCGGCGTAGCCCGGGGCCGGATGGACGCCCGGGTTGAGGACGACGGTGCGTGCACCGCAGACGCGGGCGGCGCGCGTCAGCCTGCGGTAGTGGCGCAGCGGCCCGGCGGCGGAGGCCGTCCGGTCCAGGAAGGCGCCGTCGGTGTCGTACCAGCGGCGGTGCCTGCGCAGGTCGCCGACGACCGCGCGGGCCGACCGCTCTCCGTAGGCCGTGTCCACGTATCCGAGCACCCGCACGCCCGCCTCCCGTAGTTGGGCGGCGGCCGTGACGAAGGCCGGGTCGGGTGTGTCGCCGGGTCCGTCGGCGATGTTGAGGACGACGCCGTACAGCTGTGGACCGGCGTGGATCAGGGCGCGCCAGGCGGCCGGGTCCACGGCGGGGTGCACGTAGAGCGGGACGAGCAGCCGGCCGCGGCCGGGGTCCGTCGCCTCGTCGGTCACGCCGAAACCCTGGTGTGCTCGGCCCACAGGCCGGCGAGCGAGTCGGCCAGCGTCCGTTCGGGCCGCCAGTCGAGGGCGTCCGCGGCGGCGGTCACGTCGGCCCGCTGCCAGGACACGGCCGACGAGCGCTGCGATCCGGCGCCGCGCTCCTCGATCGGGCCCCGGTATCCGGCGGCCCGCGCCAGTTCCTCGGCGAGGTCCCGGGCACGGGTGGCCGTGCCGCTGGCGATGTTGAGGACGGCCGGCAGGGGGCCGGGGGTGGTCGCCGCGAGCACAGCGGCCCGTGCCACGTCCCGTGCGTCGACGAAGTCCCGGTAGGCCGAGAGGTCGCCGACGGTGACCGTGCCGTCGGGCAGCGCGCGCCGCAGTTCGTCGGCGAGCCGTCCGGACAGGCTGGAGGCGGGCGCGCCAGGGCCGACCGGGTTGAACACCCGCAGGACGACGCTGTCCAGGCCGGTCCTGCCGGCTTCGGTCACCGCGTACGACCCGGCCAGTTTGGTGGCTCCGTAGGTGCCCTGCGGGCTGACCGGCGAGCTCTCGGTGAGGGTCTGCCCGGCGGGCGTCGGCCCGTACTCGGCGGCCGACCCCAGGTGGACAAGACGGGCGCCGGGCGCCGCCTCGCGCAGGGCCTCGCACAGTACGGCGGGTCCGCGCGCGTTGGTCTCGGCCATGCGTACGGGGTCGCCGCTGACGGCGCCCGCGCAGTTGACGACCGCGTCGGGGGCGAGGGCGCGCAGGGACCGTGCGAGTCCGGCGACGGAGACGGCGGCGAGGTCGACGGGGAGGTTCACGGGCAGCCCGGGGTCCACCGAGCGGCCGCCGCCGAGCACCCGCACACCCGGGAGGGTGCGCAGCTGCCCGGCGATGTGACCGCCCAGGAATCCGGTGGAGCCCAGGACGAGGATGCGCATGATGCCGGGTCACACTCCCTTGAGCAGGGCGGGGCGGCGCGTGGTGAACTCCGCGTTGGCCCTGTCGTAGTCGTCCGGGCGCCCGATGTCGAGCCAGTAGCCGTCGAACTCGTAGGCGGCGGGCGGGGTTTCGGCGCGCAGCAGGTCCAGGACCAGTTCGTCGAAGCCGAGCGGCAGACCGGGGGTGTAGCCGTTGAGGGTGGAGCGGGAGAGTCCGTAGACGCCCATGGAGACCCGGTAGTCCATGCTCGGCTTCTCGGCGAAGCCGACGACCTTGCCGCCTTCGGTGGTGAGTACCCCGAAGTCGATCGAGACCGTACGCGCGTAGGTGGCGATGGTGAGCGGCGAGTCGGATTCCTCGTGACTGCGCAGTACGGCGCTGAAGTCGAGGTCGGTGAGGATGTCGCCGTTCATGACGAGGAAGTGCTCGGGCAACCGGTCGAGCATGGTCAGCAGCGGCCCCATGGTGCCCAGCGGGCTGTCCTCGGTGGCGTAGCCGACGCGCAGGCCCCACTGGGAGCCGTTGCCGACATAGGCCCGGATGATGTGGCCGAGGTGCCCGATGGCGATGGTGCAGGTGGTGAAGCCGGCGCCGGCGAGCTGGCGCATCACGATCTCCAGGATCGCGTGCTGGTCGCCGATGGGGACGAGCGGCTTGGGCAGGGCGGTCGTGTAGGGCCGCAACCGTACGCCTTTGCCTCCGGCCAGTATGACTGCATGCATCGTGGGGGTTTCCTTCCGACTGTCGTCAGGTGTCGCCGATTCGGCGTCGCCGATTTCCTGGGTTCAGGGACTCGGTAGGTCTGGTGCCGGGGAGCCGTCAGAGTGTTGTCGACGGTGGTCCTGGAGCCGGGGAGCCGTCAGATGTTGTAGACGGACGTCTTGGAGCCGCGAAGCCGTCAGATGTTGTAGACGTTCGTCTTGTAGCGGGCGAGGTTCGCCGGGTCGCGGAAGAAGGCGATGGTCGCCTCAAGCCCCTCTTCGAGGCTGTGGGCGGGCGCCCAGCCGGTGGCGGCGCGCAGCCGTGACGCGTCGCAGACCAGCCGCATCACCTCCGATCCGGCCGGGCGGATGCGCTGCGGGTCCTCACGAACCTCCAGGTCGGCGGCCATCAGCTTGCCGATCAGGGTGACCAGGTCGCCGACCGAGATCTCGCCGCCGGTACCGGCGTTGAAGGTGTGGCCGACGACGGCTTCGGCGGGCGCGGTGCCCACCGCGAGGAAGGCCTGGGCGGTGTCCTTGGCGAAGGTGAAGTCGCGGGTGGGCCGCAGATCGCCGAGGGTGATGGTCCGTTCCCCGGCCGCGACCTGCCCGATGACGGTCGGGATCACCGCCCGCATGGACTGGCGCGGCCCGAAGGTGTTGAACGGCCGCAGGGTGACCACCTGGGTGCCGAAGCTCGCGTGATAGCTGTCGGCCAGCCGGTCGCCGCCCGCCTTCGAAGCCGCGTACGGGGACTGGGTGTTGATGGGGTGGTCCTCGGTGATCGGCACCGTCTGGGCCGTGCCGTACGTCTCGCTGGTTGACGTGTGCACCAGCCTCGGGATGTCGAGCCGGCGGACGGTCTCCAGGACGTTGAGGGTGCCGGTGACGTTGGTGTCCACGTAACTGTGCGGCGCCTGGTAGGAGTACGGGATCGCGATCAGCGCCGCCAGGTGGTAGACGGCCTCCGTGCCGGCCAGCAGCCGGTCCACCGAGCCGGGGTCGCGTACGTCGCCGAGCACGACCTCGACGCTGTCCATCACGTCGTCGGGCAGCGTCTCCAACCAGCCGTAGGAGGAGAAGGAGTTGTACTGGGCCATCGCGCGCACCCGGTGCCCGGCGGCGACGAGCGCCTCCACCAGGTGGGAGCCGATGAATCCCTCCGCTCCGGTGACGGCTACGGGTCCGGCTACGGGTCCGGCTACGGGTCCGGCTACGGGTCCGGCTTCGGTCACGGGTCTGTCTCCTCTGGTGTCAGGGGTGATGCGGATGATGGAGATGGTCGAGATGGTGGAGATGGGTCAGCGGTGAGCCGTGGCCCGGCCGAGCAGGGCGTACGAGATGACCACCAGCGCGGCGGCGGCACAGCCGCAGACGAGCGGACGGACGGCGGCGGAGCCCAGGGCCGCGCCCGCGGCGGCGGCCAGGCACACCGCGGCGGGTGGCCAGGCCGTGCCGAAGGCCTGGAGCAGCAGAGCGGTCCACAGGACGGCTCCCAGCGCCAGCAGCGGCGCAGGCGAGTCGCCGCGGATCAGGGCGGGCGTGGCCAGCAGTGCCAGGTATCCGGCGAGACACAGCAACAGTGCGCGCCCGGCCCGGAGTTGGAAGCCCCTGGGTGTGGTGCTGTGCCGCAGTGCGGCGAGGCCCAGGCTCCGGTAGCGGTAGAGCAGCCACTCGGCGACGCCCATGCTCAGGGTGAGCACGACCACGGCGGGCCCGTCGGCGGACGCGGCCATCAGCGTCAGCGACCCTGCCGCGAGGCCGAACAGCCCGTAGGGAAGGGAAGCGGCGAGCGGTGGCCCGTTGCCGGGGGCCGCCGTGCTGTCGGTGCGCAGCGACCGTACGATCTCGCGGGCCGCCAGCAGCACCGCCGCCGCGACGGTGACAAGGAGCAGCGCGGTGACGGCCAACGGGCCGGGGTGCCACAGGAGCAGTGAGGCCGCTCCGGCGACCGTCGGGGTGAGCGCGAGCAGCAGATCCCGTTCGCGGCCCAGCACCAGGAGCACGGTGCCCGCCGCGAGGTAGAGCGCCTGCCCGGCGGCGAACGCGGCCATGGTGCCCGGCCCCGACAGCAGGAGGCCGGCCGACAGCGCGCCCAGCGCCCCGACCGGGGCCCCGGCGCGCAGGGTGCGCGCGGCGCCGCGACGGCCGCCCGCCGCGAGCCGTACGTAGGCGCGGTGAGCCAGGCCCTGGTTCCACGCCCAGGCGACCAGCGCCGAGGCGGCAAGACCGGCGATCGCGCCGGTACCGCTCGCGAGGAGGCCGGCGCCCAACACGTATGCCAGTCCGGGGAGTCCGAAGACCGCCCCGCGCAGCACGCACCGCCAGGGGCTGGTCCGCCAGGGGTCGGGCGGCGGTTCCGGGTCGGGGAAGCGGCGCGGTACCCGCTCGTACAGTTCCTCGGCGACCTCGAACAGGTCCCGCCGTCCGTAGCGGCCGGTGATCTGTTCCTGCGTCAGCCCGTCCGACTCCAGTACGGCAGCGATCTCGTCCGGGTGGACGGCCGCGCCGCACACGTCCGCCAGCCGTTCGGCGAGCTCGTCGAACGGGTCCTCGGCCCAGGATGGCCGACGGCGACGGACCTGGCGCGGGCCGAGAGCGGGCAGCGCGTCGGTGCCACGGCGCCCGGCAGGGCCGGCCTGGCCCGCCTGACGGGCCCGACCGCCTTGACCGGCAACCGTGTTGCCCGGCCATCCCGCCGGGAACCGCCGCCGCTCACCACGTTCCTGATCGATGCCACCGTCCCCCGGCAGCAGCCGCAACGGCCCGCTCACCCCACCTCACCCGCCTGCGGTACGGCGCCCGAGCGAGCCTCTTGGTGCCGCTGACCCACCGCGGCAGACCGAACGGCGTACCGCTCCCGCCCGGCAGCAGACCCGGCGGCGTACCACTGCCGCTCGCTCACCCCGCCTCACCTGCCTGCCGTACGCCGTGCAGCGCGAGTTCCTGCTGTCGCTCATGCCTGTCGACGGACACCTCGGCGTACTCCTGTGCGTACTCCTCGGCGTACCTCTCTCGCCCGGTGGCGGCGTGCGTGGCGAGTTCGCCGTAGATTCCGCGGAAGGTGTCGATGGTCTGGCGGAGGGTGAACTGCTCGATCACCCTCAGTCGGGCGGCCTCGCCCATCAGGGCGCGCCGTGCCGGGTCGCGCAGGAGTTCCAGTGCCGCGCGCGCCATCGCCCGCGGCTCGCGGGGCGGTACGACGAGGCCGGTGTCGCCGACCGCCTCGTGCACTCCGCCCACGTCGGTGGAGACGGTGGCCCGCCCGCAGGACATGGCCTCGATGAGGGTGAAGGGAAAGCCCTCGCTGATGCTGGACAGCATCACCACGTTGCCGGCCGCGTACGCGTCGCGAATGTCCTCCACCCGGCCCTCGAAGACCACCGCGTCGCCGGCCCCCAACTCCGCGGCGAGCGCCTGGCAGCGTTCCCGGTAGGCCTCTCCGCCGCGCGGTGTGCCGCCGAACAGCCGCAGCCGCGCCTGCGGCAACTCCTCGCGTACGAGGACGAAGGCGCGGATCAGCGTCTCCAGGTCCTTGATCGGGTCGACCCGTCCGGCCCAGGTGAGGGTGGGCAGTTCGGGTTCAGGACCGGCGGGCGGGAAGGCGCCGGGGTCGACCCCGTTGTAGACGGTGCGTATGCGGTCAGGGGCCGTGCCGCCGTGCTCCTCCCAGCGCCGGTTGTAGCGGTTGCCCGGGGTGACTAGCGCGGCGCGGGCGTAGGTCTCCCGGGCCAGCAGCCGGAAGAAGCCGAGGAGCAGCGACTTCACCGGCCAGCGGTAACCACCCGTGCGGTAGCCGAGGTAGCGCTCGCGGAGGTAGACGCCGTGCTCGGTCAACAGCAGTGGTGTTCCGTGCAGTTGATGGGCCATCAGTCCGGGCAGTGCCGCAAGACCCCCGCTGACGGCGTGCGCGACTCCGCCCTCCGGCGGCATGACCGCGAGCGGCCGCAGCGCGTGCTCAAGGAGTTCGGTGGCGGTCAGCGCGTCGTGCAGGGTCGGCCGTGCCGCGGCCACGGGTAAGTGCGGCCGGTTCCACACCTCGGTCAGGGTGCGCAGCGCCTCCTCGGTGCGCATGGCCGCCGACAGCTCCCCCTTGCGGGCCCGGGCCGCGAGCGCGTACAGGCCGTCGGCGAAGTCAGCCCCGGCCGTCGGCGAGCCGGGCTCAAGGAGCGAGAGCAGGAACCGCTCGTAGGTGCCGAGGAAGCGGCGCAGCCGCCGGCCCCGGGGCGCGCGGCCGTCCGGAACGGGTCCCCACAGCGGGACGGAGACCAGTCCGCTGACGTTCGGGGGCAGGTCCCAGGCGAGCGACTCCTGCCCGGTCCCGGTGATCGCGACGATCCGGAAGCCGACGTCGGGCATCCCCTGCACCAACTGGTCGCACCACACGCTCACGCCGCCGTGCTGGTGCGGATACGTTCCTTCGGTGAGCAGTGTGACCACCGCCCGGTCGTTCGTGCCCGGCGGCGGCACGGCGTGCAGGATCTCTCGCGTGGACATGCGTCTCATTCCCCCCAAGGAACGGTTGGTTCAGGCCGCGGCCGTGGTCAGGGGCGCGGTCGGGCCCCGGCGGCCGATGCCGCCGGGGCGTGGCGTGCGGCTAACCGGCCGTCGCCGATGCCGCCGCCTCCAGCGAGCCGTCGGCGGTCCATCCCGACCTCGCTCCGGCGTACGGGCTGCCGAAGCCGTCCGTACCGGCGGGCAGGGTCACCGGGGCCTGCACCCCGCCGGGCGCGCTGATGGTGACGGTGTTTCCGATCCGGTAGGCGGTGACCTGTCCGCCGTCGACAGCGGCGTCCCAGGCGGCCCGGTGCGCCAGTTCGGCGCTGGTCTCACTCATCCCCTGGTTGACCAGCGGGGTGTTGTCGGCGAAGAGGCCCGCGTAGTCGCTCAGCACCTTCTCCAGGACCGGGTACGCGATCCGCTCCTCGGCCAGGTTCGACTGGTGGATGTAGTGCGGGCGCGGGTTGTTCGACAGCGCGTGGCCGAGTGCGATCCGGCTCTCGGTCGGCACGAGGTACGAGGTGTAGCCGGTCGCGGTGTCCAGCGGGGCGTCCAGGCAGGTGGTCGTCGTGGAGTTGTCGCAGATGCCGCTGCCGCCGTCGGCGGCGCTGGTGTAGATCCAGTTGTACTCGTCGACCTGCTCGGCCTGCTTGCCCGCGTTGTAGAAGATGTTGATCGGGAAGCGCGGCACCGTCAGCGCCGCGCCGACCTGCCGCTGCTGCGGGTCACGGGAGTTGTCGCTGCCCAGCGCGGTCACGCCGGTGGCGGCGAGCGCGGGCGCCAGGTTCGGGTTGTCGTCGACCTGCTGCGGAAGCACCCTCATGCCCGAGTGCTCACCCGTGACGAGCTCCGTGTTGTCGAGGTCAAGACCCTTCGTGGCGGCCCAGGTCCGGTTGTCCACGATCTGCGCGGTGATCTCCGCCTGGCTGACCCACTGCACGTTCCCTGCCGCGTCGGTGGAGCACACCCACGGCACCACGGTCACGTTCTGCACACAGCCCAGGAACGGGTGGTCGTAGGTGTGGTTGACCCACCGGAAGGCGTCCTTGTCCGCGACCAGTTGGTCGGTCAGCGCGTCCGCCCCGCCGTTCTCCTCCTTGTAGGTCTCGCTGCCCGCGCCGTTGAACATGAAGTCGAGCGTCAGACCGTGCTCCTGCGACCACTGCTTCGCGTACTGCGCGTCCGCGACCGTCATCCGGATCGGGTCCTCCGTGCCCTGGCCCTCGGGGCAGTCCACGTCTCCGGGGGTGCAGTTCAGCACGGTGTCCCACCGGTCGTCCGCGCCGAAGACGTCGTCCACGTGCACCGCGAAGTAGTTCCGGTCGGCGCCGAGATGGACGCCCTGCGTCATCCACTCCACGATTCCACGCGCGAGCAGCCGGTACTGCTGCTGGGCCTCGTTGTAGACGAACGTCACGACCAGTTCCCGGCGGCCGTCGTGCGCGTACTCCCCGATGAGCGATCCGTTGACCGCGGTGCCGGGAATGGGCGCCTCCACGTAACTCGTGAACGTGGCTCCCGCCGCCTGCTGGGCGAGCGGCACGGCCAGGTATCCGTAACTCTCGGACACATCGGCCGCGTTGTCCTCGAACGGAACCGCACCGTCGAGATACCCGAAGGGCCCCGCGAGGCCGGCGGCGGTCACCTGCGCCGTCACGCCGTCCAACGACCCCATGTACCCAGGGTTCTCGGCCCAGTTCAGCCCGACGGCCGGCTGGGCGTAGGTGTAGGCGTCGACCTGCCGGATTCCGTACGTCTGCTCGTACGCCGTCAGCGCCGTCATCTCCGCCGAGCCCGCCCCGAAGGGGTTGTCGTTCGGCAGCACCACGGCCTGGAACTTCGCCCTCGGCCGCCCGTCGACGGTGTCACTCAGGAACGCCGCGTCGATCTGCGGTCTACCCGCGTCATTAAGATCGACTTCGGTGTACGGCGTCCCCGCCCCGTCCAGCTCGGCAGCGACGGCCCCCGTGGCCGCGCCGCCGTCATCGACCACCAGCACTCTGAGGTCGATTCTCGGTTCCGTGTCGTCGGCTCTCGCCCCGGTTACCGGCGCCAAGAACGTGAGTAACAAGGACGCCGCGCAGACCGCGGCCCTACGCGAAAAACCCTGCATGATGTGCCCCCCATGGGCTGCGGCACGAATTGCCGCATGACGAGAACCGAACCAGGACAGCGAAGAACCCTCTTGCGTACCTACGCCGAGGCGAAGCAAAAAACCCTGGCAGCGAGCAGCCCCCGGCCCGTGCCGCACACATCCTCCGACGAGGTGAGGAGGTTTCGTGGGCAATTCGAAAAAGTTTCTCAGCCACCCCGCGCTTGTTAACCTTGCGTACACAAACGTTCACTCCGCGCACAGGTACTCCCCACCGAACTCCCAGGAACTGGCGGCGAGAGGAGGGCTGTTGGCGGTCGCCGGGAAGCCCGACCCTCGGGGCAGAAGGGGATGAGCTTCGGCCAATTCGGCCTCCTTCGCGGGACTCTCCGAGAAAGCCGTCGGCCGCTCCGGAAGTCACCCCCCTCCCTTTCTGCCAGCGGAAACAGGAAGTTGCCGGTGGAGTAGAGGGCGTCCGTCAGGCCCTCTCGATCCCGCCAGCGGGGCCGGTGACACGGAATACCCCTGGCCGGCACCCCGTTACCGCCGGACGACTGAGTGGATCATCGATCCCGCCCGGAGCCGTGTCCAAGGAACCGCGCCCGCGCTGCTGTCATTGCTGGTTCTGGTGGCGGTGGGTGAGGGGAACACAGCACGGGAGGCGCCGGGAGCCCCCCGGCGGTCGGCCCAACTGGCCGAGTCCCGTGGGTCCCTGCGTTAACCGGGCGGCGGAGCACCACTCCATGCCGGGCATCTCCGGCAGCGGTCCGGCGGTGACCCTCGCCCAACCGGCGGCCCACGCCGAAGGACTGCGACCGGTTCACCGCCGTTCCACCTCACGTCGCGGACGAGGTGCCGACGAGAGGACCGGCCGGGGTGTTCCAGACAGACATCGCCATGTCCACCAGGTCGTGCAGCTGCGCGCGATCCGCCCCGTCGCGCGCCTGGAGCGAGAGGCCGTTGAGGAAGGTGGTGTAGAAGGCGGCGATCTTGTCGGTGTCCGTGCCCGCGGCCAGCTCCCCGGCGTCCACCGCGGTGTCCAGGCGCGCCTTGATGGTGGTCTTGGTACGGGCACGGCACCGCAGTGCGAAGTCCCGCACGGACTCGTGGTCGGCGGTCAGGTTGGTGGCGGTGAGCACGATCATGCACCCGCGCGGCTTGCCCTCGGTGGTGAACCGGTCGACGCTCTCATGCAGCAGCGCCGCGACGGCCGCGCGGGCGGTGGGGGCCTCGTCCATGGCCCGCCGCGAGGCGTCGGCCTCGGTGCGCTCGTAGAGCCCGATGGCCTCCCGGAACAGATGTTCCTTGTTCTTGAACGCGGCATACAGGCTGGGCGGGTTGATACCCATGGCGGCACTCAGGTCGGTGGTCGAGGTGGTCGCGTAACCACGCTCCCAGAAGACCAGCATGGCCGTGTGCAGAGCCGCGTCGCGATCGAAGGCTCGGGGGCGTCCGGTGCGGGCCACATGACCTCCTTGACGGCGGATCAGCCGGTCGATAACTTCTTGTGTATAGGTTAGTACATAAGTCCTCCCGTCCACTCCCCACCGGGGTGGCGAACGAGCGGCGACGGTCAGCAACAGACTTCCCGATCCCCGGCCCCGCTCCGACCACCACTGCTGTCGGCACCATCAACTCCCTTGCACATACGGATCATTACGTGCTGGAGAGTACGTCCACGGCGGGGGCGGGGACATCCTTGTTCGGATGCGGGACCCCCGTAAGAGGGAGGGGTGAACACGCGGCGTGTCCGGCTGAGGGACGCGGGTGCTCGCTGACTCGAATGGTTCCGACGTGGTGTGACGCCGCGCAGATGCTCTCCAAGCCCGCAGAAGACGGCGATCCCCTCTCGGATCCACGGGTATCAGTCACGTATACGGAAAGGATCCATGCAGCGAATCGGTACTTACCTACACAGGGGCGGAGGGTGCGAGTGCCGAGGGACGGGCGTGAGTCCCACAACGAGTTGAGTGGCACCGTGCACGGCGCCGTCATCCAGGCAGGTGCCGTGCACGGTGGCATCCACATTCGTTCGGAGGGAAGTTCCCTCGCGCGGACTCCCTGGCAGCTTCCGCCGCTCGTGCGGGTGATCGACCGGTCAGTGGAGCTGGAGGCGCTGGAGCGGCATCGTGCCCGTGCCGCGCGGGAGGGCCGGTCGGCACTGGCCGCGGTGAGCGGACTGGGCGGAGTCGGTAAGACCACTGTCGCGCTGAGGTGGCTGCACACGCTGCGCCCGCATTTTCCGGCGGGCCAACTCCACGCGGATCTCGGGGCTCAGTCGCCGGAGGGACCGGAGCACCCGGGAGAGATACTCGCCCGCTTCCTACGGGCCTTGGGCGTCCCCGCCCAGGAGGTCCCCGCGATGCTCGCCGAACGGACAGCGCTGTATCGGTCGTTGACCGCGAACCAACGCCTGGTGGTGCTGCTTGACGACGCCGCGACCGCGGCCCAGGTACGGCCGTTGCTGCCTGCGGGCGGAAGCGTTACCGCGGTGACCAGCCGCAGGCGGCTGCCGGGGCTGACGGTCGACGGCTGCTATCCCGTCCACTTGGAACCACTCGCCCCCGAGGCGGCGGTCGAACTGCTCGCGGACACCCTTTCGGACGGGCGGGTGACCGAGCAGCCCGAAGACGCCCGCGCCCTGGTCGAGTTGTGCGCCGGGCTGCCGTTGGCCGTTCGTGTCGCCGGTGCCCGGCTCGCGGCGCGCCCCGAGCGGGGTATCACCACGATGGTCCGCGCGCTCGCGAAGGAGCATCAACGACTGGAGGCACTGGCCATCGACGGCGACCACAACGTCCGTGCGGCGCTGGATCTGTCGTATCAGGCGTTGCCTCCTTCAGCTGCCCGGCTCTACCGGCTGCTGGGGCTGCACCCCGGTCGGGAGTTCGACGGCTCGGTGGTCGCGGCGTTGTCCGGCGCGGAGCAGGATGCCGCCGAGCAGGATGCCCAGGAACGGGATACCGAGGAACGGGATGCCACGGAGTTGCTGGAAGTGCTCCATGACGCAAGCCTGCTCGTCGATGCCGCTGGAGAACGTCATCGCTTTCACGATCTCGTACGGCTGCACGCCACCGCGAAGGCGAGGGAAGACGAATCGCCTCAGGAACGCACGAAGGCGATGCGCCGCATCGCCGATCACTACCTTGCGAGCGCCACTCGCGCCGAGGAGATCATCGACCCCCAGCACCGGACCATGGCCCGGGACTACGGGACCGCTCGGGTGATCATCGCGGATGTGGGCCCCGACTCCGAAGCCGCTCTGGACTGGATGGAGCGTGAGTTACCCACGCTGATGGCCGTGATCCACCAGGCTCGTTCCGCCGGATTCCCGACCGTCTGCTGGCAGCTTGCCGATGCCATGTGGCCGCTCTTCCTGCGGCGGAAGTTCTACGACGACTGGTGCGCCGCGCATCAGGAAGGGCTGGCGGCAGCACGGGAACTGGGAGACGCGGCCGCTGAATGCCGGATGCTCACCTCCGGCGGAGTGGGGGAACTCGGTGCCGGGAACCCCGACCGCGCCTTGGAGATGTTCGAGCAGGCGGCGCAACTGTTTCTGAACAGCGGCGATCGGCTCGGTCAGGCCCGCACACTCAACTACCGCGGCCTCGCCCTCCACCGGCTCGGGCGTCCGAACGAGGCCGCAGAGTTCTTCCTGCGCGCCACCACAGAACTGCCGGCGAACGGAGACCAGCGAGCCGGCGGGTTGGCCAGGCTCAACCTCGCCGATGTCGCGCTCGCCACAGGGCAGGCCGAGGAGGCAGTCCACCATGCCGGTGTCGCTCGCACCACACTTCGAGGAACGGGCGACACCTACAACGCAGCGCGCGCGGCCACGCTCCTGGGCCGTGCGCATCTCGTTCTGAACCGACTCGACCAGGCAGGGGAACTGCTGTCCTCAGCACTGGCGGCGCTGCGTGGCATGTCAGCGAACTACGAGACGGCCCGCACCCTCGGGAGCCTGGCCGAGGTCGCCGAGCGACGCGGGCAGACGCACCTCGCCCGGGACCGCTACCAAGAGGCGCTGGACCTCTACTCCTCAGTCGGCCGGTCGCTATCGGACGAGGCCGAGGCAACTCGACACCGGCTCCGACAACTGGAGAGCGGCGAGCCCGGGGTCTGAGTCCCCAGGAGGCACACCGCAGCGGAACCCAGAGCATCAGCGGGCAGCCCGGCCACCAGACAGGAATGAGCCAGTGAGGCGGCGGTTTCCCACACCCCGTCCGCCTGTCTCGGTCCGCCGGCCTCGAGCTCAAGTACGTGGCCATCCGAGCCGAGTTGTATCCAGCAGTGGGGGCCATGGTGCACCGCCACCACCAGAGCACCTGGATGGGCCGCGGCCAGCTGAGCGGCCTTCCACGCTCCCACGCCGTGCTCGATCAGCACGTCGCCGAAAACGGGCCACCGTTCCTGCACGGAGAGTTCCTGTGCAGAGAATTCCTGTGCGGAAGGTTCCTGTGCGGAAGGTTCCTGTGCGGAAAGCCGGACTCTGACGTGCTCGTCCAGCGACAGAGTCCCGGAAGCCGAGTTCAGCAGCACGGTCCGGATCCGGTGTGCGGGACTCCGAACACCTGTGGTCATGGTCACCACCGTCTGGGACACCACAGCAAGAAGAGTCATCGTGGCATCACGCTGCCGGGTTCGTCGTAGCGCACCGCCAGCGGGAGCCGCGCGGGTTCCGTGGTCGTCCGGGCGGCAGGTGCTCGCAGGTGCAGCTTCCGGTAGAGCAACGCGCGCATCCTTCGCGCGAACCGGCCGGGTTCAGAGGTGATCCGGGCTGCAACTCGCTCGTACTGATGCGAACGACGTGTCACGGAACTCCGCTTGAGCTGCGGGCACACCGGACGATCTCCGTGCAGCCGTGGTGCGAAGGACATGAGTTCAGCCATCGGCGAGCCTGGATCCACGTCGGCTTCGGAGCGGCCCGCCATCAGCACCGGCACACCGGTCATCGCCCCGTAGAGCGAAACCGAGCCGTGATCGCCCACTATGTGATCGGCGGCGACGACCGTTCCGGCCCAGTCCCCGTGGGGGCTGACCAGGATCAGGCCCGAGCGGGCCAACTCTGCGAGCCAGGCACGGACCTGCCAGTCGCCATGCGCGTTCCACACATGAGGATGGAGGAGCGCGGCGATCCGGTAGTCATCTGCGGGCAGTTCGGTGACCAGCCTCTCCAGCGTGCCCCACCCCTGCCCCAGAAGTGAGTCGGGCCCCCAGGTGGAACAGACGAGGACCAGCTGCTGCCGGGCCCTGACCCCCAATGCCTCCCGGTACAAAGCCCGGGAAGGGAGACTCGCGGCGATACGATCGAAACACGGGTCGCCCACCACTTCCGCCACCGGCAGAGCCTCGGGACATTCGCGGCCAAGCCTGGCCAACTCCTCGTGATGGGCCAGAACGATCACTTCGGGCACCACCGCACCGTCCCGCACCAACCCCTGCCTGCTGAGCCCGTACACACCCCGCTGCGCAACCGGACGGCCACGCTGCACGACTGGGGTGAACTTGTTGTGTCCGGCCCCGTGCGGAAGTACGACGACAGGTGCCTGCAGGTCGTGCAGGCTGCCGTGACTGGCGGCCAGCGCAAGGTCGAAGTTCGTCTGTACCGCCTGGCTCCAAGGCAGCACGAGACCGCCCAGCCGTTCGAGAAACTCACTCACCCCGTTGCTGAACACGTCGGGTGCCTGGGTGAAGAAGGTCTGCACCCTGACGTCACCTTCCAGCAGGCGTATCGCGTCGAGTAATCGCTGGCCCGATATCACGGTGTGCACCACGACCAGAACTCTTCTGCGAGTCCGGCGAGTGGCCCAGCGTTCGACATCCAGCCGCACCGGCACATGCCGCCAGTGCGGCTCCGGCACTGTCACGCTCATCGTTGAGATCCCCCGGTTCTTCCTTCATGGTCTTCGCGGCCGCGCCCTTTCGCGGCCGATGACAGGGGGATGCCCGGAGGGTTGGATGGTGGGCTTGCAGGAATCCTGCACTCCTGGGCGAACTCCTGAGGAACGGCGATCGCGCAACCACGTCTGTGCGCCCGTCGCGCTTCAGTGCGCCTGCGACTCCACCCCTGCCCCCATGCAACATCCATAGAACAGTGGTACGAGTCACACAGATTTACGGACGTTGCCGAAGGCCGTGGGAAGAAGCGCACCCGTCGGGGGTGATGGTGGAACTTCTTGCTCTGGGACCTCTTGAACTCTGGCACGACCAGCAGCAGTGCGATCTCGGATCGCTGAAGGAACGCTGTGTGCTGGCCGTACTGATCCACGCCCGCGGTGAGCCGGTCCCGGCGGACACGCTGATGGACCGGGTCTGGGACGGCGATCCACCTCCGACTGCCATGGCCACACTGCACAGTTACCTCTCCAGGCTCCGCGGGCGGCTGCGCCGGGCCGTCGGCGACAGGGCGCGACTGGAACGGCCTTCTCCCCGGCTGTACCAACTGCGTGCCGATCCGGAGGACATCGACCTGCTGCGCTTCCAACGGCTGCGATCGGACGCTGTGGCCGCGGCCGCACGGGGCGAACGCGAGCTGGCCATCGGGCTGTTGCGTACCGCCGAAGCTCTGTGGCGGAGCGAGCCGTTGACCGAGTTCACCGACAGCTCCTGGGCGCAATCGGCACGTGCCCGGCTGATCGAGGACCATCGCCGAGTGCGCGAGGAACGGATCAGCCTGGAAATGGAGTTGGGCCGGCACGCGGACCTCGTCGGCGAACTCCAGGAACTCGCCTCGCAGAATCCTTTCGCTCAGAAGGTGATCGGCTCCTTGATGCTGGTTCTGTACCGCTCCGGACGTCACGACGAAGCACTTGCCGTCTATCGGAACGCGCGCGGCCGATTACATGAGAGCCAGGGCATCGAGCCGACCGCGGAGCTCCAGCAGCTTCACCTCCGCATGCTCGAACAGGACCGCGGCCTGCTGCAAACAGAGACCGGACCCCCGGCTCCGGCCCCCACCCCGGAGCCCCGCAACTGCCTGCCGCGCGACATCCGGGATTTCACCGGCCGGGTCGGCGAGCTGCGCATCCTGCTCGCCGAATCCGCAGCCGAGGACGACGCGACGACCGCTCTACCGGTCACCGTCATCCACGGAATGCCCGGTATCGGCAAGACATCCCTGGCCGTGCACGCCGGGCACAAGTTGTCCACGGCCTATCCGGACAGCCAGTTCTACGTGGACATGCGGGGCTACAGCGGTCAGCAGCCACTCGATCCGGCGGACGCCCTGGCCAACCTGCTGCACGCGGCCGGATGGCCCGGCGAACTGCCCACCACACTGGACGAACGAGCGACCAGATGGCGCGAGTGGACTGCTCGACGCCGCGCGCTCGTGATCCTCGACAACGTGCGGGACGCCGCTCAGATCAGCCCCTTGTTGCCCGGCTCCCCCACCTGCCGCGTCCTCGTGACCACCCGGAGCCGGCTGGCCGGACTGGACGGCGCCACGTCCCTGTTCGTGGACACCCTGTCCAGGGCGGAGGCAGCGGCCCTCTTCACCCGGATCGTCGGCGCGTCACGAGTGTCCACCGAGCCCGGCGGCCTGCAGCAGATCGTGGACGCCTGTGCGTGTCACCCCTTGGCCCTCCAGGTCCTGGCGAGCCGTTTCCGCCACCGGGACTCGTGGGACCTGCAACACCTGCTCGACCGGCTGGCACAGGCGACCGACCCGCTCCAGGAGTTCGACACCCTGATCAGCGCGGTCTTCCAGTTCTCGTACACGGAACTCAGCGGTCCGGCGCGAGAACTGTTCCGCCTCCTCGCCCTGCACACCGGCCCCGACATCGCTCTCCAGGCAGCAGCCGCGCTGGCCGGCCCGGACTTCGGGACAGCACCGGAGCTGTTGGAGCGATGCGTCGAGGAACTGCTCGACTCCAGCCTGCTGGAGGAGCCGGTACGCGGGCGGTACCGGCTGCACGATCTGACCCGGGCCTTCGCCCTGCAGGTCTGCTTCCACACGGATTCGGAGACGGTCCGGCAAGCCGCGGTCGGCCGTCTCATCGCCCACTACGTCACCACCGCGCACCGGGCCGACCGGCTTGCCCATCCCCATCGACGTGCACTGCCCCTGCCCCTGCCCCTGCCCTTTCCCCTGAAAGAGGAGTCCCTCTGCCCGCTGATGTTCTCCAGCGCGGACGAGGCCTCGGTGTGGCTGACCGTGGAGCGCGCCAATCTCGTTGCGGTCGCGCGTACGGCCGCCGCCGAACACCCGGAGTACGCCGCGCTGTTCCCGAGCGTCCTGGCGAGATCCCTCAAGCTGTGGGGCGCATGGGACATCGCGGCCGAACTCTTCGAAGCGGCCGTACCGGCCCTCCGTGCGTCCGCCGACCGTTCAGCACTCGCCCAGACCCTGACGGACCACGCGGATCTACTGGCCCAGCGAAACCACGGTGAGGCCCTGCGTCGTGCGACCGAGGCACTCTCGATCTATGAGGACCTGCACGACACGCAAGGCAGTGCCGACGCCCTTTTCCAGATGGGCCGTGCCCACCTCGCGGCGGGCCACGGCGACACGGCGTTGCGTGTCCTGGAACAGTCACTGGCTCTGTACCGCGAGGCCGGAGACCGCTCCGGAGAGGCCGACTGCCTCAATGTCGAGGGGATGGTGCTGTACTACGCCGGGCAGTACGGCGAGGCCCTCCACAGGGTCCAGTTGATGGAGACGATCTACGAAGAGCTGCCCGATCCGTACGGATTGGCACAAGCTCTGAACAACCGGGGCGAACTTCACTATCTCCAGCGTCGCTACGCCGACGCCCGTGACTGCTACGAACGGTCCCTGATCCTGATGCGGCAGCACGGCGGGCGCCCTGACCTGGCCATTCTCGATGTCAACCTCGGTGCTGTGCACCAAGCCGTCGGCGAGACGGACCGGGCACTCGCCTACTTCCAGAGGGCGCTCGCCGCCCATCGAGCCAGCGGCGACGCGTTGGGGGAAGCCGACGTTCTGATCAGCCTGGGGACGACCTACGCCCAGTCAGGACGCCGAGGCGAAGCCTTGCTGCATCTGACCATGGCGGAACGGGTTGCCACCAGCATCGACAATCCGTACGAGAGATTACGCGCGTTGATCGCCGGCGCCGACGTCCAGCGTGAATCGGGGCGGCTCGATATCGCGTCCAAGGGCTACGAGCAGGCTCTTGAGGTGGCCGGGCGTATCAACTTCCCCATGGGATCAGCCCATGCGCTCGCGGGACTCGCTCGGACCGCTTCCCTGTCCCGTCGCCCCGCCGAGCGGACCGGCGAGTACGGCGAACAAGCCGTAGCTCTCTATCGACGTCTCGGCGCGGAGGCGGAAGCGGCGAAGCTGCTCCAGTTCCTGACGAGGCACAAATCGACCGGCTCCTGAGCCCCCTCCCAGGAGCCGGCACTTCCACTCTCCATGCCTTGGTCAGCCGAGAACCCGGCTGCCGACGTCTACGCCGGTGTCCCCCACATCCACCGGAGCACCACCGGCGTCATGTAGGCGACGGCCAAGACCGAGATGGAGACAACGTACGTCTTGTGCAGCTTCAATTCGCTTCCTTGCGACTCGTGCTGGGCCAGGTCCGACGCGAACGATCACGCCGACGTACAGAAGCTAGCCATGATCGGCAGCCCAGCGCGACAAGTTTGCGGAAGTCGCTCATATGCGCTAGAAGCTCACCGCAAGCGCGTGTGTTCCACACCGGGAGGAGCTGCAGCACCGACGCCCCTTCGGGGCGGCCATGAGCAGAGGCCAGGGAGGCGGACGACCCGTACGCCTCTGCCCCGCGATCGGCAGAACCACCGCTCAGCGCGCTGCCCCCGTACCCCGCTCGGGGGGTACCGAGTCCGAGCCGTTGAAGGTCAGCCCGAAGAATCGCTCGCCCTGGAGCACTGGCCCGTTCTGCACACCTCCGCTGATGGTGTTGTGCACCGTGCCGGACGGTTCCCTGCTGTCGTCCGGGGCAATCTCCGCCAACAGAGACCTCAGTTCCTCCACGGCTCCGGGATCGGCCTGCAGCGCCCGCCTCAAACGCGTCCGCCAGGCCGCCTCGATGTCCGCGGCAGCGTCTTCATCTTCCGCTGCACGAGCCGCCGACAACTCGCGCTGCGACAGGCGCAGTTCCTCGTCAACAGCACGTTCATCGCCGTCGCGGGCAAAGAACCGCGTCAGCCGGTCCCGCGTCTGGGCCCAGCCCTCCGACACCATGAGCCCCACCAGCGTGGTGGCCCCGGACGCCGCCAGCGCCGCCAACTCAGCTTCCATCGAAACCCCCTGCATCCATGCGCTGTTGAACCCGTATAGCCACGGTAGAGAGACCTCAAAGGCTTGAGTAGTCCAACGCTCCGGGATGCGCTTTGCAGTGATCCGAGTCTGATGCAGGCTCCGGACGGCACCGAGTTGGGCGGAGCCCACGGCCTGTACCGAGTCGGGTTACGACGGCGGCACATCACCGTCCGGGCAGTACACATCGGCCTGTTCAGGACTCAAGATTGACGCTCGCTGTCCATCAGCCTCAACTGAAACGGCGAGGCTGGGTACTGGCGGCTGGCGCTTGGCCGGTCTCCCCGCCCAGAGGCTCGCCGACCAGCGTTGCCGCCACGATCGCGTAGCTGAGCAAGCGGTCATGCGGGATCTCGCGGGCGCTGAAGGCGGCTCGCAGCTTCAAGTACAGGGCATTGAAGGTCAGCGGCTGCTCCGGATCGCACAGGGCGCCGATGTTTCCCTTCGGCACGCCCCACGTCCGCAGCGCCCCCGCCGGATCACCCTCAGCGGCGAGCCGGGCGCCGTCCGCGAGCCAGGGCTCGCCGAGCTCGTGGCCCGCCTGGTCGAAGAGGCTCAGGTACCACTCCCGCGAGCGGCACTGGAGCGCGTCGCAGACCTCGATGGTCCTCAGATACGAGGGGTCGAGCGGGGTGTGGATGGGGGCCGACCCGAACATCGCGGGGGTGAAAGAGACGGCTCCCTCCCCGATGCCGGAGGCGGCCTCGGTCACTGCCAGGGCCAGGTCGAGGGCTTCCTGGGCGAGTTTGCGCTCCTTGGGGTTCATCTCCCGCAGTAGCGCGGCCGCCCGCTGCCGGGCGGGCGGATGGCTCGCGCCCCGGCGGACGAAGAGCGCCCGCTCGGTAACGTGCACGGCCAGCATCCCGATGGCGGCTCCGGCCGCCCCGAGAGCAGCCTCCCCGCCCTCTGGCGGCAATTCGTCGAAGAGCCGCTCGCACGCTCGCCGGACGGCCCGCAGCGCGTGCAGGTCGGCCTCCGTCTCAAGCTGGTGGCTTTCCGAACAGACGGGCAGGTACTCGTCGGGTGCGAAGGCGCTCACCGAGGACGCGTGCGCCAGGACGTAGTGCGCGAGTTCGTGGGCCAGGACGAACTGTGCGGCCAGGTACTGAAAAAGGGCGGCCTGCTGCGCAGCCACCGGTTCCAGCCGGATCTCCATTTTCCCCGCGATCCCGAACACCCGCTGCTGCGTGCTGTAGTAACGCAGCAGTCCGGCCAGCACCTGCGGCTCGGGGCCGCGCTGCCCGACGAGCCCCAGGGCCTGGGCGTACAAGCCGCACAGGCTGAGGGTGGCATCCGAGACGGTGACGAGTCCCGAGCCGTCGGTGAAGCGTGTCATCCGGGCAGAGAACGTGTCGCGTTTGAGGGCTACGACCCACACGTCGTCCAGGGTCGTGCGGCTCGCCCCGAGGTCGACCAGGGCGTCCTTCATCTCCCGGGTCAGCTCCGCCAGCATCTCGCCGATGGGGTCGTCCGGGGATCGGGGTCCGGTCGCGCCGAACTCGGCCATCATCGTGTCGAGCTCTCGCAGCCCATGGTCGTCGCCCAGCTCCGTCAACCGCTCGCGCATCTGACCGAACTGCCGGGCCCGGTTGACCTTCAGCTTCTCGTACTGCCGGAAAGCGAGGCTCCCGCCGCTCACGCGGAGAGCTCCGGCGCCGGGGCGTTACGGCAGAACACGCCGAGCCCGACCCTGCCCACGAGTACCGCGATCAG
Organism: Streptomyces sp. NPDC093544; assembly: GCF_040683495.1. NCBI lineage: Bacteria > Bacillati > Actinomycetota > Actinomycetes > Kitasatosporales > Streptomycetaceae > Streptomyces > Streptomyces sp. NPDC093544. The sequence continues at coordinate 115,416 of NZ_JBFBEA010000018.1, read as the reverse complement.
GACGGCGGTCTTGGCGTCGCCCGCGAAGTCGGCAATCAGTTCCTGCACGGTGAACGCGTCGATGAGCCGGTCCGTCGACGTCGTACCGAGAAACGCCTGCGCCTTCTCGTGGTGGCAGATTCGGCGCTGGAGTTCGGTGTGCTTGTCCGCGAACCACTCCTTGCCGAACTCCCGGTGGCTCTCCTCGTCCTCCGGCGACAGGCCAAGACCCTCGCCCAGAAGTTCCGCCCCCAGCAAGGCATACAGCTCGTCGTCGGTCTTGTCCCAGTAGCTCTCGACCGTGATCATGAGTCCCGCCTCCGCACGCTCGCACGACTACCGACCGGCGGCACGCTACTCGTCCCGGCCACCGCCTGAGGGTTGATCGACGCAATGACCATCCTCGGGCAACCGTGCCTGTGAGCCGGCCGGTGACGGTGTGGTCAGTGCAGACGAGTCGGGCTGTACGCCGGGTCTATCCGAGACATCCTTTTTTGACCTGTGCCTTGCGAGCCGGATCGGCTGTGACCTGCTAGGTCGGGTTGCAGAGGCAATCGGAGGCAGTCAGAGGAAAACGCTCTGATTCGACTCCGGTTCGAACCGAGCTGCTCGGAGTCAGTCAGAGGCAATCGCGCTCTGATCTGGCTCCGAGTCGGCCCAGGTCGGACGGTGTTGATCAGGCTGTGAACCTGCTGACGGCACTTCGAATCGACCTCGGTCGAGCCGTGATGGGGATGCCTGCCTCCGGCATCGGAGCGAGGTATACGAATGCCTCCAGGATGGCCACCTGGAGGCTTCGGTGGCACCGATTGGAGGTCGGTACCGGACACCACCCGTGGTTCTAGCAGGCCGGGTGGCGTATCCGTCCTTGCGGGACGGCTTCGCAGTGCCACACAGCACCTACCAGGCAGATTCTTCCCGACGGCCATTTCACCCATGCGAGCGACTGGGCCTTCACAAGCTGCCTAACGCCGTACCCGTTCGGCGCACCGGCCCTTGGAAACCTGCGCTCACGACGCGAACTCGCGGGCCGCCCGCAGAATGTCATCAGAAGCCATCCCGCACCGGGCCCATGCGATGCCGACACCTGCGTGCATGCGCACGGCCTGGTCGCCCAGGGAGATCGGCAGGTGGATCTGGGACTGCAGCCACACCGCGACAGTCTGTGCGTTGGAGGGGCCGAGGTCAGCAGCGAGAACGACGAATTCGTCACCGCCGTACCGGGCGACCGTGTCGCCGTCGCGTACGGCTTGACTGAGCCGCCGGGCGACCTCGACGAGGACGGCGTCCCCTGCGTCGTGCCCGAAACTGGTGTTGATCGCCTTGAAGTCGCGGAGGGCGAAGAAGATCACGGTCAAGCCACGAGTGTTGTCGTCCACGGGGGCCAGTACGTGGTCGGCATGGCCGAGGTAGAGGCGGTCAACTCCCTCTGCGGCCGTGTCCGACCCCTCCTCCCGGAGCGTGCACAGCTGGGCGTCGATACGGGCGTGCAACTCGGCGGAGTTCGGCAGGCCGGTAAGGGCGTCGTGCGAGGCGCGGTGGGCAAGATCGAACTCGCGGTGCTTGCGCTCCTCGATGTTCTCGACGTGAGTGAGCAGGAAGCGGGGGCCGTCGTGGGCATCCGCGACCACGCTGTTGCGCAGTGAGACCCACAGGTAGGTTCCGTCGCGGCGCCCCAGGCGCACTTCGGCGTGCCCGCCCTCTGCGCTGGTGCGGAGAAAGGTTTCTAGGTCTTCGGGGTGGATGAGGTCGGAGAACGCGTAGCGGCGCATGGCGGAGGCCGGGCGGCCCACCAAGCGGCACAGCGCGTCGTTCGTCCGGATGATGCGGCCGTGCTCGTCGCCGCCCATCGCGGCGATGGCCATGCCGGCGGGGGCGTACTCGAAGGCCTGCCGGAAGCTCTCCTCGCTGGCGCGCAGGGTCTGTTGCTCCAGTTCCAACCGGACAAGTGCGCGCTGCATATTCGCGCGCAGACCCGCGTTACTGATCGCTATGCCGGCCTGGAAGGCATACTCCTCCAGATCCCGGCGCTCGTCCGGCCTGGGACGGCGACGGGTGAGGGGCCAGTCCACGGAGATCACACCGACCAGCTCATCGCGGGAGGTGCCTGAAGCACTACGGTTGTACATGGGTGCGAAGAGGCGGTCGGCGGGGTGCCACTCGTCCTCGAAGCGGGGCTCGGGACCGTCGGTGTACCACTGCGGTACGTCGTCCTCGTCGAGGACCCAGCCCTCGGTGTGGGGTATGAAGCGCAGGTCGCCCCAGGCCTCGCCCATGGTCAGCCGACGGTCCCAGGAGGCGCGGGAGCCGACGCGGCCGGCGATGAGGGCCTCGGCGGCGGAGTTACCGGCGAACGCGGCGCACACGAGGTCGCCGTCCGGGCGTACGAGGTTGACACACGCAAGCTCGTAGCCGAGACCGGTCACCACTCCGTCCGCGACGGTCTGCAGCGTGTCCGCCAGACTGCGGGCGAGATGGAGATCTTGGACCGCGGCCTGCAGGTTGTGACTCTTGTCGATGGCGAGTGCGCTGCGGATGGCGAACTCAGCGGCGACTGACAGATCGGCTTCCTGGAATGCTTGCCCGGAGGGGTAACGCAGGAGGACCGCTGCGCCGATGATCCGCCTGCGACCGTGCAGGGGCACGAGGACGGTGCGGGCTCCGCCGGGTTTATGCCCCTCACCGAGCAGTTCCGGCAGCGCGGCGCCACCGACCGGCGCGTCGGTGGCGACCGGCAGTGCTCCGTTCAGTACTTCGAGGAGCGCGCTGCCGGGGCGTACCTCGCACGACGCGGCACCGCCTCCGGCGTGAAGCGGGTGCACTTGTTGCAGCCGCAGCACCAGCGGACCCACCTGATTCTCGTCGCCCACTGGGATCGGGTCCCGCAGATAGACCATGACCGCATCGGCGATGGTGGGGACGACGGCTCGGCACAGCCGCGTCACGATGTCCTCCGGGTCTCTTCCCTCCGTGATCCGGCGGACCGCCTCGGAGATGTCCCCTTGGGCGTCGGCGACCGGAGGCCGTGGGGATTCGAGTGCAGGGAAGGATGCCTCCTGGTTGGTCGGTGGGTTGTTCGGGGTTGTTCCAGACAACTTGAAGGCCTGTCCGGGCACGGAGACCCCGACTTCCGCCGCAGAAGTCGAGGGAATCGAGGACGACCAGTAACCCACCTTGTCAGCGGCCTGCTGAACTGCCTCGTGCCCCTCGTCAAGGACGGCGCGCGCCTTCTCCAGCGCCCGGTCCACGTCGTTGAGCGCGGCATCGTCGGGGCTGAGTGTGTACAGATCGGGCCCGGGCAGGAGCGGCTCTGGCTCCTGCATCCGGGAGGGCCCGTCCTCGCCCATGCGGAGCCTCAACTCGGCCAGCTCGGCCTCCAGCTCGTGGATGCGCCGCGCCGCGTGGTCAGCGACCTGCTGGGCTATGCCCCGCTCCCGCTCGGCGCGAACCAACTGTTCGCGTAGTTCCGTCTCCTGCCGGTGCGCACGGGACAGTAGCTCCACCACCCCCTGCCCGCCGGGGAGTTCGACCGTCACCGGCTCCAGCGAGTCGAGCCGGCGCCTCAGTTCGACGACCTTTGCCTGGGCCTGACCGAGCATGACGAACAACAACGTGGCGATTGACAGGGCCTGTTGCCGACCGTGCTCGCCGGCCTCATAGGCCTGCCGAGCGCGCTGCATCTCCTGGAGGACCTCGATGGTGCGGTCCTTGGCCGCCAGCAACTCCCGGGCGGGTACAAGCTCTTGTGCCTCCGTGATCGCCGTGGGGTTCGTGCCCGCTCGGTCCCACAGCGCCCTCGCCTCCCCGAGGCGTCGCCGGGAAAGGTCGGCCTGTTCGTGGGGAAAACACACATCGGCGACGGCCTCGACAAGATCCCACGCCAGCGACTCGCCGGACAGCTGGTCACGTAACCGGCGCAACTCGGGCACCGCCCTGGCGACGAAGTGCTCGGGAGTGAGCCGTGCATGCAACTCCCGAACAGACACAACCGATTCATCGAGCCAGGACCGCACCACCGCGACCAGCTGGTTGATCTCGACGCACAAGCCTCGCGCCGGTCCCCACGGCCGCCCCGCCCGCTTCCTCTCGCTGGCCACTCGATCTCCCCCATGGTTTGTTCGCCGGACAACCCCCTGTTGTCACTGGAGAAACATCCAACCGTCCCACCTGCGGTTCCGCCCGGGGATCGTCGTAACTCGTCATCGACACCACACGACCCAGGCGGTGCCCTCATGAAACACACCTTCCCGGCGTTCCTGCTCCTCGCGCTGGCGGTGGCCGTCCTCTTTTCCATCGTCGTCGCGGCGATCGCCTTCGCCCTCGCCCGTTGGGAGGGAGCCGCGGTGCCGACGGCCCTGTCCCGCTGCAGCATCACGTTCGCCGCGAGCCTCACCCTGTGCCTGGCCGTCTTCACGGTGCTGGACCGGACGTAGCGAAGGGGAACAGGAGACAGACGGCCGACGGGACGTTCCCAACACGCTCCAGGGGGATGCTCCGGTTCACCCCCGGGTCGGCGGGAAGCACGTCGAACAGCGTCTCGTCGTCGACCACGATGTCGTGGTCCCCGCCGACGCGGGGGAGTTCAGTCGGCTTCGGCGACATTGTCGACGAGCAGGATGCGCTCGACGCCGTCATCAGCCTCGCCGGGTTCCTCCTGGACGCCAACTTCCAGGCTGGCCAATTCACCGCGAACGACGCAGAGCACATGGCGTCGATGTTGATGGTGATCCGCGAACACATTCGGCCTCCTTCCGCTCGGCCTTGTGGATGGGCCGGAAGGCACCGAGATGGACGGGGTCACGCTCGACCTGCAGGAGATGGTCAACGCCATCCGGGCTCTCCGCGAACAGTCAGGCTCGCAGGGGTAGCTGGAAGGATTGCAGCTTGAGCCTCGGCGAAAGCTACCCTCTCGCGGCATGACCAACCGAGAGCCCGAAGTCTCCGGCGACATCGACGAGCAAGACTGGCCCGCGGCACTCGACCGGGCCCTGGTGTCCGCGTACTTTCCGAGCCGGAACCGATCACCCAAGACGCAGTGCGCAAGCGTCGGACTCGGGTCACGTCGAGCCACTTGACGAAGGGCTCATCGCGACAAACTGATACGGGAGGCCTGTTCAGAGCAGCGACTTCAACGAGACGTGGCAACAGGTTGTCGCACGGGCCGGTCTTCCTGAACGTGCCCGTTTCCATGATCTCAGGAGCTTCTACACCTCCACGCTCGGCGGCCCAGGTCAGCACGATCCGGAGACAGTCCAATCCCTCTCGCGTCAAGCCCGTTTCACCGAAACCTGGGACACGTATGCCCGCCCGCCAAAGATTGCAGAAGGTCTGACGGTGACCGCTTTCGGCCAGGCATTCCACTCGATCCTCCAGCGGCCCAACGGGTGTTGAGTACAGCGCGATCATCTCGTTCGCCGCGCTCTGTGACCGAACACTGCGCCCCTTCCGCCACGGCCGGGCGGCACACGGCCGGGGGGAGGGACTATGGCGGGCCGGTGTTGGTGAGGTCCAGGGCCCCCTCCAGACCGGGGAAGACGCTGGTGAGCTGGGCGCGGAGCTGGTTAACGATGCGCGTGCGGTCAGCGACCAGGTCCATGCGACGGCCGGTGAGGATTTTGAGGTCGGTGACACTCTCGTCGCCGATCCGTAAGAGGTGCAGGTCGCGTCGGATGCGTGCTTGGTCGGAAGACGCGCCGGACAATACTTCGAAAGCGTCCGAGGCTTCTCTTCTCGCTGCCCACCAGGGTCCAGCTGCTCCGACACCCCCCAGCAGGCGCCCGAAACGTTCACGCTTATCCCCCTATGGGGTCGGACGCGGACGACAAGACTTGGCGTACATCGGCACGTTGCAATTCACAGACGCACTCAAATTCGACCCCGAAACGACCCCAACAGATCAAGGATTCGCAAAAAACAGGCTCTGACCTGCATAAACTTAGAGCGGCAGACGAGTCGGGCTGTACGCCGGGTTCTGTCGCCGGTCGGCCTCACGGCCGGCCGGGAGACGGCCATCCATCTAGGGCCGGCGTTGCCGCCGGCCTCGTGCGGTCTACCCGCGGACTCGGGCGGGCAGCCCTCGAACGTCCGCGCAGAAACACCGGAGTGTTTCCTTTTGACCTTGCTCCGGGTGGGGTTTACCTAGCCGCCTGAGTCGCCTCAGGCGCTGGTGGTCTCTTACACCACCGTTTCACCCTTACCCGGGACCGAAGTCCCTGGCGGTCTGTTTTCTGTGGCACTGTCCCGCGGGTCACCCCGGGTGGCCGTTAGCCATCACCCTGCCCTGTGGAGCCCGGACGTTCCTCGGGGAGGTCCGCAAGGACCTCCACGCGGCCGTCCGCCCGGCTCGTCTGCCGTGTCGACCATGATACCGGGCGGATGACCCTCTTCGGTCCGGACTTCGGCCCCGAGGCCGCCGTGGCCAGGAAGGATCCCGCCAGGATCAGGGCGAAGGACACCGCGACGCCCGCGGTCAGGGACTCGTCCAGGAACGTCACACCCGCCGCCACCGCCACCGCCGGGTTGACGTACGTGAAGACCATCGCCCGGGTAGCCCCGGCCTCGCGGATCAGTTCGAGGAAGACGACGAAGGCGACGGCCGTGCAGATGACGCCCAGGCCTGCGAGGGAGGCCAAGACCGAGGAGAGGACGGGACCTCGGATGGCCAGGTCAGGGCTGCCCCGGGGGCGTACACCAGGGCCGCGAGCAGCAGGCACGGGGCTATCAGCTGGAGCGTCGGGACCGGCTTCAGGTGGTGCGCGACGATCAGGGGCGCCGTCGCGTATCCGAGCACCGTGATCAGCATCTCCGCGAGGGAGCGGGCGTCGCCGCCGGTGAGGTGCGGGACGGTCAGGACCGCGACGCCGGCCAGGCCGAGGCTGAGGCCGGTGATCCGCCGGGTCCCGAGCCGTTCGGTGTCGCCGAAGAAGCGGGCGAGGACGACACCGACGATCGGTACGCCCGCGATCAGCAGGCCGGCCGTGGAGCTGGACAGGTGGCGCTCCGCGTCCGTCAGGGTCCACCACGGGCCGATGATCTCGATGACGGCGAAGGCCAGCATCGGGCGCCAGTGCGTCCGTACGACGCGGACGAGCCCCCCTTGCCGTACGGCGAAGGGAAGCAGCAGCGCCGCGCCGAGCACGCAGCGCGTGAAGACGACCATCGACGGGGAGACCCCGTCCACCGCCACTTTGATCATCAGGTAGGGGATGCCCCAGAGGACTCCCATCAGGGAGAAGAGAAGCCAGCCGCGTGCAGTCATGCGGGCAGTCTCCGCCGGGTCGACGGGCGGTGTCTTGAACGCTGTTGCGCAACCGGTCGCGGAGCTGCGCGACCGTTCGCGCAGCCACGCCACCGGGAGCACGCTCCTCGCGCAGCTACGCCGCCGGCAACACGCTCGTGCGGTACGCCGCCGGAGTCACCCCCAGCACTCGCCGGAACCAGCGCGTCAGATGCGCCTGGTCCGCGAAGCCCACCAGGCCCGCCACCTCGGCGGGGCGCCGCCCGGCCTCGAGAAGCCCGCGGGCCCTGTCCACCCGGTGCTGGGCGAGCCAGGCGTACGGCGGTATCCCCATCGTCGTACGGAAGGCGCGCAGGAGTTGGTAGCGGGAGAGACCGAGGTCGGCGGCGAGGTCTGCGAGTGAAGGCGGGCTCTGCAGCTCGTCGGCGAGGCGCTCGCGTACGGCGTGCGCGACGTGGCCGGCCCCCGGGATCGTGTCGCACACCGGGCGGGCCGTGGAGTGGCGGCGGGCGAGGGCCGTGAGCAGCCAGGGAATGCGGGACTCGGCCTCCAACAGGTCCGGGCAGACGCTGAGTTCGGTGTGCGCGGTTCGCAGGGCAGCGGCCAGTTCGGGGTCGTCGAGGAGCGGTTCGCGGAAGTGCGGCAGGGTCAGGGTGCCCTCGCTGAGGAGGGAGACGTCCGGGTACATCGCACGGTACGCGTAGCCCTCGCAGGCGGCGGGCCCACCCGTGTGCACCTCACCGGGGGCGAGAACGACGATCGAGCCCGGTCCGGTACGGATCCGGCCGCCTCGGTAGTCGATGAGCTCGGCACCGTCGACGCAGACCCCGATGGTGAACTCCGCGTGGGTGTGCGGGGCGTACCGGTGCCGGTCGAAGCGGGCGGTCAGCAGATCGAGCGGACGTCCGTCCCGCCCGAGGGTCGCCCTGGTCCAGAGCGCCTGCTCACGTCCGCCCACCCCGTACTCCCCCGCCACCTCGGCTCACTGTCGGAGGTGCAACGCCTGAGCGCTCCCCTTCCATACCGCGAGGACGAGCGCGGGGCTCAGAGGAAGTCCGTCGTGTCCAGCTCGAAGGCGAACGGTTCCGGGAGGGCCAGCGGCTTACCGAAGGGGAGCGTGCAGTGTTGCCGGTAGTCGTCCCGTTCCGGGGCGCTGAACAGCGTCACCGAGGAGTCGTCCCGGTCGACGAGCAGGTAGAGCGGGATGCCGCCACGGGCATAGCAGCGGCGCTTGGCCTCGCGGTCGATCCTGGGCTTGGTGGAGGTCACCTCCAGCACCATGGCGACGCCGTCGCATGGCATCCAGGGTTCGGCGCCCCGGTAGAGCCGCAGTTCCTCGGGGGCGAACGTACCGTCCGGAATCGCGTGGTCCTTCGGGCAGCCTCCCCCGCTCTTCAGCTTCAGCCCCTTGTGCCCGGAGAACTGAATGTCGGTCCGGGACCGCCTGATCATCTGGCTCACGATCAGGCTGATGTAGTCCTCGTGGTCCCCGTCCGGCGGCGGCGTCACGACAATCTCCCCCTCGATCAGTTCCGCCCGGAAACCCTCCGGGGTGTCGAGGGCCAGGAAGATCTCCAGCAATCCCTCTGCCGGCGTGATCGGCTCATGGGCCACAGCAGTCATGTCACGCCCCTCCTTCGGTCGCTCGCCAGACTGGGACATCGAGTGATCACCCGTCCATGAGATCGGGAACTGTTCCCTCGATCGTGGCACACGACCACGGGCACCGTCAGGCCTCGCCCGCCCGGCGCGCGCCGTCGCTTGACCCTGTCGCAGCGTCAACGTTTCTACTGGGGTCATGCGGATCGGAGAACTCGCCACGGCCGTCGGTGTCACGACGCGGACCGTGCGGCACTATCACCATCTTGGGCTGCTGCCCGAGCCGGAGCGCCGCTCCAACGGCTATCGGGACTACGGGCTGCGGCACGCCGTCGTGCTGGCCCGGATCCGGCGGCTCACCGAGCTGGGGCTCGGGCTGGCCGAGGTGCGGGACGTGCTCGCGGACGACGCGGGGCGCGAGCTCGCCGAGGTGCTCGCGGAGCTGGACGAGGATCTGGCGCGGCAGGAGGAGGCGATCCGGGAGCGGCGGGAGCGGCTGGCTGCGCTGATGCGCGACGGGGTATCCGCCGAGGGACCCCTCTCCCCCGAACTGTCCTCGCTGTTCAGGGAGATGGCCGGCGGACCCGAATCGCCCATGGCCGCGAAGGACCGCGAGATGCTGGCGCTCATCGAGACCGCGGCGTCCCCGGAGGAGCGGCAACGGCTGCTGGCCGGGCTGCGCGGCGCGTTCGCGGCGCCGGGTGCGGTGGAGCGGGCGCATCAGGTGTACGCCCTGCTCGACGCGCTCGCGGACGCGGATCCGGCCGACCCGCGCGTGGAGGACGCCGCGCTGGCCATCGTCGACTGTCTGCCGGACGCCCTGCTGCCTGGGGGCGAGGTGGACGGCGACAGCAGTTTCCTGCGCGCCTTCTACGCCGACTTCGCACCGGCCCAGGCAGAGGCGCTCCGCCGCACGATGCGGATGGTCGCGGAGCGACAGCAAAAACAAAAACAAAAACAAAAGCAACAGCCACAGCCACAGCCACAGCCACAGCCACAGCAAAGGAGTACGCCATGAAAGCCACGTACGGACTCCTACGACTGCTACGACTGCTGCGACGGCTCCTCGCCCACGAGTCACGGCTGCTCGCGAGCCTCTGGCGGTGGTTGGCCCGGCGGCCCCACGGGGTGGGTGACGGGCGCGGGTTCGGGTATGCGCGCGGGCAGGCCGCGATGATGTTCGGGCTTGCGTTCGTGTGCGTCGTGGAGACCGTCGGCATGTCCGTGCTGCTGCGTGACTGGCCCCTCGTGGAGCGAGCCGTCCTCGTCCTCGACGTCTACACGGTGGTCTTTCTGATCGGCCTGTACGCGGCCTGCGTGACCCGGCCCCACGTGCTGGACTCCGGCGCCCTGCGGGTGCGCAACGGCGCCCATGTCGACCTGCGGATACCGCTGGAGAACATCGCCTCCGTACGCCGCGAGGTGCGTTTCACCCACGAGCGGGAGGAGGGTGAACTGAACCTCCCCGTGGGCGCACAGACCGAGGTGACCCTCGAACTCGCCACCCCGGTAAGGCACTTCAGTTTCCTGGGCCGGAAACGGGCCGTACATCTCGTACGTCTTCACGCGGACGACCCCGACGAACTGGTCCGGAGCCTCAAGCGGGCGCGAACCGCACCTTCGCCGCTCCCGGGTCGGCCTGCGTGAGCCGTACCCGCAGCCGCTCCCCCAGCGGCAGCGGCGCGGGCCCGCCGACGAGCCGGGCGACCACCGCAGGAGACTCCAACTGCACGGTCCCGACGGTGGGTTCACGTTCCTGTACGTCCACCACGCAGCCCTCGAACACCTCGCCGATCCGGTCCTTGAGCAGCGCGGCCTCGACGATGTCGACGCACTCGCGCTCGACGGTGCCCTGGCGCCGGGTGCCGTCGGCCATCTCCTTGGGGAGTTCACCGAGGGCGGCCAACACCCAGTCGGGGGGCGACTGTTCGGCGACCGCCGCGAGGCAGATCTCGGAGGCGTAGCGGTCGGCGAGGCGGCGTAGCGGGGCTGTGCAGTGGGCGTAGGGCGCGGCGACGGCGGCGTGTGAGGTGACCTCGGGGAGCACGCCGTCCTGGAACACCGTGTAGCCCGCGCCGCGCAGCAGCGTCGTGCACTCCTGGAGGAAGGCCGCGTGGTGCGGCTGGTGCGGGTCGAGGGAGCGGATGAGTTGCGCGTACGAGACGTGGTGCGGCCAGTCGATGTGCAGGGCCTTGGCGGTACGGCGGAGCCGGCCGACCGCGCCGTCGGGTGCGGCGGGGAGGGTGCGCAGGACGCCGGTGCCGTGGGCGAGCATGAGCTCGGCCGCCGCCATTCCGGTGAGCAGGGAGATCTGCGCGTTCCAGCCTTCGGCGGGGAGCGGGGCGCGGTAGGCGAGTTCGTACGTCCCGTCCGCCCCGTCCACCCCGTCCTTCTCGACGATCTCCTGCTCGGGCACGCTGAGCGAGATACCGCCGCGCTCCACTTCAAGTCCCTCGCGCAGCAGCCCGATGTCCTTCAGCAGCGCGAGCGGTTCCTCGGCCGTCCGGTCGTCGATCCGCTGCTGTACCTGCGCGTAGTCGAGCTTGGCGCGGCTGCGTACGAGGGCTCGGCGTACGTCGGTCGTCTCCGTACGGCCGTCCGCGTCGAGGTCGATCGTCCACAGCACGGCCGGGCAGGTCTGGTCCGGGAGCAAACTGGCGGCGCCCTCGGAGAGTTGGGGCGGGTGCAGCGGGACCTTCTCGTCCGGGAAGTACAGCGTCGTCACGCGGCGGTGGGCCTCGGCGTCCAGGGCGCCGCCGGGTGCGACGAACGCGGCGACATCGGCGATGGCGTACCGGACACGAAAGCCTCCCGGGCGGCGTGCCAGGTGCATCGCCTGGTCGAGGTCCCTGGACGTCGGCGGGTCGATGGTGAAGAGCGGGATGTCCGTCGCGTCGTGGGAGTCGTGGGAGGGGAGACGAGGTGCCCGCGCGGCTTCGTCGAGCACGCCGGGCGGGAAGCTCTCGGGCACGTCGAGCTCGGCACGCAGTGCGCGCAGCGCGGCCCGCAAGGGGGCCTCGGCTGTGCCGGTGACACGGATGCGACGGCGAGGCATGGGTCGAGCGTAGGCCGCGCCGCATCGGGCGGCACTCCGGGCGCTTGCCGCGTACCCCTTAGGCTTGCCCGGGCCAGATCCACCGTAGGGAGATACCACCGTGCTCGTGCTGCTGCCGCCCTCCGAAGGCAAGGCCCCCTCCGGCCGGGGAACCGCGCTGAAGCTGGAGTCGCTGTCGCTTCCGGGGCTCACCGAGGCGCGTCAGTCGGTGCTCGACGAGCTGGTCGAGCTGTGCCTGGGCGACGAGGAGAAGGCGCGAGAGGTGCTCGGGCTGAGCGAGGGCCTGCGCGGCGAGGTCGCCAAGAACACGGAGTTGCGGACGGCGGGCGCGCGCCCTGCCGGGGAGATCTACACCGGGGTCCTGTACGACGCCCTGGACCTGGCCTCGCTCGACTCGGCGACCAAGCGCCGCGCGGGCCGCTCGCTCCTCGTCTTCTCGGGTCTGTGGGGCGCGGTCCGGGTGACCGACCGGATCCCCTCGTACCGCTGCTCGATGGGTGTGAAGCTGCCCGCGCTGGGAGCGCTGGGCGCGTACTGGCGTACGCCGATGGCCGCCGCGCTCCCCGAGGCGGCCGGCAACGGGCTCGTCCTCGATCTGCGGTCCTCCGCGTACGCGGCCGCCTGGCGGCCGAAGGGCGAGATCGCCGCGCGGACGGCCACCGTACGGGTGCTGCACTCGCAGCTCGTGAACGGCGTCGAGAAGCGGTCCGTCGTCAGCCACTTCAACAAGGCGACCAAGGGAAAGATCGTGCGCAGCCTGCTCACGGCGGGCGCGGCTCCCAAGGGTCCGGCTGAGCTGGTCGAGGCGTTGCGGGATCTCGGGTACGCGGTGGAGGTCGAGGCGCCGGGCAGGGCGGGCAGGCCTTGGGCGCTGGACGTGGTGGTTACAGAGATCCACTGAACTCCGGGTTCACCCAAACTCCCGCCTCAGTGAACTCACACCTCAACAGCGCGTTGCAGCATACGCAATGACCTTTGCGCATGTTGCGCACCCCGGGCAGGATGAGCGGCATGACTTCGCCGCTGCCCTCATCTCCGCATGCCTCCGTGCTGGACCTCGCGCCGGTCGTCCCCGTCGTCGTGCTCGCGGACGCCGCCGACGCCGTGCCGCTCGCGCGGGCGCTGGTCGCGGGCGGGCTGCCGGTGATCGAGGTGACGCTGCGGACACCGGCGGCGCTCGACGCGATCCGGGCGATGGCGGCGGAGGTCCCGGACGCGGTGGTGGGGGCGGGGACCGTGCTCTCGCCGGCTCAGGTGGCTCAGTCCGTGGACGCCGGGGCGCGCTTTCTCGTCAGCCCCGGCTGGACGGACGTACTGCTCGCCGCCATGGAGGGGTCCGGGGTGCCGTTCCTGCCGGGGGTGTCCACGACGTCGGAGGTTGTGGCGCTGCTGGAGCGGGGGGTGCGCGACATGAAGTTCTTCCCGGCGCAGGCGGCGGGCGGTACGGCGTATCTCAAATCGCTGGCGGGCCCGCTGCCGCAGGCTCGGTTCTGCCCTACGGGCGGTATAGGGCTCGCCTCCGCACCGGAGTACCTGGCCCTGCCCAACGTCGGCTGTGTGGGCGGGAGTTGGATGCTCCCCGAGGACGCGCTCGCGGCACAGGACTGGGGGCGGATCGAGTCCCTGGCACGCGAGGCGGCGGCGCTGCGGCCTTAGCGACAGCTCCCTCAGCGGACCCTGCTCAGCGAAGGTGGGACGTGTCGTTGAAGACGCGCAGGCTCGCGTTGCCGTCCGCGTAGTACGCCACCGCGGAGAGGGAGGCCGCGGACAGCTCCATCCGGAACAGCGACTCCGACGGGGCGCCGATCGCGAGGCGTACGAGGGTCTTGATCGGGGTGACGTGGGTGACGAGCAGGACGGTGCGGCCCGCGTACGCGGCGATGAGCTTGTCGCGGGTGAGGGCGATTCGGCGGGCGGTGGCCTCGAAGCTCTCGCCACCGCCGGTGGGTTCGACGTCCGGCGATGCGAGCCAGGCGTTGAGGTCGTCGGGGTAGCGCTCCCGTACCTCGCCGAACGTCAGACCCTCCCACGCGCCGAAGTCGGTCTCGCGCAGGCCTTCCTCGATGACCACATCGAGCCCGAGGCGGGCGGCTACGGCCGCGGCGGTCTCGCGGGTGCGGGCAAGGGGGGACGCCACGATCGCCTGGATCGTGCCGCGTGCGGCGAGGGCCGTTGCGGCTCGCTCGGCCTGGTCCCGGCCTACTTCGGACAGGGCCGGGTCCGTGCCGCCGCTGCCGGAGAAGCGTTTCTGGGGGGTGAGGGGGGTCTCGCCGTGGCGAAGGAGCACGAAGGTGGCGGGGGCGCCGAGGTCCGGGGGTGCGCCCCAGCCGACGGACGGGGTCCCGGTGGCCAGGTTTCGCGCTGCCCGCACGTCGGATTCGGCCTTGGCGGCTGCGCCGCCGGATGACGGGGAACCGCCGGGAGTCTTCAGACTGCGGGCCGCCTGGGGCTGGTCGCGTAGTTCCCCGCGCCCCTGAAGGGGCGCTCCCGAACCCGGCGCCTTCAGGGCAGCCCGTACCTTCGCCGCACCCGCGACCGCGTCCCCGGGCGGACCCGCCGGCTCAGCCGCAGCCGACCTCGCCGCCCGCGCATCCAGCTCCGCCGTCGAAGCCGACGGCGACCACCGCTCGCCCCGCTTCCCCGCGTCCATCGCCTCGTTGGCGAGTCGGTCGGCGTGCTTGTTCTTCTCGCGCGGGATCCACTCGTACGTCACTTGTGACGGGGGGAGGATTCGCGCAGCCTCCGCCGCGAGGGGCTTCATGTCGGGGTGTTTGATCTTCCAGCGGCCCGACATCTGCTCGACGACGAGCTTGGAGTCCATGCGGACGCGGACCGAGGCGGCGGGGTCAAGTTCGCGGGCCGCCTTCAGGCCGGCGATCAACCCCCGGTACTCCGCGACGTTGTTGGTGGCCACGCCGATGTACTCGGCGGCCTCCGCCAGCGTTTCCCCGGTGGCCGCGTCGATGACCACGGAGCCGTAGCCCGCGGGTCCCGGGTTGCCCCGGGAACCGCCGTCGGCCTCGACGATGAACTCCCGCACCGCACAAGCTCCTTACTGGCCTACCGGCTACTTGGCCTACTTGGCTACTGGTCCGTAGGCCTACCGGCCCTACAGGCCGGACTCGGACGTGCGGATCAGGATGCGGCGGCAGTTCTCGCAGCGGAGCACGGTGTCGGGGGAGGCGGCCTTCACCTCGTTGACCTCGGTGATGTTGAGCTCCAGGCGGCAGCCCTCGCAGCGGCGCTGGTAGAGGCGCGCCGCACCGACGCCGCCCTGCTGCTGGCGCAGCTTGTCGTAGAGCTTGAGGAGGTCGGCGGGGACGACTCCCGCGATGACCTCGCGCTCCTTGGTCGCCGTGGCCGCCTCGCTGTCGAGCGACTCGTAGGAGGCGTCCCGGCGCGCGGTCGCGTCGTCGATCTTCGACTGGACGGAGGAGACCCGCTCGGTCAGCTCGGCGGACCTCTCCTGCGCGGACTCGCGGCGCTCCATGATCTCCAGGACGACGTCTTCCAGGTCGCCCTGCCGCTTGGCGAGGGAGATGATCTCGCGCTGGAGGTTCTCCAGGTCCTTGGGCGAGGACACGGCGCCGGAGTCGAGGCGCTGCTGGTCGCGGACGGCGCGCTGGCGCACCTGGTCGACGTCCTGCTCCGCCTTGGTCTGCTCGCGGGCGCAGTCGCTGTCCTCGGTCTGCGCGGCGACGAGCAGGTCACGCAGCTGGGTGAGGTCCTTGGTCAGGGACTCGATCTCGGCGTGCTCGGGCAGCGACCTGCGCTTGTGCGCCAGTTGCTGAAGGCGGGCGTCGAGGGACTGGACGTCGAGGAGTCGGATCTGGTCGGCGGGCGCGGCGTTCAGTTGGGGGCTCCTGATGTATCGGTAGTCGAGGCCGCGTGGGCGGTCCAGGGGTCGGTGACCGTCTTGGAGACGTGGACGCGAAGTCCCCATCCCTTCCGGTCGGAGATCTCGTCGAGCTGGGCGGCGGCCAGCTCGCACCAGGGCCACTCGGTGGCCCAGTGCGCCGCGTCGAGCAGCGCGAGAGGACTGTGGGCGCGGGCCTCGCTCACCGGGTGGTGGCGCAGGTCCGCGGTGAGGAAGGCGTCAACGCCTGCGGCGCGTACGTCGTCGAAGAGGCTGTCGCCGGAGCCGCCGCTGACCGCGACGGTCCGCAGCAGCGCCTCGGGGTCGCCCGCGACGCGGATGCCCTGCGCGGTGGCGGGCAGCCGCTCGGCGGCGCGCGCGGCGAACTCGCGAACGGTCAGCGGGTGGTCCAGCTCACAGACGCGGCCGAGGCCCCGGCGGCCGTCCGGGTCTGTCGGGTCCGGCACGAGGGGCCGTACGACCCGGAGGTCGAGCGCGCCCGCGAGGGCGTCCGAGACTCCCGGATCGGCACGGTCGGCGTTCGTGTGGGCGACGTGCAGCGCGATGTCGTGTCTGATCAGGGTGTGCACGACGCGGCCCTTGAAGGTGTCGGCCGCGACCGTCGTCGTACCGCGAAGGTAGAGCGGGTGGTGGGTGACCAGCAGGCCGGCGCCCAGCTTCAGTGCCTCGTCGACGACGTCCTGGACGGGGTCGACGGCGAACAGGACGCGTGTGACCTCCTGGTCGGGGTCGCCGCAGACCGTGCCGACCGCGTCCCACCCCTCGGCCCGCTCCGGAGGCCAGAGGGCGTCGAGCGCGGCGATGACTTCAGACAGACGGGGCACGAAGAAAGGCTACCTGGCTCAGGCCGGTCCCCCACCGGCCGCGGGCCACTCGGCCGGGACCCCGGCGACGGACGCGTCGCGGTCACCCCGTTCCCGCCACCCGCCGCCCGTCCCGTTCAGCACATCCGCCCCCGTTTCCTCAGGCGAATCTCGACATAGCCACCCTTATGTGTGAAGCGTCCGCCCGCCGGTCCCACGACCGTGCGTACGAAAACTAGCTTCGTGGCCGGAGGTGACCGAACGATGACGGCCTGTGCGACCGAACCCGGGAACGAGGCGGCTGAGAACGAGCGGGCCGCCCGCCCTACCTGCGTGATCACCGCGGACGGCACGTACGCGGCACGCCTCGCCCTCGACGGCGAGTCCTGGTATCCGGAGCGCTGGACTCTGGACGGCCCCGAGCCGTACGCCGTACCCCTGCCCTCCCATCAGCCGGAGGAGCCCGGCACCGAGGTGCTGCCGCTGACCGACGGACGGGTGCTGATCCACCGCGAGACCGACCGGCGGCACGCGTTCTCGCTGCTCTACCCGACCGGGCCCGGCACCGGTGAGCTGCCGCTCGGCGCGGTGGAGTGCCCGGAGGAGGGGACCCGGCTGCGGCTGCTGCCGCCCGCGCCGGACGGGGAGCACGCGTACGCCCTCGCCGTCGGCCGGGGGTCCACAGCGGTGTGGCAGGTGGCAGGCGGCGCCTTCGGGCCCGAGCATCTGGCCGAGGTGCCAGGCCGCTGCTCGGGCGGGGTGTGGCTGGACGGCACAGGACGCCTGCTGGCCCTGGACCGCTTCCAGGACGGCCACACCAAGACGGTCGTCGTGGACCTGGAGCGCGGCGGCGAGGTGTCCCCGCTGCTCCAGATCGCCGAGAACAGCAACGACCGGCTGCTCCTCGCGGACCCCGACAGCGGACTGCTCCTCATCCGCTCCGACGCCCCGTCCCCGGGCCACGACCGCCTCGGGTGGGGCGTCCTCGGCAGCACCCTGCCGATCCGCTTCCCGGAGAGCCTCAACCTGGCCGACCGCACGGTGACCCCGTTCGCGATCCAGCCCGGCCAGGTACTGATGCCGGAGAGCTGCGCGGTGGCCCTGCGCATCGACGGCCCACCCGGCACCTGGGTGGGCCTGTGGCGCCCCACCGAACGGCTGGTCCAGCATTTCCCGGCACCCGAGGGGTGGTTGACGGGGACGGGCCTGTGGAGCAGCGCGGGAGTGCTCCAACTGCCTTACGCGACAGGGTCGGTGGCGTACGGGGTGGCGAGGTTGCAGGTGCCGCCGGAACAGCCGGAGCAGCCGGAAAGGGACGACCCGCCGCCCGCGGAGCGGGTGACGCCCCGCCCGATCCCTCTCCAACAGGCACCTTTGAGCGGAGGGCGACATTCAGCCCGTCCGGCGTTTGAGGACGAGGCCGTCCAGGCCGAAGGGGGGTCTGGGGGCGCAGCTCCTAGGGACGGGAAGGGTAGGGGCGGCGGGGGCGAGAAAAACCCCAGCCCCGCCGAAGCCCCGGCCCTGGCCGCCGGTTAGAATCCCCCGGCACAAGAAGGATCTTGTCTACGGGGTGAACACAAGATGAGCGACACCAGCACCATGCAAAGCCCGACCACTGACACCCGAGCCGAGGGCCACGGCAAGCACCGCGGCCCGGTGGTCTCCGGCGGGGACGCGGACGCGACCCCGCAGGGCCGCCACCGCAAGCCGTCCGACCAGGGCAACCCGGCCTGACGACAGGCCGCAGTCACAACCGGCAACAACAACACGGCCCCGCTCGCTTCACAGCGAGCGGGGCCGTTCCGTGCGCCAGTAGCCACACCCACATGCCGATCGAGAAGGTCTAACCGCTCGTGAAGACCTAACGGCTCGTGAAGGACTAACCGCTCGTGAAGAGCTAACCGCTCGTGAGTGGGTTATCCGCTCGTGAATGGGCTATCCGCGCTTGAGTCCCAGCACCTCCGCCGCCGCGAACGTCTCCCCCGTCGGGCGCTCGGCGTAGTACGGGCTGAGCAGCGCGTCCAGTTCGTCGTACGTGAAGGTGTCCTCTTTGCTGTCGAACCTGGCGGCCACCCGCGGGCGTTCGACGATCGCGACCATGCCGCCGTGCACGACGAGAAGCTGACCGTTGACGTGCGCGGCGGCGGGCGAGGTCAAGTAGCCGACGAGCGGGGCAACATGCTCGGGAGCGAGCGGATCCAGGCCGTCCTCGGGCTCGGCGAAACCGGCGAACACGTCCTGGGTCATGCGGGTCCGGGCGCGCGGGCAGATCGCGTTCGCGGTGACGCCGTACTTCGCGAGAGCCAGTGCCGTGGAGGTGGTCAGCCCGACGATTCCGCCTTTGGCCGCCGCGTAGTTGGGCTGTCCCGCCGAGCCGGCGAGGAACGCCTCCGACGAGGTGTTCACGACCCGCCCATACACCGGCCCGCCCGCCGCCTTGGACCGCGCCCGCCAGTGCGCGGAGGCGAAGTGGGTGGTGTTGAAGTGGCCTTTCAGATGCACTCTGATGACCGAGTCCCACTCGTCCTCCGACATCGAGAAGACCATCCGGTCGCGCAGGATGCCCGCGTTGTTGACCAGGATGTCCAGCTTGCCGAACTCACTGACCGCCAACTCGACCAGGGCGCGGGCCTGTTCGTGGTCGGCGACGTCACCGGTGTGGGCGACGGCCCGGCCGCCCGCGGCACGGATCTCGGCGGCGACCTCCTCGGCGGGGGTGGCCGACGCCTCGCCGGAACCGTCCCTCCCGGGCCGGCCGTAGTCGTTGACGACGACGGCCGCGCCGAGACGGCCGAGTTCGAGCGCCTCCACCCGCCCGAGCCCGCGCCCCGCGCCGGTGACGATCGCGGCCAGCCCCTCAAGTGGCAGTGACATCAAGGTCCTTAGGGGTCGCGAAGAAGGTGTTGTGGGGGTCAGATCTCGATGCACGTACGCAGCGCCGTGCCCGTCCGCATCTGGTCCAGTGCCTCGTTGATCTCGGCGAGCGGCACCCGGTGGGTGATCAGGCTCTCCAGGTCGATGCGGCCCGCACGCCACAGGGCGACGGTCCGCTCGTAGGAACGCAGGACGTCTCCGCCGCCGTACATCGAGGGCAGGATCCGCTTCTCGTCGAAGAACAGCTCGAACATGTTGAGCTGGAGGAAGTCGTCCATGGCGCCCGCGCCGACGATGACGAGGGTGCCGCCGCGCCGGGTGTTCTCGTACGCGGTGCGGGCGGTGGAGGAGCGGCCGACGACCTCGAAGACGTAGTCGAAGCCCTCGCCCGCGGTGATCCGCTGCTTGGCGTCCGGGAGTTCGTCCGGGGAGACGGCCTGGGTGGCGCCGAACTTCAGCGCGGCCTCGCGACGGGAGGCGACCGGGTCGACGGCGACGATCTCGGCGGCGCCCTTGAGCCGTGCGCCCTGGATCGCGGAGATGCCGACGCCGCCGCAGCCGATGACGGCGACCGACGAACCGGCTTCCACGTCCGCGGTGTTGAGGGCGGCGCCGAGTCCGGTGGTGACCCCGCAGCCGATGAGGGCGGCGATGTCGAAGGGCACGTCGTCGGGGATCGGCACGGCGCATCCGGCGTCGACCACGACCTCCTCGGCGAAGGTGCCGGTGCCCGCGAAGCCGAATACATCGGAGGGGGTTCCGCCGGGGCGCCTGAAGTTGGGGGTGCCCGCGTTCATGAACCCGGCCAGGCACAGTTCGGTCTGGCCGCGCTTGCAGGCGGGACAGACGCCGCAGGCCGGCAGCCAGCAGACGACGACCCGGTCGCCGGGTTTGACGCTCGTGACGCCCTCGCCGACCTCGACGACCTCGCCGGCGCCCTCGTGCCCGGGCACGAACGGCGCGGGCTGCGGCAGTACGCCGCTCATCGCCGACAGGTCCGAGTGGCACAGCCCCGTGGCCCGTACCCGGATCCTCACCCGGCCCGGCCCGAAGCCCACCGCCTCGATGTCGTCGAGGACTTCCAGCTTGTCCTGGCCTATCTCGTGCTGTACGGCTGCGCGCATGGTGCGGCTCCCCTCGGGAAGGACGTCGGGAAGGACGTCACGGAGGTACGTACGACAGTCAGGCGATGCGACGGTCAGGCGTGCTCAACGATCGTGTCGGCGAGGACCGGAGCGTCGTCCCGCTCCGCCGCAGTCACCGCCACCTGGATCCCGCCGGGGCGCCGCCACATCCGGATGCGCAGGGTCTCGCCGGGGTAGACGACACCGGCGAAGCGGGTCGTGTACGAGTGGACGCGGGCCACGTCCCCGCCGAGCAGCGTGTCGACGACCGCCTTGAGCGTCATCCCGTACGTGCACAGCCCGTGCAGGATCGGCCGGTCGAACCCGGCGACCTTGGCGAACTCGGGGTCGGCGTGCAGCGGGTTCCAGTCGCCGGAGAGCCGGTAGAGCAGGGCCTGGTCCTCGCGAACCGGGCGTTCAACTTCCTTGTCCGGTAGCCCGGTTGGTGCTTCGAGGCGGGCAGAGGGGCCTCGGTCGCCGCCCCAGCCGCCTTCACCCCGTACGAAGATCTGGGCGTCGTTCGTCCACAACGGGCCCTCGGCGTCGGTGACTTCGGTGCGCATGACGAGGATCGCGGCCTTGCCCTTGTCGTACACCGCGGCGATCCGCGAGGTGGCCGTCGCCCTGCCCTCGACCGGGATCGGGCGGTGCAGTCGGAGGCTCTGGCCGCCGTGCAGGACGCGGGCCAGGTCGACTTCGACACCGGGCATGGAGAGGCTGCCGGTCACACCCGGGGAGCCCGCGCCCGCGACGGTCGCGAAGCTCGGCAGGACGTGCAGCCTGGACTCCAGGGTGTACCGCAGCTCGTCCGGGTCCGTCGCGGGGCTCTCCTTGTCGGGATTGGCGCCCGCACCGAGGCCGAGGTGGTAGAGCTGGACGTCCTTGTGACCCCAGGCGATCTCTCCGATCCGGGGTTCGGCGGCGAGGGCCTTGGCGGCGTCGATGGGCATGGGGCTCCTGGTCGCTCGTGATCTCGCCTGCAACTGCTCGTGATCGCTTGCCGTCGCTCGTGATCGCCGGCAAGCGGTGGTCGTTCTCGTGATCGGTGGTCGTTCTCGCGATCGGTGGTCGTTCTCGTGATCGCCTGTGGAAAACCTCGGTACGGCCGTCCGCACCGTCGGCCGCACCGAGGTCGACGCTGGGCCGTGGAACCCGCCTCTTCTAGAACGCGTTCCAGTCCGGCGACCCCTTGTATAGCCCAGCGCCCGATAGTTGTGAAGACTCCTGACACCATGTCAGATCGGGGCAGGATCGACGGGCCGTGACATTTGTCCCGCCCAACTCCTTACAAACACCTCTGCCGGGCGGCAGCCCCAGTCCGTAGCGTCGGACTCATCGCATTCGACGAGGGGGAGACGCGATGGCCGGGAAGAAGAAGAGGAACTGTCGCAGCACCGCGCTCGGGAAGTCCGGGGAGTCGCGGCACGACGACGTGGGCCACCCGCCCAGCGGCTTCGCGCTGCTGCCCTGGCTGCTGATGGGTATGGGCTCGTTCTCCAACCTCGTCCAGGGCAGGACGGCGAACCCCGTGGTCGGCGGCCTGGGTCTGCTCGCCTTCAACTCTCTCTACATCTACGTCGTGTTCCGCGCCTTCTCGAAGGAGACGCGGGAGGCCCGCTCCACCCGGGTGGCGCTCGTCCTGATGGCACTGCTGACCTCGGGTCTCACCATCGGGTACGGCGACACATGGCTGTGGTTCTTCCCGCTGCTTGGCCTGGCCGTGGGCTCGGTGGTCAGGGGCAAGCCCCTCGGCCGGATCGCGCTCGGCCTGAGCGTCCTCGCCGGGACCATCGCCTGGTTCCACGAGGGCTGGGCCGCGGTCAACATCGCCTACGGCACCTTCCTGTCCACCGCGGTGACCGCCGCGATCCTGTCCCTCTCCGATGCGGTACGTGAACTGCGCGCAGCCCGAGAGGAGTTGGCGCGCCGCGCGGTCGAGAAGGAGCGGCTGCGTTTCTCCCGCGATCTGCACGACCTGCTCGGCCACACGCTTTCGGTGATCGTGGTGAAGTCGGAGGCGGCCCGTCGTCTGGCCCACCGCGACCTGAACGCGGCCCTCGTCCAGGTCACGGACATCGAGTCGGTCGGCCGCCAGGCCCTCACGGAGATCCGCGAGGCGGTCACCGGCTATCGCGAGGGCAGCCTCGACACCGAACTGGACGGCGCCCGCTCGGCACTGTCCGCGGCCGGAGTCGAACCGGCCGTCCACCGGTCGGGCACACCCCTCGCACCGCAGATCGAGGTCCTCCTCGGCTGGGTGGTCCGCGAGGCCGTCACCAACGTCGTACGGCACAGCGGCGCCACCCACTGCGACATCACCGTCGACAGCACCCCCGAACGCGTCCGCCTGACCGTCACGGACGACGGCACCGTCCCCGCGGCCGCCCAGGAGCCCGGCATCAGTACCGGTACCGGCATCAAGGGCCTCACCGAACGCCTCGCGGCAGCGGGGGGCTCGTTGGAGGCAGGGCCCGGTTCGCGCGGCGGGTTCACGGTGTCGGCCGAACTTCCGGTGGAGCCGATGGATCCGATGGACGCGTTGGGTGCGGTGTATCCGATGGGAGTGGCGGATCCGATGGATGCGGTGGGCTTGAGGGACCCGGCGGGCTTGAAGGACCCGGCAGGCTTGGGGGATCCGGGAGAGCCGCAGTCGGTCAGGCACCGGAGGTGAGCACAATGCGCCGGCCGGGCGCCGTAGGGGTGTTCCACGCCTGCTCGACCTCGCACAGAGGCAGGGCGAGGGGGTCGACCGCCAGGGTTCCGGAGGCGATCTCCGCGACGAGGGCGGGCAGTTCGGCGAGGATTCCGGCGGTGGTGACCGAACCCTGGCCGCTGCCCATGATCTGGAGGTTCGCCGCGCGCAGCAGGTAGGAGGGCAGGGTGATCTCCGCGCCGGCCATGGAGCCGATCTGGATCCAGGCCAGCGGCTTGGCGCGCTCGGGGCGTGCGGTGAGCAGGGCGGGCATGGCGTGTTCGGCTACCGGGCCCCACAGGTAGTCGATGACCACGTCCGCGTCGCCCGCGCTCCGGCCGAGTTGGTCGGCGACCTTCTCCGGGTCGCCCAGCAGAGAGATGGTCTCGTCCGCGCCCAGGCCGGGCAGCAGGTCCAGACGCTCGGCGTCGCGGCCGGCGCCCACGACATGGGCGGCGCCGAGGTGCTTGGCGATCTGGACGGCGAGTTGTCCGGAGTTGCCGGTCGCACCCAGGACCAGGACGCGGGCGCCCGGCTTGAGCGTGACGCGGCTGCGGAGGGCGACCCAGGAGGACATGCCGGGATTCATCGCGGCGGCCACGGCGACCGGGTCGGTGCCGGCCGGCAGGGTGATGGCGCGGCGGCGGTCGACGACGGCCTGCTCCGCCATGGTGCCCGGGGCGGTTTCGTGGGCGACGAAGTAGAGCAGTTCACCCTGCGGCGTACGGCCGACCGCGTCGATGCCGGGGACCAGCGGCAGGACGCCGCCCGAGGTGTAGTGGGTGCCGTTGGCGTCGGAGCGCACCCGCGGATGGAGACCGGCGGCCAGTACGTCCACCAGGATCTCGTGCTCCCCGGCGGGCCGGGGTGTGTCGATGGTGTCGAAGCGGGGCGGGGCGTCGAAGGAACGGACGACGGCTGCGTGCATGGCTGGCTGGCCTCCTGGATCGGGCGGACACCCGTATGGTTTGCGGCGCGTACTACTTTCGTTTCAGTGTCCGCGATAGTTTGCGTCACGTACTAATTCGAAGGTAGTTTGCGTCACGTACTAAGTCAAGCGGAGGCGGCCACGATGACCACAAGCTCCCCCAGTTCCCCCGGCCCCACCCCGAACGCGGCAGGCGACCCGGCAGGCAGCCAGGCAGGCGACCAGGTGGCAGGAGACCAGACAGCCGACGCGGCCGCCCCGGGGGCCGATGAACCGCAGAACACGGTCGACGCCCTGGTCCAGCTGTCGTTCCTGGTCCAAGGCGTCCTGACCCGTATCGCCGCCGACCACGACCTCTCCCTGATCCAGGTCCGCCTCCTCGGCATCCTGCGCGACCGCAGACCCGGCATGCTCGAACTCGCCCGTCACCTGGGCCTGGACAAGTCCTCCATGACCGGCCTGGTCACCCGCGCCGAGAAACGCGGCCTGGTCCAGCGGCTGCCCTCACCCGACGACGGCCGCGCCGTCCTGGTCAGCCTCACCCCGCTCGGCCATCAGCTCACCGAGACGTGCACCGCCGATGCGGAGCAGCAGATCACCGCCCTGACCGCGTCGCTGACCGCCGCCGAACACACCCAGATCCTCGCCCTGACGGCGAAGCTCCTGCGCAGGCCCCCGAGCCATACTCTGACCCCGTGAACGAGATGCCCCGGGACCACCGGCCCGCCAAGTCCATTCGCGTCCTGCTCGCCGAGGATCAGGGAATGATGCGGGGCGCGCTCGCTCTGCTGCTGGACTTGGAGGCGGACATCCAGGTGGTGGCGCAGGTGTCGGCGGGGGACGCGATCGTCGACGCGGCGTTGACGTATCGGCCCGATGTGGCTCTGCTGGACATCGAGTTGCCGGGGATGAGCGGGCTGGCCGCGGCGGCCGAACTGCGCGACCAGGTGCCCGACTGCCGGGTGCTGATCCTCACGACCTTCGGGCGCCCCGGGTATCTGCGGCGGGCCATGGAGGCGGGGGCAGCGGGGTTCCTCGTCAAGGACGGGCCGGTGGAGGAACTCGCCGAGGCCATTCGCCGGGTGCTGACCGGTGAGAAGGTCATCGATCCGGCGCTCGCGGCGGTCGCACTGAGCGCCGGGCCCAATCCGCTCACCGCCCGCGAGTGCGACGTACTGAACGCCTCCGTGGACGGCGCCACCGTCGCCGACATCGCGGCCAAGCTCCACCTCTCCGAGTCGACCGTCCGCAACTACCTCTCCTCCGCCATCGGCAAGACGAGCACCCGCAACCGCATGGAGGCGATGCGGGAGGCGCGGCAGCAGGGGTGGCTGTAACCCCGGCCACCCCGACCTCGGGCAGGATCCGCGCAAGCTGTCCTGAAGCAGGAACCAACAGCGACCAGCAATGCATCGAATATGCGTTTCATTCTGACGCCAGGTCAGATCCTCATGTGTAGGTCAAGAATTCGTTAGTGCGCCGAAGTATCGGAATAGTTGCCCGGGCGCACCGGGTTCACCCTGCACGTATCCCGCACGGATCGCCGACCCCCTGCTTTCTCTTTCGGCCTGGAGGCCTCACGTAATGACGCACACGACGACCGAACAGCCCACCCGGAGGCCGAGCGGCGCGATCGTGCCGGTGCTGGCCTTCGCGGGCATCGTTGTCGCGGTGATGCAGACCCTGCTGGTGCCGGTCATCAAGGACCTGCCGGAGCTGCTCGGCACCACGCCGAGCAACGCCACCTGGGTGCTGACCTCGACCCTGCTCGCGGGAGCTGTGGCCACGCCGATCATGGGCCGGCTCGGTGACCTGTACGGCAAGCGGCGCATGCTGCTCCTCAGCCTGTCCGTGATGGTCGTGGGCTCGCTGATCGCGGGCTTCACCAGCCAGCTCCTTGTGATGATCGTCGGCCGTTCCCTTCAGGGCTTCGCCATGGGCGCCATCCCGCTGGGCATCGGCCTGATGCGCGACATGCTGCCCCGCGAGAAGCTCGGCAAGGCGATGGCCCTGATGAGCTCCTCGATCGGCGTCGGCGGCGGACTCGCGCTGCCGGTCGCGGCCCTGGTCGCGCAGCACGCCGACTGGCACGCCCTCTTCTTCCTGGCCGCAGCGCTGGGCGTCGTCTCGATCGTCCTCACCCTCGTCGCCGTACCGGAGTCCCCGATGCGCGCGAAGGGCACCTTCGACGTCCTCGGCGCGATAGGACTCTCCGCGGGCCTCATCCTTTTCCTGCTGCCGATCACCAAGGGCAGCGACTGGGGCTGGACCTCGGTCACCACGCTCGGTCTGTTCGCCGCGGCTGCCGTCGTCCTCCTCCTGTGGGGCGTGATGGAGCTGCGTCTGAAGGCCCCGCTGGTCGACCTGCGCACCACCGCCCGTCGCGCGGTGCTGTTCACCAACCTCGCCTCGATCATGGTCGGCGTCGCCTTCTACGCCGTCTCGCTCGTCCTGCCGCAGCTGCTCCAGCTGCCGAAGTCCACCGGCTACGGCCTCGGCCAGTCGATGGTCGTCGCGGGTCTGTGCGTGGCGCCGCTCGGCCTGACGATGATGTTCACGGCGCCGGTGTACGCCAAGATCTCCGCCAAGTACGGTCCCAAGGTCACCCTGATCATCGGCATGGTGATCATCGCGATCGGCTACGGCGCGGGCCTCGGCCTGATGAGCGCGGCCTGGCAGACCATCATCATCGCGGTGGTCCTGGGCGCCGGTATCGGCCTCGCGTACTCCTCGCTTCCCGCGCTGATCGTCGGCGCCGTCCCCGCCTCGGAGACCGGCGCGGCCAACGGCCTCAACACCCTGATGCGTTCGATCGGTACGTCGGTGTCGAGCGCCGTCATCGGCATGGTCCTGGCCAACACGGCCAACAACGTCGGAGGCGTCGCCGTCCCCACCATGCACGGCTTCCGGGTCTCCTTCATGATCGCCACAGGCGCTGTGGTCATCGGCCTGCTGATGGCCCTCTTCCTCCCCCGCGGGCGACCGGCGACCGCGCCGCAACTGATCGCCACCAGCGAGGAGGACGCCGCGCTCGAGCGGGCGCAGGAACTTCTCGGCGGCTTCCGCGGCCGGGTCGTCGACGCCGGCGGCGACCCCGTCGCCCGCGCCAAGGTCACCCTCATCGACCGGCGCGGCCGCCAGGCGGGCGCCACGCTCTCCGCGGAGGACGGCAGCTACACACTCGCCGTACCCGCCGAGGGCCCGTACGTCCTGGCCGCCAAGGCCACCGGCCACGGCCCGCTCGCCTCCTCGGCGACACACGCCGGGGACGACCGTACGGTCGACGTGGACCTGGCACTGCCGGGCGAAGCCGTCCGGGCCTGACCTGTCGTACACCGTCGTACACACCCCCGTCGCCCCAGGCGCCGGGGGTGTGGTGCACCATGGGGCGCCCACAGACACGTACAAACTGGAGGTCCCGCATGTCCGCGGCACCCGAGCCGGAGATCAAGCCGGCGATCAAGCCGGAGATTGTCGCCGCCTTCGAGGCCGCCAAGGGGTTCATGCCCACGGGCGAGGGGCTCGCGCTGTACGAGGCCGCCGTCGAGGCCGGTCGGCTGGGGCTGCCGCTGCTCGAGGTCGGCACGTACTGCGGACGCTCCACCGTTCTGCTCGCCGACGCGGCGCGCGGGGCCGGGGTCACGGCGATCACGGTCGACCACCACCGGGGCAGCGAGGAGCAGCAGCCGGGGTGGGAGTACCACGACCCGACGACGGTCGACCCGGAACTCGGCCTCATGGACACGCTCCCGACCTTCCGCCGCACCCTCCACAAGGCGGGTCTGGAGGACCACGTGGTCGCGGTCGTCGGCCGCTCGCCGCAGATCGCCGCGTTCTGGAAGTCCCCCCTCGGCCTCGTCTTCATCGACGGCGGTCACACCGACGAACACGCCTTGGGCGACTACGAGGGCTGGGCGCCGCACGTCGCCGACGGCGGGCTGCTGCTGATCCACGACGTCTTCCCGGACCCGGCCGACGAGTTCACCGGACAGGCTCCCTACCGCGTCTACCTCCGGGCCCTGAAGTCCGGCGCGTTCACGGAGGTCTCGGCGACGGACTCGTTGCGGGTGCTGCGGCGTACGGGGACAGGGATCTGAGTCAGGGATCTGAGTCAGGGATCTGAGGCGGGCTCCCTCAGCGCTCACCGGTCGGAAAAGGGCTGGAGGAGGGTGCGGCCTCCGTGCTCCCATGGGCCGCATGGTGCCTGCCGACCGACTGCTGGCCTTCGCGGCCATGTCGTTCCTGCTGATCGTGATACCCGGCCCCAGTGTGCTGTTCGTGATCGGGCGTGCGCTGGCGCAGGGGCGCCGTGCCGCGCTGACGACGGTCGCGGGGAACACTCTCGGGGCGTACCTGCTCGTCGTGGCGGTGGCTCTCGGCGTCGGTGCCGTGGTGGAGCGCTCAGTCCTCGTCTTCACGACGCTGAAGCTGGTGGGCGCCGCCTACCTGGTGTACCTCGGTGTGAAGGCGGTACGCCAACGCCGTTCGCTGCACGCCGCGTTCACCGCTGACGGCCCCGCGTACGGCGGACTGCGGACGCTGTGGGAGGGGTTCGCGGTCGGTGTGGCCAACCCCAAGACCATCGTGTTCTTCGCCGCCGTACTGCCTCAGTTCGTCGACCGGAGCCAGGGGCACGTCACCGCTCAGATGCTGCTGCTCGGTCTGGTCTTCAATCTCATCGCGGTGGTTTCCGACAGTGTGTGGGGGCTGGTCGCGGCGACCATGCGCAGCTGGTTCGCCGGTTCGCCGCGGCGGCTCGCCATGGTCGGGGGAATCGGCGGGCTCACGATGATCGGTCTCGGCGTGACGGTCGCGGCAACGGGCCGCAAGGAGTAGTTCCGCCAAGCGGATCACGAGGGGCCCGCCGTCCCGGGCACCCCGCGGATCATGTGGAGCGGCGCCCCGTAGGGTGGCACCCGTGTCGTACGTGGGCCCCGACTTCGATCCTCCCCGGCCGCGCCGTCCCTGGCGCCGGCCGCTGACCGTGGCAGTCGCCGCGCTGGTGCCGGGTGCGCTGGCCGGATGGCTGGTGTGGCAGGCGGTGGGTGACGACTCCGGGGGCGGGGGCGCGTCGCAGCAGGCGCGGGGGTCTGCCCCCTCCGCCGCCGGATCCCCGGAGGCGTCGAGCACCGACGACGCCAAGGAAGCGAGCCCCGCGTCGTCCGCGCCCGCCGCCACCCCCCTCAAGGGCAAGGTCGTCGTCATCGACCCGGGGCACAACCCCGGCAACTTCCAGCACACGGCCGAGATCAACCGCAAGGTGGACATCGGCACGAACTCGAAGGAATGCGATACGACGGGAACGGCGACCAACGCGGGTTACGCGGAGGCGCAGTTCACGCTCGACGTTTCGCGACGGCTGCGTACGATCCTGCAACAGCAGGGCGCCACGGTGAAGTTCACCCAGGACGGTGACCGTTCCTGGGGCCCGTGCATCGACGAGCGGGCCGAGATCGGCAACGAGGCGCATGCCGACGCTGCCGTCTCGATCCACGCGGACGGCTCGGCCGTCGGCAACCGCGGTTTCCACGTGATCCTTCCCGGGCCCGTCCACGACGGCGCCGCCGACACCCGCCCGATCGTCGCCCCGTCCCGCGAACTCGGCGAGCGCATCGCGGGCGACTTCGCCCGCGAGACGGGCACCGCGCCCTCCAATTACATCGGCGAAGGCACCGGCCTCGACGTCCGGACGGATCTCGGCGGTCTCAATCTGTCAACGGTTCCCAAGGTGTTCATCGAGTGCGGCAACATGCGCGACAGCAAGGACGCGGCACTGCTGACCAGCGGCGCCTGGCGTCAGCAGGCGGCACGTGGGATCTCTGAGGGAATCGTGAGTTTCCTGCGCGGGTGACGATCAGTGCGCTCAACCCGGCGGACACCCTGGTGGGGCGGGCGATAGTGTCGTCCCTACGATGAGGGGCCACCCCCGCGCTTCACACCACGGCCTCACGGCGGCATGGTGGCAGCGACGCCTCCACCGATGACGAGACGACTGACGAAGGACCTGAAGTGAATATCCGCTCCCTCACTCGAGGCGACGGCGTGGTGATCGGAGCAGCGGTATTGCTCCTCATCGCCTCGTTCTTCGCCATCTACTCCATCGACGGGGCCCCCGACGACTACGAGATCCCGAATGCGTGGCAGAGCGGGCCGTTGTTGATGGGCGTCGTCCTTGCGGGCATCATCGGCGCCGCGCTGATCGTGGTCTCCCACGGTCTTCCGCAGCCTCCCAAGGTCGTCGGCCTGGACCTCGGCCCGTTCGGCGTCGCGTTCACGGTCTTCGCCGCCTGGACCGCGCTGGGGAACCTCTTCGACCCGCTCGGCGGCACGGACAACGTCGGTCCTGCCACGGACAGCGGCGTCAGCGCCGGCATCGGCCTGATCCTTATTTTCATCGCCACCCTGATCCTCGCCGGCGGCGCCATCGCGACCCCCCTCGTCCCGGCCCTGAAGGGCGCTCTGCTCCCCGCCCCGAAGCCCGCCGCCCCGCAGCCCTACGGCGGTCAGCCCCAGGGTGGATACGGCTACCCGGGCGCGGGTGCCCCGCAGCCCGGCCAGCCCTACGGCGCCCAGCCGCAGACGGGCCAGCCGTTCGGCGCTCAGCCCAGCCAGCCGCAGCAGGCGCCGACTCCGCAGGTGCAGCAGCCGGCCGGGGACTTCTCCCCGTTCTGGTTCGCGGTGCCGGTGCCGCGTCCGCTGTACGCGGAGGACGGTTCGCCGACGCCGATCGCCGAACTGGCGCCGGGCACCTGGTACCTGGCCGTCGAGCAGCGCGGCCCGAGCCTGGTGGCGCAGACGCAGGACGGCCGTCGTGGTGTTCTGCAGGACACGTCGGGGATCCAGCGCGGCTGACGCGCACTACGGTCCAGCACGGCCCCTCGCCCTTCCCGGCGGGGGGCCGTTGTCGTACGCTCACCCGGCCGACATCTGACACACCGTCAGAACAGGGCGTCTGGAGGAGACATGCGGCTCGGTCTCGCACTCGGCTACTGGGGCCGCGGCCCCTCCGCCGACCACATACCGCTCGCACAGGAAGCGGAACGCCTCGGCTACCACTCCGTATGGACCGCCGAGTCCTGGGGGTCCGACGCCTTCACCCCGTTGACCTGGATCGCCGCGCAGACGTCCCGCATCCGGCTCGGCACGGCCGTCGCGCAGATGGCGGCCCGCTCCCCCACCACCACCGCGATGCACGCGCTCACCCTCGACCATCTCTCGGGCGGGCGCATGATGCTCGGCCTCGGGCTTTCGGGACCGCAGGTCGTCGAGGGCTGGTACGGGCGCCCGTTCCCGAAGTCGCCGCTGACCGCGACCCGGGAGTACGTCGACGTCGTACGCCAAGTCCTCAGGCGCGAGGCCCCCGTTGAGCTGGACGGGCGTTTCCACTCCCACCCGTACCGGGGCGCCGACGGCACCGGGCTCGGCAAGGCGCTCAAGTCCATCACGCATCCCCTGCGGGCCGAACTGCCCGTCCTGCTCGGCGCCGAGGGCCCGAAGAACATCGCACAGACGACCCGCATCGCGGACGGCTGGCTGCCGCTGTACTGGTCGCCGACACGCCCGCAGGCGTACGAGGCCTCGCTGACCGAACTGCCCGAGGGCTTCCTCATCGCCCCCATGGCCCGCGTCCACGTCTGCGACGACCTCGCCGAAGGGCTGCTGCCCGTCAAGGCCATGCTCGGCTTCTACATCGGCGGGATGGGGCACGCGGCCCGCAACTTCCACGCCGATCTGATGGCACGGATGGGCTTCGAGGAGGAGGCCCGGCGCGTCCAGGAGCTGTTTCTCGCGGGGCGGCGCGAGGAGGCCGTACTCGCCGTGCCCGACGCCTTCGCCGACGAGATCTCACTCGTCGGCCCGCGTGAACGCATCGCCGAGCGCCTGGAGTTGTGGCGAAAGGGTCCGGTGACCGACCTGCTCGTCCTCTCCCCCGACCCGCACACACTCCGCGTACTTGCCGAGCTCAACTCCTAGTCGCGACTCAACGCCCGGTCGCCGCCCGACTCCCAGCCGCGGCTCAACTCCCAGTCGCCGCCCGGCTCCTAGCCGCCGCTCAGCTGCGACGCGGACGGAACCTTGTCCGTGACCTCGGCGCCCGCGCCCTTCCCTGCGTCCTTCACATTGTTGATGATGTCGTCGAAGGAGCCGACGACCGAGTCCGTCGAGTCGCCCTTGCGGAGCTTGGACGGCAGGTCCTTGAGCGCGTCGATGCCCACGGAGAGCGGGGCGACGGCCTTCGCGAGCGTCGGGTCGCCCTGGGCGTTCTTGGTCGCGGCCTTGAGGCGGTTGTACGTGAACGCGCCCGCCAGGCCCGCCTTGATCAGGGCGAGCCTGCGTCCGTCGGCGCCCTTCTTGAACTTGCCGGCCTTCCAGGGCTTCACGATCCACTGGTAGGTGGCGCCGGCCGCGAGCCCCGCGTTCGCCACGAAACGGGTCTTGGCGAACTTCTGCTTCTCGGCCGAGCCGGTCGGTGTCGGAGTGGCGGCCGCGACCACGGCGGCGGTGTCCTCGGTACTGGTGCCACTCCCACACGCGGTGGCACCCGCGAGCAGGGCGCAGCAGAGGGTGAGCGCCACGATCAGGCGCCGTATCGGTACGGGCACGGGATCCTCCGGAAAGGGAACGGCTCTCCCCGGTCCCGGGAGAACACGGCTCTACCAGCAGCGTCACCCGGCCCCCGCGGTTGCGCCACTTGGGGGAAACCGTTCGGGTTTCATACACCGTTCTCGGGCAACACGGGTGTCATGTCCTCTCGAAATCGCAACGGTTCCAACCAAGCGGGGAGGGTCATCGCGGTCGTCGCAGACGTGATGGCGCTCATACTCGGGGTCTGGATCCTGATGTACCTACTGGACGCGAACCGCGCCAACGACCTGGTGCAGTTCGTCCACAACGTGGCAGCGTGGCTGGCGGGCTGGTCCCGCGACCTGTTCACGTTCGACGAGGAGTGGGCGCGCGTCGTCGCGGGCTACGGCCTCGCAGCCGTCGTGTACCTCTTCATAGGCCATGCCATCGCCAACCGTATGCACCGGTACTGAGAACGAAGAGTGAGAAGAGCAGAAGTACCAGGACCCTCGCGACCTCGGCCCCGACCGCCCTGCCGACTCACCGGCAGCAGTCGGGGTCCAGGCCTGCCGGGAGTCGTTCGCCGCTGAAGACGGCGCAGGTGGGCTCGTCACCGCCCAGTGCGGCGACGGCCAGCAGGAGCGAACCGGCTGTCCAACTGGTGAGTTCCTCGGGCCAGATGGCCTGGTCCTCGTAGACGTAGCCGGTCCAGTACAGGCCGGTCTTCGGGTCGCGCAGGTGCTGGATGGACTGGAGGATCTCCAGGGCACGGTCCGATTCGCCCACCGCCCAGAGCGCCAGGGCGAGTTCGGCCGATTCGCCGCCGGTCACCCACGGGTTGGGGACCACGCAGCGGACGCCGGCCCCGGGGACCACGAACCGGTCCCAGCCCTCCTCGATACGGGACTTGGCCTCGGCGCCGGTCAACGCACCACCGAGCACCGGGTAGTACCAGTCCATCGAGTAGCGGTCCTTGTCGAGGAACCGCTCGGGGTGCCGGCTGATCGCGTGGCGCAGCGCGCCCACCGCCAACTCCCAGTCAGGCTGCGGCTCTTCACGCTGCTCGGCGACGGCGAGCGCGCAGCGCAACGCGTGGTGGATCGACGAACTCCCGGTCAGCAGCGCGTCGTTGACGGCACGTCCGTCGTCCTCGCGCTTCCAGCCGATCTGCCCGCCGGGCTGCTGGAGCCGGAGTACGAACTCCATCGCCGCGTAGACGGTCGGCCACATCTGGTCCAGGAACGTGTCGTCGCCCGTCGCAAGGTAGTGGTGCCAGACGCCCACCGCGATGTACGCGCAGAAGTTGGTCTCCAGGCCGCGGTCGGTGACGTCCGCGAAGTCCCCGTCGGCGTAGGCCGCGTACCAGGACCCGTCCTGGTTCTGATGTCGCGCGAGCCACTCGTAGGCGCGCTCCGCCGCCTCGTGCTCGCCTGCCGCGTCCAGTGCCATGGCGGCCTCGGTGTGGTCCCACGGGTCCAGGTGATGCCCGCGGAACCACGGGATGGCACCGTCCGGGCGCTGCACCGCGAGGATCCCGCGCACCGTGGCGGCAGCCTCCTCGGCGGTGAGGACCCCGGGCAGGACGAGGTGTTCTGTCCGGGGAGTCGTCACCGGCCGGCCACCTCGACGGACTCGACGACCTCGGCGGACTCGACGGATTCCGCGGACTCGACGACCTCGGCCGACTCGACGGATTCCGCGGACTCGACCGGCAGGTGCGGCTTGGTCGCGTACGCCACGAAGCTCTTGCCGATCAGCGGGTTCAGCGCGTTCTCCGCGACCCGGGTGGCGAGCGGTTTCTTCATGATGTCCCAGACCAGGAGCTTGTGGTACGCCCGCACGGGCAGCGCCTTGTCGTTGTCGACGCCGAACGCGCACTTCAGCCACCAGTAGGGGCTGTGGAGGGCGTGCGCGTGATGGCTGCCGTACGGCCTGAGCCCGGCTTCCCTGATCTTGCTCAGCAGCTCGTCCGCCTTGTAGATGCGGATGTGGCCGCCCTCGACCTCGTGGTACGCGTCGGACAGTGTCCAGCAGACCTTCTCGGGCCCGTAGCGCGGGACGGTGATCGCGATGCGGCCGCCCGGCCTGAGCACCCGGACCATCTCGGCGAGTACGCCCTTGTCGTCCGGGATGTGCTCCATGACCTCGGAGATGATCACGACGTCGAAGGACTCATCGGGGAAGGGAAGCGCCAGGGCGTCGCCCTCCATGGCCGTCGCGGTGGCCCCGGCGGGCGCCTCGCCCGCCTCCTTCATCGCCGCGAACCACTTGGCGACCTCGCGGATCTCCTCGCCGTTCTGGTCCAGCGCGACCACCTGGGCACCGCGCCGGTAACACTCGAACGCGTGCCGGCCGGCACCGCACCCGAGGTCCAGTACGCGGTCACCCGGGGCGAGCGGGAACCGGGAGAAGTCGACGGTCAGCACGTGGCCCTGCTTTCGCGGTCGGGGGTGGTGGGTGCGGGGGGTGCCGCCCCGGCGGCTGTCACGCGGGTACCCGTCGCCGGGGCGGCTGTCGCGAGAGCGCCCGGCGCGGAACCGCCCGCGGAGCGGGTCATTGCCTCGCGGTAGTGGCTCACCGTGCCCTCGGCGGCGCGGGCCCAGGTGAAGCGGTCCAGTACGCGTGTGCGTCCGGCGGAGCCGAGGCGGGCGCGGAGTTCGGGGTCGGCGAGGACCCGGCTCAGGGCGGTGGCCAGCGCCCCCGAGTCACCGGGGGGTACGGCGAGGCAGGTCTCCCCGTCGGGCCCTGCGACCTCCGGGATCGCACCGCCGGTCGTGGCCACGAGCGGCGTCCCCGTCGCCATCGCCTCGGCGGCGGGCAGCGAGAACCCCTCGTACAGGGAGGGCACGCAGGCGACCTCCGCCGACCGTACGAGGTCGACGAGTTCGGCGTCGGAGATCCCCTTGACGAACTCGACGGCGCCTTCGAGGCCGTACCGCTCGATGGCCTGGGCGACGGGCCCGTCCTCGGCGCGCCTGCCGACGACCACGAGGTGCGCGCCGGGGTGCTCGGTGCGCACCTTCCCGAGCGCCTCGACGAGGAAGACGAGCCCCTTGAGCGGTACGTCCGCACTGGAGGTGGTGACGATCCGGCCCGGCACCTGAGGCACCGCGGGATCCGGCGAGAAAAGGTCGGTGTCCGCGCCGATGTGGACGACGTGGATACGGTCGTCGCGTACGCCGAGGTGCTCGACGATCTCCTGGCGTGACGTACCGGAGACGGTGAGCACGGACGGCAGTCGGCGCGCGACACGCTTCTGCATGCGGGTGAAGGCGTACCAGCGGCGTACGGACATGCGCCGCTTCCAGCCCTCGGCGGCGTCCAGCTCCAACTGCCGGTCGACGGTGATGGGGTGGTGGATGGTGGTGACCAGCGGGGCACCGACATCCCCCAACAGCCCGTACCCCAGCGTCTGGTTGTCGTGGATGACGTCGAACTCACCGCGCCGGGCCAGGAGATGGTGCCGGGCGCGCAGCGAGAAGGTCAGCGGCTCGGGAAAGCCGCCGGTCCACATCGTGCCGACCTCCAGCGCGTCGACCCAGTCCCGGTACTCGCCGCGCTTCGGGGTGCGAAAGGGGTCCGGCTGGCGGTACAGGTCGAGGCTGGGCAACTCGGTGAGGCTCAGGGCGGGAAGGCCTTCGTCCAGCACCGGATACGGCTGGGAGCCGATGACCTCGACATGGTGTCCGAGTCGGGCGAGCTCGCGCGAGAGGTGTCGTACGTACACACCCTGGCCGCCGCAGAACGGGTTCCCCTTATAGGTGAGAAGCGCGATGCGCAACGGTCGTTCGCCGTCGGCGGCCGCGCCCTCGCCGGGGCCCGCCTCCATGGCCTCAGCGGTCACTCTCGGCCCCCTTCTCCCTGCACATTCCCGCGAGATTACGCCGGGACGCTAATCTAGAACAAGTTTCAGACTTGATCGTTCAAGGAGCTTTGAATCTACCGGCAGGTAGCCCCGCTGTGAGCGGTGGATCAGGTGATTCACGCCACGACCGCGTGGCCTGGTCGCCCGGTCCACGCGACGCTCGTGAACCCTGCCGTGCCGACTCGCCACTCCTCTCGCTGATGTCACGGAATGTCACGGAACGGGAACCATGCCTGCGGAAGCCAAGGCGGACACGAACAGCGCGCGAACAGACGCACGACCGGACTCGCGAGCAGAGTCGCGTCCGGACTCGCGAACCGACTCGCGGCCCGAGTCGCACCCCGCCGCGCGGCAGCCCCCTCGCCCCCTCTCGTACTCCACCGCGCTCCCCGCTTCTCCCCCGCTCACCGAGCGGCAGGAGGCGCGCCGCCGCCGGATCCTGCACGCGAGCGCGCAGCTGGCCAGCCGGGGCGGTTTCGACGCGGTGCAGATGCGCGAGGTCGCGGAGTCCTCGCAGGTCGCCCTGGGCACGCTCTACCGCTACTTCCCGTCGAAGGTCCATCTGCTGGTCGCCACGATGCAGGACCAGTTGGAGCACATGCACGGCACGCTGCGGAAGAAGCCGCCGTCCGGGGACACGGCGGCCGAGCGCGTCGCGGAGACCCTGATGCGGGCCTTCCGCGCCCTGCAGCGCGAACCGCACCTCGCCGACGCCATGGTCCGCGCGCTCACCTTCGCGGACCGCAGCGTCAGCCCCGAGGTCGACCAGGTCTCCCGTATGACCACGGTGATCATCCTCGACGCGATGGGCCTCGACGACCCGACCCCCGCCCAGCTCTCCGCGGTCCGCGTCATCGAACACACCTGGCACTCGGCCCTCATCACCTGGCTCTCCGGCCGCGCCTCCATCGCCCAGGTGAAGATCGACATCGAGACGGTCTGCCGGCTGATCGACCTGACGGACCCGGACGACCGGCACTGATTCATCTGACGCGGCTACTCCTCGGGCGGGAACACCGGCTCCCCGCTCCCCAGCAGTGTGATCATGATCGCCTCCACCGGGCAGCCCTCCGCCGCCTCCAGGATCTTCTCGTTGGCGTCGGGCTCCGGGTCGGCCGGGTGGGACTGCCTGCCGGTGTCGAGGCGGAACGCGTCCGGGGCGAGGTGCACGCACTGGGCGGAGCCGATGCAGACGGACCGGTCGACCTCGACCTGCCAGCGGTCACCCATCCCTACGCCTCCCAGCCGGCCGGCAGGTGGATCATCTTGTGCTCCAGGAACTCGCCGTAGCCCTCGGGGCCGAACTCCCGCCCCAGGCCTGAGTTCTTGTAGCCGCCGAAGGGGCCGAGCATGTCGAGGCTGAAGGTGTTCACGGAGTACGTGCCGGTACGAACCTGGCGTGCGATGTCGATGCCGTGCGCGACGTCCGCCGTCCACACGCTGCCGCTGAGCCCGTAGTCGGAGTCGTTCGCGATCTTCACGGCCTCGGCCTCGTCGCCGTACGGGAGAAGGCAGATCACCGGTCCGAAGATCTCCTCGCGGGCGATCCGCATGGAGTTGTCGACGTCGCCGAAGAGGGTCGGCTCGACGTACCAGCCGCGGTCGAGGCCGGGCGGACGTCCGCCGCCGGTGAGGATTTTGGCGCCTTCCTCCTGGCCGATACGGATGTAGTCGAGGTTGCGCTGCTGCTGCCGTTTGGCGACCAGCGGGCCGACCTGGGTCGCCGGGTCCAGCGGATCGCCGACGACCAGCGCGCTCGCCGCCGTCGCGAACGCGTCCGCGAACTCGTCGTAGCGCGAGCGCGGCACGAGGATGCGGGTCTGGGCGACGCACGCCTGGCCGTTGTTCATCCAGGCCGCCGAGACGATGCCGGGGACGGACGTCGCGATGTCCGCGTCCGGCAGGACCACCGCCGCCGACTTGCCGCCCAACTCCAGTGTCACGCGGGTGAGATTGCGCGAGGCGACCTCCATCACCCGCCTGCCCGCCTCGACGGATCCCGTGAAGGACACCTTGTCGATCCCGGGGTGCCCGACCAGGTACTCGCTCACCTCGCGGTCCGCCGGGAGGATCGACAGCACGCCCTCCGGCAGCCCGGCATCCCTCGCGATCTCCCCCAACAGGTAGGCGTCCAGGGGCGATTCGGGCGACGGCTTCAGTACGACGGTGCAGCCGGTCAGCAGCGCGGGCGCGAGCTTGGCGGCGGCCACGAACTGCGGCACGTTCCACGGCACCACGGCCGCCACCACACCCACCGGCTCACGCCGGACGAGGATCCTCCCGAGGACTCCGTCGCGCGTCTCCTCGTACGTGAAGCCGCGGGCGACCGTGATCGCCGCGTCCCACACCATCATCGCGCCGAGGGCCTGCGCGAGAATGCTCCAGGAGTACGGGGAGCCGTTCTCCGAGGAGATGACACGGGCGATCTCCTCGTGCCGTACGGCGATCCCGTCCTTGATCCGCGTCACCACCTCGATCCGCTCGTCGAGGCTCATCCGCGGCCAGGGCCCCTCGTCGAACGCCTGCCGCGCGACGGCGACGGCCCGGTCGACATCCGCCGTCGAAGCGTGCGGCACCCGCCCGATGACCTCCTCCGTGTGCGGCGAGATCACCTCGATGACGTCCTTGCCCAGGGGGTCCGTCAACTCCCCTCCTATGAACAGCTGTCCGTGTTCCACGAGTTCGGTCATGGCCGACTGCCTCCCCGGAGACGTTCTCTGACGTTCTCTGACGATGCATCAGATGACTAGAACTGATACCAGTTCCAGTCAGTGGAGTCCACGGGTCGGACTCTTCGGGCTCTTCGGGCAGACAGTCTGCTCGGGCTCCCATCGGAACTGGTTCTAGTTATAGTTGGCCGGTACCCGGCACCCGGGACGCGGCGATTGGTGGAAGCCCATGACGCAGGTGACGGACCAGGTGACCGATCACGGCGGGGGCGTACGGTCGATCAAGGTCCCCATCCCGGACAACCCCCTTGGCCACACGCTGGTGTACGTCGTCGACACCGACCGCGGCGCCGTCCTGATCGACACCGGCTGGGACGACCCCACCTCCTGGGACACCCTCGCCGAGGGGCTCACCGCCTGCGGCACCTCCGTCGCCGAGGTGCACGGCGTGGTCATCACCCACCATCACCCCGACCACCACGGCCTGTCGGGCAAGGTGCGGGAGGCGTCCGGGGCGTGGCTCGCGATGCACGCGGCGGACGCCTCGGTCGTACGGCGGACACGCGAGAACCGGCCCGAGCAGTGGTACTCGTACATGACGGCGAAGCTGACGGCCGCCGGCGCGCCCGAGGAGCACCTGGCACCCCTGCGCAGGGCCCGCCCCGGCGCCCTGCCCGGCTACTCCCCCGCACTCCCCGACCGCGAGATCGTCCCCGGCGAACTCCTCGAACTGCCCGGCCGCCACCTCCGCGCGATCTGGACCCCCGGCCACACCCCCGGCCACGTCTGCCTCCACCTGGAGGAGACCCACCCCGCCCAACTCCCGGGCAACGGGCGCCTGTTCTCCGGCGATCACCTCCTCCCGGGGATCACTCCGCACATCGGCCTGTACGAGGATCCGGACGACGCCACCGTCACCGACCCCCTCGGCGACTACCTGGACTCCCTGGAGCGCGTCGGGCGCCTCGCCCCCGCGGAGGTCCTGCCGGCCCACCAGCACGCGTTCGCCGACGCCCCTGCCCGCGTACGGGAGTTGCTCGACCACCACGAGGACCGCCTCACCGGCCTCCTCACGCTCCTCTCGGCTCCGCTCACGCCCTGGCAGCTCGCCGAACGCATGGAATGGAACCGGCCCTGGGACCAGATCCCCTACGGGTCCCGGACCATCGCCGTCTCCGAGGCGGAGGCCCATGTACGACGGCTGGTGAAACTTGGGCGGGCGGAGGCCGTGACGGGGAGTGATCCGGTGACGTACGTGGCCGTATAACCACCCGCGAGTCTGCGGTCGCCGTGGCCCGTATGGCCACCGCGACTCCGCGGTCACCGTGGCCGTATGGCCGCCGCGACGCCGCCGTCGCCATGGCCGCATAACCGCCGCGACGCCGCCGTCGCCATGGCCGCATAACCGCCGCGACGCCGCCGTCGCCATGGCCGCATAACCGCCGCGACGCCGCCGTCGGCCCGTCAGCGGCCGTGGACCGCGTAGTCGAGGCCCTCCTCGTACCGCAGGGTGCGCCCCTCCTCGTACGCCTTCTTGTACGCCGTTGCGCCGATCTCCTCGCGGACGCGGAGTTCGTGCGAGCGGCGGGTGGCGATGAGGTCGGGTGAGTCCATCTGGGCGCGGCCGGTGAGTTCCCAGACGTGGGCGGCGATGCCGAGGAGGCGGGCGGCGCGGGGGCCGTCGCCGGCCGCGACGACGGCGGCGGCCAGCACGTCGAGGGCCATGGCCGCGCCGACGGTGTTGTGCATCAGACCGTGCCCGGCCAGGGCGGTGCGGGCGTTGCCGACCGCCGCGCGGACGTCGCCGCGGGCCAGATCCGCCTGGGCCACGATGCCGTCGGCGAAGGCGCCCACCCACGATTCGCCGCACGCCACGCTGGCCTCGTGCACCTCCTCGGCCACCGCACGCGCCCGGCCGTGGTCGCCACGCAGCAGGTACGAGAGGGAAAGCGCCACGCGGACCTGGAGCTGGGCGGCGCCGTACCCGTCCTCCCGGACTGGCAGTCGGGGGGTGGCGGACAGTATGTCGATCGCCTCGGAAAGCCGTCCTGTCAGGGCGAGTTGGCCGCCGGTGAGGTAGGCCGCGGCCACCATCGCCACCGGGTCGCCCGCCGCCTTCGCCGCGTCCGCGCAGCGCACCGCCCAGTCGGCCCCGACCAGCAGGTCGCCCTGGAGCAGTGCGACCGCGCCGCGTGCCCACAGTGCGCGGGTGCGGTCGGGTCCGGGGGCCGGGTCGGTGGCGAGCGCCAGGTCCAGGCAGTGCTGGGCGTCGCGCAGATAGCCGCAGTGCCGCCAGAGGAAGCCGACGTCGGCCGCCATTTCGAGGGCGACGCTGCTGTCGGGTTCGGTGAGCGCGCAGTCCACGGCGGCGCGCAGGTTGGCGTGTTCGGTGAGGACGCGCTCGCACCAGGCGACCTGGCGTCCGGTGTTCCACTCGGCGCAGCCCTCGCGGGCCAGGCGCCGGTAGTAGTCACGGTGGCGCAGGCGTACGGCGCGTTCCTCGCCGAGTGCGCGCAGCCAGTCGGCGCCGAACTCCCGCACGGTGTCCAGGAATTGGAAGCGGGCCGGGTCGGTGCGGTGGCGTCGCACGATGGACTGCTCGACGAGCCGGGCGAGCAGCCCGGCGATCCGCCGGGCGGGCAGCGGGCCGCCCGCACATACCTCCTCGGCGGCGCCCACGCAGAAGCCGTCGGCGAACACCGAGAGGCGGGCCCACAGCAGCCGTTCCAGCGGTTCGCACAGCTCATGGCTCCAGCCGATGGCCGTACGGAGGGTGTGGTGACGGGGTGGTCCTTCCCAGGGCGGTCCTTCCTGGGACGGTCCTTGGCGGGACGGTCCTTCGCGGTCCTGGGCGCCATCGTGCCGCGCGCCACCGTGCCGCGGGTCACCACGCTGCGCGTCACCGCGCCCTGGGTCTTCGTCCCGCGGGCCCAGCACGTCGAGGCGGGACGTCAGATGTTCGCCGAGGCGGCCGTCCAGTTCGGCAAGGGAGAGTTCCGAGAGACGGACGGCCGCGAGCTCGATGGCGAGCGGGATGCCGTCGAGGCGGCGACAGACGGCTTCCACCACCGGCCGGTTGGTGTCGTCGAGCGTGAATCCGGTGGCGGCCGCGCGTTCGGCGAACAGGGCCACCGCGTCGTCGGCGACCGGCAGCGGATCCACGTACAGGACGCGTTCACCCGGCAGGCCGAGCTGCTCCCGGCTGGTGACGAGGACGCGCAGCCCCGGCAGGACGGGCAGCAGGGTCTCGGCGAGCGCCACGCAGTCCGCGAGGACGTGTTCGCAGGAGTCGAGGATCAGCAACAGCCGCTTGTCCTTGGCCCATTCGGCCACCACCTCGGTGACCGGGCCCGTCGACTGGTCGGCGAGCCGCAGCGCCTCCGCGACGGCCAGGCCCACCAGGCCCGCGGTGTGCAGCGCGGAGAGCTCCACCAGCCAGACGCCGTCGGGGTACGCGTCCCGGACCCGGGCCGCGGCCCGCGACGCGAGCCGCGTCTTGCCGACCCCGCCGACTCCGACGAGGCTCACCAGTCGGCCGACACCGATCCCGGGGTCCAACTCCCCGTCCAGCCAGGCGAGTTCTTCGGTCCGCCCGACGAAACTCCGTGTCTCCGGGAGCAGATTGCCGGGATGGGTGGGAATGCCGGGATGGGCAGGAACGCCGGGACTACCGGGTTGGGCGGGCCGGCCTCCGCTCTCACTCATCTCGGGCTCGTCCCGCGCTGGGCTGGTGCTCATGCCGTCTCGTCTCGTCGGACACACCGATGTTCGTCTCGTCGGACACACTGACGTTCGCCTCGTCGGACATCGACCAGTCTGACCTGATCACACCCACCCGTTGCCGATGTCCGACAACTCGGACAGAAAGACGACAGGGCTCCATCAATTCCGGGCACCTTTCGACTAGATGCGATCAACTCCCCGTTGGCGAGGATGAAGAGGCCGATATTCGATGATTGTCGGGTGCGTGAGTGACGGACGAGAGGGAGCTGGGGAGCGGATGGCCGCCACAGGCGGAGGCGGCGGGGACTGGGACGGGGGCGAGGAGAGGCCGACACGGTGGCTGCCGGCCCAGCCCACCGAAAGGCCCGCACAGCTGTTGGCGCCCCCGCCGGGCGTCGGGAAACACGTGCGGCGACCGCTGCCGGTGCCGCTCGGGGCGGAGTGGCGGGCCCGCCGGCTGCTGCTTGCCCCGCTGGTCGCCTGTCTGCTGATCGCCCTGCCGGATCTGCTCGTCTCGCAAGTACCGCCGCTCATAACGCTGTTGCTGATCGGACCACTGCTGGCGTGTGTCACGTCCGGGGTGCGGCACACCGTGGTGGTCTGCTGCTGGTCGGCGGCGCTGGGCCTGGCGATGGGCATCGGCGACAGCGCGGTGCCGGGTTTCGAGTTCGGCGTGCGGTGGTGCGGGCTGCTGCTCGGCTGCGCCCTCACCGTGTACGCGGCCCGGCAGCGCGAGCGCCTCACCAAGACACTCGCCCAGGCCCGCGAGGTGGCCCGGATCACCCAGGAGGCGATTCTGCGCCCCATCTCCCGCACCCTGGACGGCACTCAGGTGTGCACCCGATACCACAGCGCCGCCCGCGAGTCGTCCGTCGGCGGCGATCTGTACGACGTCGCGGTGACCCCGTACGGACTGCGTGTCCTCATCGGTGACGTACGCGGCCACGGCCTCGACGCCGTCCGGCTGACCGCCGACACGATCGCGGCCTTCCGTGAACTCGCCTACACCGCGCCCACCTTGACCGTCCTGGCCGGCGCCCTCGACACGCGGCTGGCCCCGGAGCTGGGCCCCGAGGACTTCGTCACCGCCGTGTTCGCCGAGTTCGCACCCGGTGAGGTGCGGCTCGTCAACTGCGGCCATCCGCCGCCCCTGCGCTCCGGCCACCGGGTCGAGTTCCTCGAACCTGTGGTCCCCACAACGCCGTTGGGGCT
This sequence comes from Streptomyces sp. NPDC093544, assembly GCF_040683495.1. NCBI lineage: Bacteria > Bacillati > Actinomycetota > Actinomycetes > Kitasatosporales > Streptomycetaceae > Streptomyces > Streptomyces sp. NPDC093544. Next base: position 71,214 of record NZ_JBFBEA010000018.1, on the reverse strand, counting down.
GAGCCCGGAACCGCGCCAGTACCGCGTACGACTCCAGCCCGGCGACCGTCTCCTCCTCTACACCGACGGCCTGACCGAGGCCCGCGATCCGGAGGGCACCCCCTTCGCCCTCCTGGGCGAAGCCGCCCTGGCCCTGCGCGAGCCCCTCCCCGACGAGGCCCTGAACACCCTCTACACCCGCCTGACCACCCACACCGGCGCCGCCCCCACCGACGACCTCGCCCTCGTCCTGTTGCAGCCCACGGCAGCCACCGTCCCGGTACGCGCGCCCTTGAAGTTCAAGGACGGGTAGATCGGTAGATCCTCAAGAGGGCGGCAGCAGCGTACGGACCAACTCCTCCGCCTCGCCCAGGACCTGGACCTCGGTCTCACTCATCGTCGGATTGACCGCCCGTCGCTGCCTCGCCTCCGTGAGGCCGGTGTCGGTCACGCCCGGTGTGCCGTCACCGAGCATCGCGGCCAGCGTCTCGCGGGCCACCTGAGCGTAGGGGTCACCGCCTACGGCGACCTGGGCGAGGATCACGGCGGACATACCCCAGTCGAGTCCGGGCGGGCCCTCCTCGGCGTTGGCCCAGTCGATGACCTTGGGGCCCTCGGGGGTGAGCATCACGTTGTCGGGGTGCAGGTCCAGGTGCAGGATCCGGACGGCGGGGTCGACGGAGAGCCGGGCGGGAACGGCGTGCAGGGCGCGCAGCAGCCGGGCGAGGGTGACGCCGGCCTCCTCGGGGTCGAGCTGCCCCGCGGCGAACGCCTCCAGCATGGTCGGCCCGGACAGCCGCTCCATCACCAGGTCGGTGCGGGTCGCCAGCCGCACACCCGGCGCCGGAAAGCCGTGACCTCGTACGTGTGCCATCACCGCGGCCTCTGCGGTGGCGTCGCCCCATCCCACGCGGTCCCGCCGCAGTACCCACGCCTCGTCTATCTCGTAGACGTCCGCCGAACGCCCCGAGCCGAGCAGTCTCCCCGTTGACCTCATGGGCCGAACCTACCCGGGCCTCACCGGGCGCAAGGCCCTGCGCCGGGTCGCTTTCGAGACCCCGGTCACGTCCGAATCCGGCCGGTCTGCGACGCCCGTCACACCGTCCGGCAGCACGCCGTGCACACGCGCACGCCGTCCGTCACCCCGGGAGTGAGGCGGCCCACAGGACCTTGGTCACATACGAGGCGCGGTAGTAGTCGAAAGTCATGACATGTACGCGGCGCTAACCCCTCTGACCTGGGGTTTGAGAGCCAGATCACACAAGGCACTTTCTACTCGCATGCGACCACCACTAGTAAAAGGGGTCATTGCGGACGGACCTCCAGCCTGTTTCTCTGGAGCAGTCGCCAGGCGCCGACGAGCCCACCCGGGCCTCGGCGCCGCCGCATTCCCACCACGCACCGCGTGGCTCCGGCATGCGTACGACGACTCCTTGTCCCCGAAGAAAAAGGTTCTCCGTGTCCGTCTCCGCCATCCGTCGCATCGCTTCCCCGAAGAAGGCCCTCACCGTCGTCGCCCTGGCCGCCGCCACGACCGGCATGGTGCTGACCGCCGCTCCGGCCCAGGCTGCGACCACCTCGGCCTCCTCCGCCAAGACGATCGCGCACAAGATGATCCCGGACGCCTCGCAGTACAGCGCGTTCAGCAAGATCGTCGACCACGAGAGCGGCTGGGACATCGACGCCACCAACTCCTCCTCCGGCGCCTACGGCCTGGTCCAGGCCCTGCCCGGCTCGAAGATGGCCTCCGCAGGCTCCGACTGGAAGACCAACCCCGAGACCCAGATCGAGTGGGGCCTCAACTACATGAACGACCGCTACGGCAGCCCCGTCGGCGCCTGGAACTTCTGGCAGGCCAACGGCTGGTACTAAGCCACCCCACACACGAAAGGCGGCGGCCCCCGATCCCCGGGGGGCCGCCGCCTTCACACACCCACGAAAGGCCCCGCGAGGGCCTCACCCGCTCAGAAGACTGAACCGCGCCCATTCCAGGCCCGGCACACCGAAACGAGCACTGCCCTGGTCGGCGATCGCCACGAGTTCCCATCCCGGAGTGTCCGGCTGCCCGATGCTCGAAACGCCCCAAGGCTCGCCCAGCGACCAGGCCGCCCGCAGGACCTCGAAGACCATGTCCGCGGTCGATCCCGGCGGAACAGCGACAGAGAAGCGGACGTCCCGCAGCCTCGGATCCTTCCAGTACCGCTCGGCGGTCGCGTCGCCGAGTTCCAGCGGGCACGCTTGGCGGATCAGGGAAACGACCCTGCTCAACGCCCTGTCGTTCCCGACCCGCAGAAACACTTGCAGGTCCACGGAAACACTCATGCGTCTCCAGCACGGCACAGTGCCCGCAGCCGAGCCATACGGTCAGGATCGAGCCGCACGTCGAACTTGATCCAGTGGCCCGGATCCGAGAATCCAAAGACCGCGCCCGAGTCGCCGACTCCCCTCGCCGCGTGCCCTTCCCCCAGGCGGATCCGCACCCCGTCCGCGTACAGGCGAACCCCGCCGGCGGAACGGTCCTGGGGCTGGGAGGACTCGTCGAATACCACCAGCGGAACACCCGGATCCAAGACCCCTGGAGCATCCAGCGGCGCCTCGCGGCTCTCCGGCCGAGCGATGTCGATCAGTACGAGTTCCACCACTTCACTGGTGTCCCGGTCCGTCTTGACCTCGACCAAGGACGCCCCGGCGTCCAGCACGACGGATCGCGGAGCTTCCCGAAGGGATGCGTAACCCGCCCACTGGACGGTCATGGGGATGTCTTCGTCGACCTCGACGAAGTGTTCCCTCTTCGGGGTCACGCCCAGAATTCTGAACAACACCGGATCCCACCCAAGACCGTGTTTCACGAGGTGCCGATCCTCGCACCAGTACATGCCCAACGGCCACGCCCATGGTCAACTGGACCCGTGAGCGCTCAGCCACCGACCCGCGATCCCGAAGCCCGTGGCCTGCCCCTGGTTGTCGTGCTGCTCGTGCTGACGGTGGTCAGTGGGCTGATCGATGCGGTGAGCTATCTGGGGCTGCATCACGTCTTCACGGCGAACATGACCGGCAACGTGGTCGTGCTCGGCTTCGCCGCTGCCGGAGCGCCGGGGTTCTCGGTGTCGCATACGGCGACGTCGCTGGGCTGCTTCCTGGTGGGTGCGATGGCCGGAGGGCGCGTCGCGACGTGGCTCGGCGGCGGTTCGCGGCGGACCTGGGCCCGGGTGATCCTCGCCGCGGAGGCGGTGCTGGTGGGCGCGGCGTCGGCGGCGGCCTTCGCGGCCCCGGGCGCGACCGGTACGACGTACGCGGTCATCGCCCTCACCGCCCTCGCGATGGGTCTGCGCAACGCGACCGTACGCAAGCTCGGCGTACCCGACCTGACGACCACCGTCATGACGATGACCCTGACCGGCCTCGTCTCGGACTCCCACCTGACCGGCGGCAAGGGCACCCGGGCCCCGCGCCGAGCCGCTTCGGTGCTCGCGCTGCTCGCGGGAGCGCTGCTCGGCGCGTGGCTGGTGCTCCACCACGGTCTGGGGATTCCGCTCCTGATCGCCGCTGTGGCGGTGGCGCTGCTCGCCGCGACCGCGTCGGGCCGGGAGCGGTGACCGACCGACAGGAGACCTGGTCAGCCCGAGACCCGGTCAGTGCGAGATCTGCGCCTCCAGCAGGTTCGGATCCGTCGCCGTGAAGTACGCCCCGCTGGCGATGTACGCGGTGTTCCCCCGTACCGCGACCGAGGTCGGGTTGGACAGCCCGTCGGCGCTGGTGAGCACGGTCGTGTGGGTGCCGTCGGGCTTCACCAGGTAGACCTCGCTCGCGACGTTGATCGCCGCCAGTATGGTGTCGCCCTTGCCGGTGAAAGCGAAGTCGTCCATGCCGGTCAGCCCGGTGGCCTCGGTCGTGAAGGTGCCGGCGCTGCCGTTGGCGCGGATGGGGATACGGGTCAGGGTGCCCTGGTCGGTGTTGCCGACCCACACCGCGCCGTTGTGCACCTTGATGCCGTTGGAGGCGATTCCGGCGGCACCCGGATCGAACTGCTCACCCGAGGCCCAGAGGTCCACCTTGTCGGTCTTCAGCGAGACCCGCCAGACCCCGCCCTTCTTGGAGTCGGTGGCGTAGAGGGTGCCCGTCTTCTGGTCGAGCGCGAGTCCGTTGAGGGCGCCGACATCGGGAAGGGAGGCGATCAGTTCAGGCGTGCCGCCCGGCCGCAGCCGGTAGATGCCGGAGTTCGCACCGGCGTTGTAGTTGACGTACAGCGTGCCGTCGGAGGTGCGGACGATGCCCGACGCCGACGCCGTTCCCGTGGTGGCCGCGGGCAGCGTCGCCAGGACCGTGACCTTGCCGTCCTTGTCGATGTGGGCGATCTGCCGGGCCCTGGCGAAGGTGACGTCGGCGGAACCGTTCGGCTCCACGGTGATGTTCTCGGGCTGCTGCTTGGTCGCGACGTCGAAGTGCGCGACCACCGTCGGGTGGGACAGCGGTGCGGTGACCGCGAACGCGGGGGCCACCGCGAGCGTCGTCGCCATTCCGGCCGCCAGAACGGTGGTCAGCAGGGACACAGCTCGGTAGGAACGCATTAGAACCTCCACTTAAAAGCATTACGGCCGCCGCCGGGAACACTCCCGCCGGGGCGCCGTCCATGCTCACACCCGAAGCTGTCACCGACCTGAGAAGATCGGGAGGCGCCGTGGCATCACGAGCTGACGGAACCAAGTCCCGTTAGCGACGGCGGGCGAGCGACAGAGAAAAGACCAAGGAGCGACGGCACGGTGAACGACAGCGAAGAGGGAGCCGGGCACACAGCAGCCCCGTCCAAGCGGAAGGACGCCCGGCGCAACAAGGAGACCCTGCTCGACGCGGCCGCCGCGGTCTTCGTCACCTCAGGCGTGGAAGCGCCGGTACGCGACATCGCGGCCAAGGCCGGTGTCGGCCTCGGCACGATCTACCGCCACTTCCCGACCCGCGCGGATCTCATCATCGCCGTCTACCGGCACCAGGTCGACGCCTGCGCCGAGGCCGGACCGGCCCTGCTGGCGACCAGCGCGACCCCGCACGCCGCACTGGGGCAATGGATCAACCTCTTCGTGGATTTCCTGGTCACCAAACACGGACTCGCCGCCGCGTTGCAGTCCGACAGCGCCGGCTTCGAAACGCTGCACACCTACTTCCTCGACCGCCTCGTGCCCGTCTGCACCCAACTACTGGACGCAGCAGCCGCTTCCGGCGAGATCCGCTCCGACGTACAGGCCTACGAGCTCATGCGCGGCGTCGGAAACCTCTGCGTCGGCGCCCACAACGACCCCCACTACGACGCCCGTCGACTCGTCGGACTCCTCATCGCGGGACTACGCCGACCGAGCTCGCAGGAGTACGCCGACCGGGCTGACGACCGCCCGGCCGGCTGATGCGAGCCGGCCACCCCGGCCGCGCTCACGGCGTCTCGACTACCACCGCTGAATGCGTCTCGACTACAACCGCTGAATGATCGTCCCGGTGGCCAGTCCCCCGCCCGCGCACATCGTCACCAGCGCGAACTCCTTGTCCCGCCGCTCCAGTTCATGCAAGGCCGTGGTGATCAGCCGTGCCCCCGTCGCCCCCACCGGATGCCCGAGGGCGATCCCGCCGCCGTTGACGTTGACCTTCTCCAGGTCCTGTTCGAAGACCTGTGCCCAGCTCAACACCACTGACGCGAAGGCCTCGTTGATCTCGACGATGTCGATGTCGTTCAGCGACATGCCGGCCTTCCCGAGCACCGCGCGCGTCGCGTCGATCGGCCCGTCGAGATGGAAGTGCGGGTCGGCGCCGACCAGCGCCTGGGCGACGATCCGCGCCCGCGGGCGCAGCTTCAGCGCGCGGGCCATCCGCTTGGACGCCCACATGATCGCGGAGGCGCCGTCGGAGATCTGGGAGGAGTTGCCGGCCGTGTGGACGGCCGTGGGCATGACCGGCTTCAGCTTCGCCAGTGCCTCCATCGACGTGTCGCGAAGACCTTCGTCGCGATCGACGAGGCGCCACATGCCCTGGCCCGCCCGCTGCTCCTCCTCCGTCGTGGGTACCTGTACGGCGAAGGTCTCGCGCTTGAAGCGTTCCTCGGACCAGGCATTGGCAGCGCGCTCCTGCGAGATCAGCCCGAGCGAGTCCACGTTCTCGCGGGTCAGACCGCGATTGCGCGCGATGCGTTCCGCCGCCTCGAACTGGTTCGGCAGGTCGACGTTCCACTCGTCGGGGAACGGCTTGCCCGGCCCGTGCTTGGACCCGGACCCCAGCGGCACCCGCGACATCGCCTCGACGCCGCAGGAGATCCCGACGTCGATGACGCCCGCCGCGACCATGTTGGCGACCATGTGCGAGGCCTGCTGCGAGGAGCCGCACTGACAGTCGACCGTCGTCGCGGCGGTCTCGTACGGCAGGCCCATGGTGAGCCAGGCGATACGGGCGGGGTTCATGGACTGTTCGCCGGCGTGGGTCACCGTGCCGCCGACGATCTGCTCGACACAGTCGGCCTGGATCCCGGTGCGACCTAGGAGTTCACGGTAGGTCTCGCCCAGGAGGTAGGCGGGGTGCAGATTGGCCAGCGCGCCTCCGCGCTTGCCAATGGGGGTGCGTACGGCTTCGACGATGACGGGTTCCGCGACCATGGGGGCTCGTCCTCTCCTTGGGCCTGTCCACCCGCGCGGCGCGGGCGTCCCGGCCACCCGCCGCGCCGAACTAGTACGCGTTCTAGTTCTGTGTGCAGTCTGCTGAGCGAACCCCCGGTGCCGCAAGGGTCGTGCAGCCGTGGAAGTCGCGTTCCGTACGAATCCCGCACGCGATTCGGGCTGTCGTGCCCCTTGCGAGTTATAGAACCCGTTACTACCTTCACGGCAGTTTCCAGTCCCTGATGGGCCGTCAGAAGAGTCAGAACCGTCAGGGTCTACCGAGAAGACCAGAAGGCCGTCTGAACGGCGGGAGTTGCCGATGCCCTGTCCAGCGCTGCCCGACGGGTTCGATTTCACCGACCCCGATCTGCTGCACCACCGCGTGCCCCTCCCGGAGTTCGCCGAGCTGCGCGCGACCGAACCGGTCCACTGGATCCCCCAACAGCCCGGTATCGCGGGCTTCGAGGACGACGGCTACTGGGCCGTGGCGCGGCACGCGGACGTCAAGTATGTCTCCACGCACCCCGAGCTCTTCTCCTCGTTCCTCAACACCGCCGTCATCCGCTTCAACGAGCACATGCGGCGCGAGACGATAGAGGTCCAGCGGCTGATCATGCTCAACATGGACCCGCCCGAGCACACCCGGGTCCGCCAGATCGTGCAGCGCGGCTTCACCCCGCGCGCGATCCGCTCACTGGAGAACGCCCTGCGCGCCAGGGCCGGTTCGATCGTCGAGAGCGCGCTCGCGGGCGCGGGCCCCGACGGCGCCTTCGACTTCGTCACCCAGGTCGCCGGCGAACTGCCCCTCCAGGCCATCGCGGAGCTCATCGGCGTCCCGCAGGACGACCGGGCCAAGATCTTCGACTGGTCCAACAAGATGGTGGCGTACGACGATCCGGAGTACGCGATCACCGAGGAGGTCGGCGCCGAGTCGGCCACCGAACTCATCTCGTACGCCATGAACCTGGCCGCCGACCGCAAGCAGTGCCCGGCCAAGGACATCGTCAGCACACTGGTGGCGGCGGAGGACGAAGGCAACCTGGCCTCCGACGAATTCGGCTTCTTCGTCCTGCTGTTGGCCGTCGCCGGCAACGAGACGACCCGCAACGCCATCACCCACGGCATGCACGCCTTCCTCACCCACCCCGACCAGTGGGACCTCTACAAGCGCGAGCGCCCGAAGACGACCGCCGAGGAGATCGTCCGCTGGGCGACCCCCGTCGTCTCCTTCCAGCGCACCGCGACCCAGGACACCGAACTGGGCGGACAGCAGATCAAGAAGGGCCAACGCGTCGGCATCTTCTACTCCTCCGCCAACAACGACCCTGAAGTCTTCGACCGGCCGGAACTCTTCGACATCACCCGCGACCCCAACCCCCACCTCGGCTTCGGCGGCGGAGGCCCGCACTTCTGCCTCGGCAAGTCCCTCGCCACCCTCGAAATCGACCTCATCTTCAACGCCATCGCCGACGCCATGCCGAACCTCCGCCTCTCCGGCGACCCCCGCCGCCTCCGCTCGGCCTGGCTCAACGGCGTCAAGGAACTCCAGGTCAGCCACACGTAACGCCCCACCGCGCTCGGGCCGACGACCTCCCGGCACCGTCGGCCCGTCTCGTGGGAGGCAGGGGCACCCACCGTCCCTACGCCCCGCCCCTGCCTCCCCCGCCCTCGCCCTCTCCGCCTGCCCCTGCGAACGACGCACGGTACGCGCGCGGGCTCGTCGCCAGCCTCGTCGCGAAGTGCTGCCGCATCGTGACCTCACTGCCGAAGCCCGCCCGGCGGGCCACCTCGGGCATGGCCAGGCCGGTCCCCTCCAGCAGCCTCTGCGCGGCCGCGACGCGCTGATCCAGCAACCAGCGCACCGGAGTTGACCCGGTGGCCGCCACGAAGTGCCGCGCGAACGAACGCGGTGACATCCCGGCACGGGCGGCGAGCCGAGGCACGGTGAGCGGCTCGTGGAGATGCCCGAGCGCGTACTCCCGTACGGCGGCCAGCGCGTCGGCGTCCGGGTCCGCCGGTGCGACCGGATGCTCGATGAACTGCGCCTGGGTACCGGTCCTGAACGGCGCCGTCACCATCGAACGGGCCACCGCCGCCGCGGCCTCCGCACCATGAGCGGTACGGACGAGATGCAGGCACAGATCGATCCCGGCGGCCGTCCCCGCGGCCGTCCAGATGTTGCCGTCCTCGACGAACAACGCGTCCTGCTCGACCCGCACCCCCGGATGCCGCTGCCGCAACTGGTCGATCAGATTCCAGTGCGTCAGCGCGCGCCGGCCGTCCAGCAACCCCGCCTGCGCCAGCGTGAAGGCGCCGCCGCACAGCGCCGCAATGGTCGTCCCCCGGGCATGGGCACGCCGCAGCGCCTCCAGTACGGGTTCGGGCGCGAGCGTCACGTGATCATCGAGCCCCGGCACCACGATCAGCTCGGCCCTGGGCAGCCACGCCAGCGTCCGGTCCGGAGTGACCGCGAGCCCACCGAGCATCGCCACGGGAGCGGGGTCGACGGCGACCCGTCGCAGGTCAAACGCGGGTACGCCACGGTCGGTACGGTCCACCCCCCACACCTCGGTGATCACGCTGACGTCGAAGGCCCGGACGCCGGGGAAGGCGAGGAGGGCGATGCGATGAGACTGTGTCGTCGACTGAGCCACTCTGGCAGTAAACCATCGAACGCTGGCTTCCTGCCTCCTGGGCCGAACGTGCGGATCGCGGCACGATGGTCCCCATGGAGATCACAGAGAACGCGGCGCTGGTAGTGGTGGACGTACAGCAGGGCTTCGACGAACCGGAGTCCTGGGGCCCACGCAACAACCCCGCCGCCGACGAGAACATCGCCTCCCTCATCGCCACCTGGCAGGACACCGGCCGCCCGGTCGTCTTCGTACGCCACGACTCGACCAAGCCGGACTCGCCGCTGCGGCCCGGACAGCAGGGCAACGACTTCAAGGAGTACGTCGAGCAGCGGCGCGGACTGGGCAAGGGCCCGGAACTGTTCATCACCAAGACGGTGAACTCGGCGTTCTACGGCACCCCGGACCTGGACGCCTGGCTCAAGGCCGCCGGCATCACCCAGATCGCCGTCGCCGGAATCCAGACCAACATGTGCGCGGAGACGACCGCCCGCATGGGCGGCAACCTCGGCTACGACGTCCTGTTCGCCTTCGACGCCACATACACCTTCGACGAGACCGGCCCGTTCGGCTGGCACCTGACGGCCGACGAACTGGCGCGGGCGACGGCCGTGACGCTGCACGGCGGGGGCTTCGCCCGGGTGGTGACGACGAAGGAGATAGTGGCGGCAGTCCGGTCCTGACCGGGGCCAGGGGCTCGGCTCGCATCGCCGGCCGGGTAGTCGACGGATCGCCCGGCGCCGGCCAGGCCGTCAGTCGACGGAGTCCACGAAGCTCAGCATCCAACTGTTGGTCTGCTCCGCGTGGTCAATCTGCGGTCCGTGCCCTGTGTTCGAGACGATCTCGGCGCGGGCGCCCGGAATCAGGCGCGGGACGCGCTCCACTTGCCGCTTCGGGTGCACGAGGAGACTCCGGCTACCGAGCACCAGATAGAGCGGGGTGCGGATGGTGCGCAGTTCGTCCTCGGCGAGAGGGCGCGGAGCCGGGCGGCGTATGCGGTAGGCGCGGACACCGGACCTGATCATCACGCGCAGCTCAGGAACGATGAGCACGGGCTGCTGCAGCCAGGACGCCAGGCGCGGACGCAGCGCCTTGGGTGCGAAGGTCGCGAAGAGACCGGCGAAGATCCAGGCAAAGAAGCGGAGGCCCACCTTCTCCAGCCCGCCGGGGTCGAGGAGCGTGACCGAGGCGAGGCGGCCGGGCTTGCGGTGCGCCTGGTTCAGGGCGAGCCAGCCGCCGTAGGAGGAGCCGATGAGGTGGACGCGGTCGAGGCCGAGGCCGGTCAGCGTCTCGTCGAGCCACTCTGCTGCGCGCTCGGGTTGGTAGATGGGTTCGCGCTGCACGCTGCGCCCGGGATCACCCGGGGTGTCGATCGCGTAGACCGGGCGGCCGGCGCTGAGCGCGGCGGTGTTCGGATACCACATGGCGGAGCAGCTGCTCGCCCCGTGCACCAGGACGATGGGGGTGCGGGACTCGGCGGCGGGTTCTGCGGGGCCGTACCGGTACACGTGCGTGGTGCCGAAGGAGGTCTGCACATCCGTCTCCGCGAGGGCGGGCGCCCCCATGGCGTACACCGCGTCGCAGGCCGCGAAGTAGCGGTCACGCAGGGCGTCGTTCACATACCGGCCGACATCGTTCCGGGCGCGGGTCGTGGTTTCAGGCACGGCGGGCCACCTCCGAGGTACGTTTTTCGTGATACGACCGTACCACGTTGACGGTACGGTCGTATCATGAAAAGGGCCTGGCCAAAGCCGGACCAACAGAACGAACGAGCGGAGACGTGGCCGATGCCCAAACGCGTGGACCATGAGGAGCGGCGTACTGAGATCGCCGAGGCGCTCGTTCGGGTCGCCGGGCGGCGCGGCCTGCACGCCGTGGGGATGCGCGACGTGGCGGCCGAGGCGGGTGTGTCGCTCCGGCTGGTCCAGTACTACTTCCAGACCAAGGAGCAGTTGCTGCTCTACGGGCTGCACCACCTGACCGCCGGATTCGGCGAGCGGACCGCCGCCCGGGTGCGGGCCGCAGGGGACAACCCAGGACCCCGCGCGGTGATCGAGGCGTTGCTCATGACCTCATTGCCGACCGACGAAGAGAGCCGCACCTTCCACCTCGTCTACACCTCGTACGCCGTTCTGGCCGTGACCGACGAGGCGCTCGCCGCCCAGCCCTTCATCAAGAACCCCGATGCCGCCGAGAACGCCGTGACCGAGCTGCTCCAGCAGGCACAGGACGCTCGCCTCACCCGACCCGACATGGACGCGCGACTGGAGGCGATCAGCCTGCTCGCCATGTCCGCGGGGCTCGGCACCAGCATCCTGGTCGGCCAGCGCAGCCCGGAGTCCGCCGCCGCGGTCCTGAAGCACCACCTGGACCGGATCTTCCTGTCGCATGGCAGCACACCGCGGGTCGCGGCGACCGCGCCTGGATCATCACGCGTACAGACCCCGGTCCCGCCACTAGAACTGAGCGACGAAGGCGGTGAAGGCGGCCGAGGTCAGGGTGAGGGCGGGGCCGTCGGGGACTTTGGAGTCACGAACGGCGATGGTGGCGCAGGGGGTTGAGGCGATCTCGACGCAGTCGCCGCCCTGGTCGCTGCTGTACGTCGACTTGCGCCACGCCAGGGGGCCGAGCGGGGCGCACTCGACGCACGAGCCGCCCGTGTCACCGCTGTAACTCGACTTACGCCACCGGGCGCCGGTCAGACGGGAGTTGCTCTCCATAGCGTTCCTCCATCACGTGCCGGATCAGCGTCGCCGAGTCTTTGACGGACAGGGCTGCAGCCTGCAAATGATCGTAACGGAGTGACCGGGACTCGACCGCGTCAGGATTTGCGGTCGGATGCCCCGAGTCGTAGTCCTCGCTGTAGACGATGGTCGGATCGCTAACGAAGCGGAAGAGGTCGAAGGAACCCATCAGCCCAGCATGGACACCCACCTTGAACGGCAGCACCTGGATGTTCACGCGCGGGGTCCGCTCGAAGTACAACAGTCGCGTGAGTTGGCCGCGCATGACCTCCGGACCGCCGATCTCCTGGTAAAGCACCGCCTCGCTCACCACCGTCCAGAACACGGGCGGCTTGCCCTTCTCCAGGATGCGCTGTCGTGCCAGGCGCGCGGCGGTCCGGTTGTCCAGGTCACTGTCGTCCACGGCACCGAGCACGGCCCGTGCGTACGCCTCGGTCTGCAACAGGCCATGCACCAACTGCGGCTGGAACACGGAGATCTCTGCCGCCCGCGCCTCAAGCTCCGCCACCTGCTGAAACCACCCAGGCAGCTGACTCCGCAACACCAGCCCCACCAACCGCGACAACAACCCCCCGGTCCCCAGCGCCGCGTCCGCCCGCTCGCTGAACACATCCGTCGGCAGCTTCCTGGCCGTCTCGATCTGTCCCACCAGCGACCCGGTGTAGTTGATGACGTCTCCGAACTCCTTCTGCGTGAGCCCGGCGGCCTCCCGGTGCCGCCGCAGCTCAAAGCCGTAGTAGTGGAGCGGCGACGCGCCCGGGTCGAGGACGCTGATGTTGGTCACGCACGGCCCCTCTCGCCCAACTCGGCCCGCGAGTCAGTTGTGTTCGGTTGGTAGCTCAGCGTAGCGAGTGGCCGTCACGCTCGTCCTGTGAACGAACTCATCCCTCCCCCACCCGTCCGGTACGGCATGCGCTTCACGGTCGGCGAACACTCGGCCGGTCACGTCCGGCGCATCGTCCGCGCGTACCTCCGCTACTGGGAGATGCCCGAGCTGACCGACCCCGTCGGCCTGGCGGTCACCGAACTGCTCGCCAACGTCCTGCGCCATGTCCCGGACCGGTGCTGCGAGTTGCTGGTCCTGCGGCAGCCGTACGGCGTCCGCGTCGAGGTGTCGGACAGCTCCGCCGACCTCCCGACCGTCTCGGCCCCCGACAGCGACTCGGAAGGCGGCCGTGGCCTCGTCCTGGTCGAGGCCACGGCCGACGAGTGGGGGGTGGAGCCGACCGGCGAGGGCAAGACGGTGTGGTTCGAGTGCTGGGGAGGAACTATGGTCCCGTCGAAGACGTGACGGTTGTTCAGGGGGGCGGCTGGAGATGTTGGCGGAGGCGATGGTCGCCGCGGCTGCGGCGGCGGGTACGACGGTTGTGCAGAGCGCCAGTTCGGACTTGTGGACCGTGTTCCGGGATCGGTGCGCCAGGGTCATCGGCCGTGGGGATCCCGCGCGGGAGAGCGACGCGTTGGAGCGGCTCGACCGGACGGCCGCCGTGCTGGACGCGGCGGACGAGGAGGAGTCCGGGACGGTTCGGGACCTTCAAGTGGGGCTGTGGCAAGGGCGGTTCGAGGCGCTGCTGGAGAGTCTGGGGCAGGAGGAGCGTGAGCGGTTCGTCGCCGAACTGCGGGCGCTGGCCGAGGAGTCGGCGGATCGGTCGCCCGGCCGGGGCGTGGTGTCCGGCAACACGTTCAGCGGCCCCACCGCTCTCCAGGTCGGCGATCACAACCAGCAGGACAACCACTTCGGGTCCGCCGGATGACCGACCCCGGCTCGGACAGACCGACAGAACGCCCGGACGGACCGGCGCAGGTCTCCGGCAACGTGTTCCACGGCCCCACCGCCCTCCAGGTCGGCGCCGGAAACACCATGAACGTCCGCTACGACGTCACCCCGCTCTCGCCGCTCGACGCGTCCGCCGACGAACTGGCCGCCGCGGTGCGCCGCCAGTGGGAACAGGAGGCCGGACTCCGCCGCCTCCTGGAACCCGCCCCGCTGCCCGTGCGGTGGCAGGTGAGTGTCCGCAAGGCGGCGGGCAAGGTCACCGGAGCCACCGCCGAAGGGGGCCGCGCCCGCTTCACCCCGCTGCCGGGGCTGGCGGCAGTCACCCGCGACGGCCTGCGCCAGGGCGGCGGTCTGACCGAACTGCACGCCGCTTACGGCGGGCTGGCCTCCGGCCGTCTCCTCCTCGTCGGCCCTCCGGCCGCGGGAAAGACGGCTGCCGCGGTCCTCCTGCTCCTCGACGCGCTCCGGTACCGCGCGAACACGGCGCCGCCCGACCGCCGCGCCCTCATCCCCGTACCGGTGATGCTCTCGCTGCACGGCTGGGACCCCGCCGCCGAGAGCCCGGCCGAGTGGGCGGCGGGCCGCCTCTCCCGCGAGTACACGCTGTTCCGTGGCAGGGACGGCCGCGCCCGCGCGCTCGAACTGCTTGAGGCCGGCCGCATCGCGCTGTTCCTCGACGCGCTGGACGAGGTCAGAGGCAAGCTGCGCACCGCCATGGTGAGCGCACTGGAGTCCGCCGACTTCCGCCTCGTACTGGTCTCCCGTGCCAAGGAGGCCGTCCTCACCGCCAAGCGGGCCCGGCTGAGCGGTGCCCTCGCGCTGGAGATCCTGCCGGTACGCCCCGCCGACGCCGCCGCGTACCTCCTCAACCCGCTGCCCGAGCTGCCCCCGCCCTCTTGGGACGCACTGGCGCGCGGACTCCTGGACGCACCCGCGAGCACCCTCGCCCAGGCCTTGTCCGGCCCCCTCGCGATCAGCCTCCTCCGCGACGTCTACGGCGACACCGACCCGGTCGACGAACTCCTCGACACCGGCCGCTTCCCCACCGCCCGCTCCATCGAGGACCATCTCCTCGACCACGCGGTCACCGCCGCGTACACCGCCCGGCCGGGACGGCCGCGCCCCCGCCACTCCCCCGAGGCGGCCGACCGCGCACTGCGCCACCTGGCCGTCCGCCTCACCGAGCAGGACACGCACGACCTGCTCTGGTGGCACATCCCCAGCTGGGCGGACCGCCGCCCCAGGGCGATCGCCGTCGGGACCGTCGTCGGCCTGCTGTACGGAGTGCTCGCCTTCCCCATGATCTGGCGGATGTCCGGTCCCGTATGGGCGTGCGTGCTGGGGCCCGTGGCCGCGCTCGCGAGCGGGTTCGCCGCCGCCCGGCTCAACCGCCGCAGCGGCGACCCGCAGCCGCTGCCGAGCGCCGGGTGGCGTGACATCTTCAGCCGGTCGGCTGTCCGGGCGGGTGTCGTCCAGTGGCTCATGACGGCGGTCGGGGTCTGGCTCACCTTCGGCCTGCTGACGGACCACACGCTGCCCGCCTGGCTCTGCTTCCTCTGCACGGCGCCGACCGGCTTCGGCACGACCCTGGTCTACGGCCGTGGCTACGAACTCGTCGCCGGAACCTTCATCGGCGTCGGAACGGGATCCTGGTTCGACGGGGTCAGGAGGGACCACAGCAGTCCTCCTGTGGTGGACACGCGGTCCATCGGCCCCCGGGATGTATGGCTGCACCACATCAGGCTGAGACTCCTCCTCGGTCTCCTGGTCGGCCTCTCGGTCGCCGTGCTCATCGTCCCCGTCGCCACGTGGACGAACGGTTTCTGGGCCGGTGCCCCGGTCGGCGTCGGCGCGGGCCTGTGGGCAGGGCTCACCGCAGGCCCGGTGACCAACCTGGGAGTCGCCACAGCCCTGACCGCCGTACAACTCTCCGCCGCCGAGGGCACCCCCGTACGCCTGATGTCCTTCCTGGAGGACGCCCGGCGCCGCAACCTCCTGCGGGCGACGGGCCCGGCCTACCAGTTCCGCCATGCCAGGCTCCAGGAACGCCTGGCCGCCGCTCCCCGCTGACCACGCTGAATACTGCTGCCACTCTTCGTGAGTGCCTCAGAGTGATCTATCTCATACGCTGTCACAGGGATCGGTCACGCGGTGTCTTGAGGCCGAACCCTTGAAACGAAGGAGACACCATGGCTGAGAACACCGATGTGGTCGTGATCGGCGGCGGATACGCCGGCGTCATGGCGGCCAGCCGTCTGACGCAGCGCGACGACGTGACAGTGACTCTGATCAACCCGCGCCCGGCCTTCGTCGAGCGGATCCGCCTGCACCAACTGGTGGGCGGTTCCCACGACGCGGTCGTCGACTACCGAAAGGTCCTGGCCAAGGGCGTCCGGCTGGTGGTCGACACCGTGACACGGATCGACGCCGCCGAGCGCGGCGTGACGCTGGCGACCGGCGGCACGGTCCGCTACGACTACCTGATCTACGCGGTGGGCAGTGGCAGCGCCGACTGGCACGTGCCTGGAGCGGCCGAGTTCGCGTACCCGATCGGCAGCCTGGAGGAGGCGCAGCGGCTGCGGCCGGTCCTCGACGCCGCGCCCGCAACAGCCCCGGTGACGGTGGTCGGAGCCGGTCCACTCGGCATCGAGACCGCCGCCGAGCTGGCGGAGCTGGGCCGCACCGTGACCCTGGCCTGCGGCGAGGTCCTCGGCCCGTACCTGCACCCTCGGGGTCGACGCTCGGTCGCCCAGCGGCTGGGCAAGCTCGGTGTGACCGTGCTCGAAGGCCCCGGTGCGAAGGTGACAGCGGTGACTCGCGATGCCGTGCGGCTCGGCGACGACCGCGAGCTGCCGAGCGAGGTGACCATCTGGACCGCCGGGTTCGGTGTGCCGGACCTGGCCACGCGCAGCGGGCTGAGCACCGACGCCTTGGGCCGCCTGCGGACGGACGAGACGTTGACGAGCGTGGACGACGTACGCATCGTCGCGGCCGGGGATTCGGCGGCACCGTCGGACCTGCCGTTCCGGATGAGCTGCCAGGCCGCGGTTCAGCTGGGCCCGCAGGCCGCCGAGACAGTGCTCAGCCGGATCGCCGGTGAGCAACCCGCGCCCATCGACGTGGGGTTCGTCAGCATGTGCGTCAGCCTGGGTCGTCACGCCGGCATCTTTCAGTACGCCGACAAGGCTGACACCGCCAAGAAGTTCTACCTCGGCGGTCGCCCGGGCGCGAAGATCAAGGAGTTCATCTGCAAGGGCACCGTCTGGCAGCTGGCTTACGAGGCGCGCAAGCCCGGTGCGCGCGACCGGTGGATGAAGGACGACAAGCGCCGACAGCTGCTGCAGGCCAACCGCGACAAGGCGCCGACCACCACTGAACGGGCATCCTGAGCAGGACGCATGCTGCTTGAAGGCTGTCGGCGATCAGGGTCGGCCGCCAAGGAGGGGAGCCGAGATATGAGCGACCACGCCACTGATCCCGCGACCGAGACGTTCGTCGCCCACCGCAACCTGCTCTTCACCGTCGCCTACGAAATGCTCGGATCGGCGGCCGACGCCGAGGACGTCCTCCAGGAGACCTGGCTGCGATGGGTCGAGGTCGACCTGGGGCAGGTGCGCGACGAGCGCGCCTACCTGGTCCGGATCACGACCCGGCAGGCGCTCAACCGGCTGCGCACGATGAAGCGCCGCAGGGAGCTGTACGTCGGCTCCTGGCTGCCCGAGCCCCTGCTCACCACGCCGGACGTGGCCGACGACGTCGAGCTGGCCGAGAGTGTGTCGATGGCGCTCATGCTCGTCCTCGAAACGCTGTCGCCGACCGAGCGCGCCGTCTTCGTGCTGCGCGAGGTGTTCGACGTCAGCTACGACGAGATCGCGGCCGCCGTCGACAAGAGCCCCGCGGCCGTCCGCCAGATCGCCCACCGCGCCCGCCTGCACGTCGACGCCCGCCGCCCTCGCGAGGTGGTCTCCGCGAGCAGGACCCGGGCGGTTCTGGAGTCGTTCCAGCGCGCGCTGGAATCCAGCGACCTTCAGGGTCTCCTCGATGTGCTCGCCCCTGAGGTCGTCCTGATGAGCGACGGCGGCGGTATCAAGCAGGCCGCGCTGCGACCGATCAGCGGCGCCGAGAAGGTCGTCCGCTTCATGGTCGGCGGTCTGGGCAGGCACGAACGCCCGATCACCGTCGCGCCCACCGTGGTCAACGGCAACCCGGCACTCCTCGTACACCTGGACGGCGAGATCGACGGCATCATGGCGATCCGTGTCGAGAACGCCCGCATCACCGGCCTCTACTACGTCCGCAACCCGGAGAAACTGACCCGCGTCGAATCCGAAACCCCACTCACCCTGCGCTGAACCCCGGCGCCGGAACAACCACCGGCGGTACGCAGGCACCAAAGCGCTGCCGCCGTTCGTCGACCCTCTCCATCTGAACGTCGAGCGCGAGCACGGCGATGCCTGGCACCTTGGCCCGGCGCCCCCGACTCGGGCCGACGGCCCTCCGGCCGCCGGGCCCACCCGGCGTGCGACGGCAGTGGTCCGCTATGGCCTGCGTCTGCCTCCATCGAGGCCGATGGCACCCGCGCCGACAGGACGCCAACCGGCGGACATGGCCTCCTTCGGTGGCCGAGGGGAGGGAACCGCGCCCCCGACGCCGGTTCTCCTCGCCGACTTGGACGCCGTCCAGCGCTCGCGGCGGGCGACGAGGCTGTCGGCATCGGGCGTCCGCTGGTAGTACACCCTGCTGCCTTCCCGCGTCCGGCTCAGCAGACCCACACGGTGAAGCCGGAGCAGGTGGTACGACACCGTCGACGCGGTCATGTGGTGCCGTTCGGCGAGCTCCGTGGTGGTCCGGGAACTCGCCAGGTCCGCCAACAGCAGAAGCCGGGCCTGCCCGATCACCTTGCCCAGCGGATCCACCACCGCGGACTCCCCCAAAGGAATATCGCTCTTCGGCGCGGCCCCCACCGGGTAGGCAAGGTGGGTCCCGTCCTCACCCCACGGGTCGGCACGGAGAACCCACGTCGCGGCCAGCGGCGACGGATGAAGCACGATCCTCTTGGATTCAAACACCCGCCACGTATGTTCGTCGCGAATCTGGAGCGCCCCAGAGCCGTAAGAGAACGCCGGGTGCAGGGAGTTGAGAGTGGCGCTCAGCCCGCGCCGAGCCATGGAGGCGGCCCGATGCCGGATGTCCCCCTCCATCAGGGCGCGCATGGCGTTCCACCGGCCCGACATGAACTCCAGCCAGAACTGCTCCAACTCCGAGGCGACTCGCTGGGCGAACGAACGCTCCCCGGATTCCAGAGCGGCCAGTATCGTCCGCATTTCGGCAGATGCCGACTGTTCCCCCGCGTGCGAATGCTTCAGGAACCTGCTCATCTGACGCGCGACCCTACCGCTCGGAGTCGAGGCCACCTGATGCAATTCCGTGTCCAGCGAGCCAGGCTCCCCACTCGCGAACATGAAACCTGGCGCGTACGTTCCTATTTCGCGGCGTATCGCCAAGAGTATGCGTAAGTCATGGCGGATCAAAGTCTCATTGACCGCGACCTGATCCATCCGGCGCCCGCCGTCCGCGGCCATCCGCCCGAAATTCAGCAGGAATCCAATTTGGGCCAGCGGAGAAACCGCGAACGTGGCACCCACAAGCGCATCTGGACCTAAACAGACAGAAATCATCCATCCCCCTGACGTCACCGCCGACATTCCACCGACCTGGTCGTCGATCGGCGGCATGAATGGACGGGGGCAGCAGAGACCCCGCCACCGTCCGATCGAGATCGTCACACGGGGGTCCTTCTCCTCGCTAGATCATTTTTTCACGGCGGAAAACAATGAGGGGTGCACAAACTGGGCATAGACAACTTAAATCACTAAACGCACCTCCAGATTCGGGACATTTCACTAGGCTCGAACCATCCACCCACCGCTGGCGCCGGAACTAGGGGAGTGATGCCGAAAGGGAAAATCGACGACGACCTCGACCGGACATCGTGAAGCGATTCCATGCTGCGCGGGCACCACTGCGGACATCTCGCACTGCTGACGCCTCGTCATCACCGCACACAGTGCCCCGGGCGGGCGTAGACGACAATCTGCGCGCCCAACACCTGGGTTCGCTCGCAGACCTCGAAGTACGCCTTCAGCGTCTGCCGTTTGACCACCTCCTGTGCGAAGGGGTCGAGCGGCTGCCCCGGAGGGTCGGTCAGTGCAATGACGCGATCCGCGGCCAGGATGCTCCGCCGGATCGCCTCGGCGGAGAGTTCGGTCCCCTGGAGAGTGTGCGAGGCCGCCGGGGACTCATCGAGGGCGAGGTCGTCCAGGCGCCCGTACACGGACGGGTACGACAGCAACCACTCGCGGCGCCGGGCAGGCATGAACAGAACGCCGTCACCCTCTCGCGCGGACTTCTCCACGGCGTGCGCGACCGCGACGACGTCGTCCTTACGGCTCTCGGGCGAACGCACCGACAGCGACCACGGCAACAGAACTGCGGCCGCTGCCCCGGCCAGCAGACAGGCTGTCAACACACGGACGGCGGGGGCGAGCCGGTGAAGTCGGGTGATCGCCCACCCCAGCGCGGCCCCGGCAGGCAACGCCAGTCCCGTCATGGTGTACAGCACGTACCGGTCGACATACCACGGCTTGACGAGCGAGATCGCCATCAGCAGGCCTGTCGGGGCGATCAACAGGGGTACGGACAGTCGGACCAGGGCGACGGCGTCGGCGTCGGCGTCGGCGGAGGCCGTGCCCGCGAGCCCGCGCACGAGGAGCCTGGAGAGCAACACGCCCACGCCCGAGATCACCAGGAACTGCAGCCACGCGCTCAGGCTGGGGCGCCCGAGCCAACCCAGTTGCTGTTCCGCCTGCGCCGCACTTGCCACCGCCAGGGGCAGCAGACTCGCCGCCACACAGGCCGCCGCGATCCCCCAGCTCCGCCAGACCTGCCGCGGCACGCGAGACCACCACAACGTCAACCCGTGGGCCACCAGTGCCAGGGCCGCGAACTCGTGCAGCCAGCAGGCGAGGCCGAGCGTGAGGGCGTACGCCGTCCACCAGCCGCCGCGGGATTCGCCAGTGCCGCGCACGAAGAAGTACGTCGCCCAGGTGACACCGGCGGTGACCAGCGCGTACGAACGGCCCTCCTGCGCGTACTGCTGCGTGACCGGCAACAGCACCAGGACGAGCCCCGCGAGCGTGCCTGCCCGGCGTCCCGCCAGCCTTGCGCCGATCGCCCCGACTCCCGCCGCCGCCAAGGCAGTCGCCACCGTCGAGGGCAGCCGCAGGGCCAGGAGGCCGCCGTCCCATACTGCGAACACCGCGTGCATGAGGAGGTAGTACACGCCGTGCACGGCGTCGATGTGGCCCAGCAGCCCCCACAGTTCACCCAGTGACCGATGAGCCACCTGGTAAGTGACCGACTCATCGCGCCACATGCTGTCCTGCCGGTCGATCCCCCACAGGCCCAGGGCCAGTGCCGCCGCGGCCGGGACGGCCACCGGCACCGCCCGTCTCGTCCTGCTCCACCGCCGGGCCGCCCCAGGCTCGGCGGGCCGGGAGCCACCGTCGCCAGGGAGTGTCGCTGCGGTATCCAGGTGCTGAGTGATGGTGTCCTCCGGAGAAGTGGGTGGCTGGTCACTGTTGAGACGTGCTGATCCTTGCGGCACGGGTGCCCTGCGGGTCAACAGCCGTCACCACGTGCGTACACGTCGATCCTTGCCGTGCCGACAGCCCGGCTGCCACACCGGGTGAAGTACACGCGCAGCGTTGCTTCCTTGGCCTCCTCCCGCTCGTTCGCTTCCTGGCGCTCGCGCGCGGGTTCACGCACAACGACGATCCGTGAGACGCGCAGCATCCCCGTACGGATGCCTGCGGGCGGTAACTCGTCGCCGTACAAGGTGTGCGAGATGCGTGGTGCGGCAGCCAGCGCGATGTCGAACAGGCCGTACGACGCCGGCTCCCGCTGGAGGGTCCATACCCGGCGGCTGGCCGGCAGGAAGAGCACGCCATCACCGGGTGCCGCCGCCTCCCGCAGAGCGCGAGCGACTGCCGAGACGTCGTCGGCCCGGCTCGCCGGGCTGCGCAGGTGTGTTCCCACCGATCCCACAGCAACCACCGCCGCGGCCATCATCAGCGCGAGCACCGTACGCGGACGCCCGGTGCGCCACAGGGTGTCGAGTGCGGCGCCGACGAGGAGCGAGAGACCGGCCTGGGCGTACAACACGTACCGGTCGACGTAGAGCGGTCTGACCGCGGCGGCCAGCAGGAGCAACGCCGGAGGCACCACGAGCAGCGGCATGGCCACGATGCCGGTTCCGGATCTCCGAGGCGTTGTTGCCGCACGCCGGCGCACGGCCACGCAGGTCAGTCCCACACCGACGATCAGCAGGAAGCCAAGAACATCTCCGGCCCCGGGCGCCTCGATCCAGGCAACCTGCCGGGACTGCCGCAGACTGAGCAGTACCAGGGGCGCCGTCACCGTCACCGCGCAGGAGCACGCTGCCGCCCACGCCGCGACGACCGCCCGCGGCAGCCGGGCGGCGAGCACGGTCACGCCGTGGGCGCCAAGGGCCAAGAGCGCGAACTCGTGCAGCAAACCCGACAGCGTGGACAGCGCGGCGTAATACGCCCACAAGGAACGGCGACGCTCAGTGCACGCCCTGACCAGGACCCAGGTCTGCGCCACGACAAGCGCGGTCACCAACGCGTACGAGCGGCCCTCCTGCGCATAGCGCTGGACGACAGGCAGCAGTGCGAACACCAGTCCCGCGGCGAGTCCGGCCCGCGGCCCCGCCAGCCGTCGGCCCAGCGCCGCGACTCCTGCCGCGGCACAGGCCATGGCCAGCACGGACGGCAGACGTAGAGCGACGAGACCGCCTTCCCAGAGCCGGAAAACGCCGTGCATCAGGAGGTAGTAGAGGCCGTGCACCGCGTCGGCCTGACCCAACGTCGCCCACAGGTCCCCAAGGCCGCGGTGGGCCATGTCGTAGGTCACGGCCTCGTCCTGCCACAGCGTTCCCTGACGGCGGATACCCCAGAGGCCGAGCACCACTGAGAGAACCGCGGGGGCCGCGACGATGACGTACGCCGGCCTCCGGGCCCGTGAGACGGACGGCCGGGGCGGGGCGGGCACGCGGGCGGAAGGGCGGACGGCATGACTGTCGGGCGCGAGGCGCTGTGCCGTGGCCATGGCTGACTCCCTGAGTGAGGGGGACCGGGGTAGCCCGCAGTCAACCGGCCGGAAAATTGATGGTCAGCCGCCTTCCGGGCCGCCTATCAATGGCGAAACACGTACCGTGAAGCTCGGTTCGCGCAGTGAGGACGACGGGGGAAACAGTGGGCCGTTCCGAGAAGCCGTTGGACCCGGATGCGGGACCGGTGGAGCGTTTCGCGCATGAACTCCGCGAGCTGCGCAGGGGCGCCGGGAGTCCTACGTACCGGGAGATGGCCCGTCGTGCCGGCTACTCCGCGCCCACCCTGTCCAGTGCCGCCGCAGGTGAGCGGATGCCCTCCCTGCCGGTGGCCCTGGCGTACGCCGCAGCCTGCGGCGGGCGGGAGACGGAGTGGGAACTCCGCTGGCACGAACTCACCGAGGAGCTCGCCGTCCTGCCCGTAGCACGCGACGAGGTCGAGCCCCCGCCCTATCGCGGGCTGGCCCGGTTCGAGGCAGCGGACGGCGCCCTGTTCTTCGGGCGCGAGCAACTGGTCGACGACCTCGCCGGCCTGATCCGCAAAAACCGCTTCGTCGCCCTCGTCGGGGCATCGGGCAGCGGCAAGTCCTCGCTGCTGCGCGCGGGGCTCGTGCCCGCGTTGCGGAGCCTCGCCGAGGAGGACGGACGGCCGGCCGGCCTCCGTATCTGCACCCCAGGGGGGACTCCCTTACAGACCCACGGTGCGCTGCTGCAGCCCGTGGAGGGCGACGCGGACACCGTGCTCGTAGTGGACCAGTTCGAGGAGGTCTTCACCCTCTGCCACGATCCGGTGCAGCGGGCGGAGTTCATCGACGGTCTGCTCCGTCCCCGCTCGGGCGACGTCGGGTCGCGGCTGCGCGTGGTCATCGCGGTCCGGGCCGACTTCTACGGGCGATGTACCGAGCACAGCGACCTCGTCGAGGCACTCAACGCGGCGACTTTGCTGGTGGGTCCCATGTCCTCGGAGCAGGTCCGAGACGCGATCGTGAAGCCTGCCAAGGCGGGCCGACTGGTCGTGGAGCGGGCGCTGACCAGCCGGATGATCGCCGACGTGGCGCAGGAGCCCGGCGCCCTTCCCCTGATGTCGCACGCCCTGCTGGAACTGTGGCGCCGCCGCCAGGCCCGCACCCTGACGCTGGACGCGTACGAGGCGTTCGGCGGGGTTCAGGGCGCGGTGGCCCACACGGCGGAGGAGGTCTTCGCCGGCTTCACCGAGGCGCAGGCGGAACTCGCCCGTGCGATGCTGCTGCGGCTGATCACCCCGGGCGAGGAGGCACCGGACACCCGGCGCCCGGCAGACCGCGCCGAGCTGGTCCGGTCCAAGGACACGGAGTCCGTACTCGAAGCGCTCGTCCGGGCGCGGCTGTTGACCGTCGACGGCACCGGTGTGGACCTCACGCACGAGGCGCTCATCACCGCTTGGCCCCGGCTGCGGGCCTGGGTGGAGACCGACCGCGAGCTGCTGCGCATCCAGCGGCGCCTGACGGAGTCCGCGCGGGAGTGGGAACAGCTGGAGCGGGATCCGGACGCCCTGTACCGCGGGGCGCGCCTGCTGTCCGCGCGGGACGCCTTCATGGGGGCGGACGGCCCGGCGGCCGATCTGACGCCGCTGGAACGGGAGTTCCTCACCACGAGCCTGCGCAGCGGACGCTTCGTCCGGCCCGTGCTGATGATGGCCCGGCGCTTCGTCCGGAGCCGCTGGTGGCTGGTGTTCCGGCTGGCAATGCTGTGTTCAGCGGTGATCTGGACCGTGTGGTTCCTCAACCGCGACCACCCGTGAACCCCGTCAGCCCTGTGAACCGCGTCAGCCCTGTGAACCCCGTCAGCCCGTCAGCCCCGGTCGATTACGGCTCGGGCGGCGGCGAGGTGGCGCTCCTTTGCCGACGCCAGGCGCTCGAAATACGCTTTGTGTTCACGGATTTCCCGCTCCTGGATGCTCGTTTCCGTCTCGGTGAGAACCTTCACGAGACCGGCCTGCTGTTTGCAGGTCACATCCGCTTCCGCGGTTTCCTTCTCCGTATCGGACGGCTCTTTGGCTGTCGCCCACCGAGGATCTTCGGCGGCGGCATAGAAGTCCTTGTACTTGTGTCCCTTGTCCGCCATGCACTGCACCCATGAACGCAGCGCGGGCGCAACGCGTGAACTCTTGCGCGCCTCTTCGAGGCTCTCGAAGTTCAGTCTGCTCACGAGATCCTCGTTCTCCGCGTTTCCGCGCGCCAGTTCGTCCCCAGCCAGCTTGTAGCAGCCGTCGGTGGGATCAGTCGCGGCTTTCCGCGCCGCCGGGCTCATCCGTGCCTCGCGGTCCATCTTCTGGGCCGTGACCTCGGTGGAACCCAGCAGCCGGGCATTGGACTTGTAGCCCATCTCTGTGGCGACCGGCATCTCGATGACCGCGTACCGGCGACGGTTGCGCAAATCGGGATACTGCTTCCGATCGCCGATGACTTCCCAGTCGTATCCCTGTTTCCTCATGCAGTCGCGGGTCAGGAGGTCTTTTGCGCTCTCGATCAGGTAGATCTCGTTGACCGACAGCTGGTAGTGGTCGTAAGGCAGAAGGAGATTCCTGACCTCCTTCGTCGGCTCAGGGGCCGCCGCGAGAACGGTTTTCGAGGTTGCCCCGGGCGACGCCGCACACCCCGTGGCAAGCATTACGAGGGCGACCGTTCCCACCAGCCAGTACCTGATCATTCATTCACCTCGGAGAGGAGCGGGTGAGAAAAGCGGGGTGGCGCCGGAGAAACCGGCGCCACCCCGAGGCATCAGAGGAACTTCACGCAGCTTGCCTTGTTGTCGAAGCTGTTGTTGCTGAAGTCGGCGTCGACGCTGTTCGGCTGCACGGAGTACGAGGCACCGCTGCACGAGGTGCCGACGTCCCACAGGCCGATGCTGTAACCGGTGTTGTTCCTCATCGAGCTGCCGCCGTTCTGCGCGAACGCAGAAGTGCTGCCGGACCAGTACTTGTTGTTCAGCTCGACGTCGGAACCGGAGAAGTTCGCGTACCGGCCCCCGTAGTTGTCGTCCTCGTAAAGAACGAAGTAGGTGGCCTGCGTCCCCGACTCGGCCGCCGAGGCCGTACCCGTCATGCTGAACGCGCCCCCGGCACACAGGGCCGCAATACCTATCGCCACACCCAGCTTGCGCTTCATTCGCTGTCTCCCATTCGAGTGGTCCCGCTCCGGCGGATCTCTATCTGCCATGAACAGTTCAAACGAAAGCGAGTGCTGAGTACAGATGTTTCGAAAACACTCGAATGTGACAGCGGATGCGGAACTGAGCCCCCAGCGCGCCCAGGAGTCGGCTCTTCGGTCAACTCCCCGTGTACGAACGCTCCCCGGCCCGCGCCACTCGGGCATCGGGCAGGTACTCGTCCTTGGCGGCGACGGCCGCGCGCGGCCCCGACAGGAGATAGACCAGCCCGAAGCCCGCACCGATCACGACCGCCCCGCCCACCGCGTCCAGCACCCAGTGGTTGCCCGTGGCCACGATCGCGGACAGGGTGAACAGCGGATGCAGCAGACCCAGCGCCTTCATCCACCATTTCGGGGCCATGACGAAGATGATGATGCCGCACCACAGGGCCCAGCCGAAGTGCAGCGAGGGCATCGCCGCGTACTGGTTGGTGACGGCGGTCAGGGCGCCGAAGTCGGGGTTGGCGAGGTCCTGCGTCCCGTGCACCGTGTCGATGAAGCCGAGGCCCGGCATCAGACGGGGCGGCGCCAGCGGGTACAGCCAGAAGCCGAACAGGGCGAGCAGGGTGCCGAAACCGATCGTGGAGCGGGCCCAGCGGTAGTCGGCCGGGCGGCGGGCGTACAGGACTCCCAGGATTGTCAGCGGCACCACGAAGTGGAACGACGTGTAGTAGAAGTTGAAGAAGTTCACGAGCCACGGAATTCCCGCGACCGCGTGGTTCACCGTGTGCTCGACGTCGATGAAGAGCGCCTTCTCCAGCGAGTGGATCTGGTGGCCGTGTTCCTCGGCGGCGGGACGGCCGCCGCCCGCCGCGAGCCGTACGGAGGAGTAGGCGGCGTAGAACACGCGGATGAGCAGCAGTTCGAGCAGCAGGCTGGGCCGGGTGAGGGCCCTGCGCCAGGACGGGAGCAGCGGTACGCGGTTGAACCTGGCGGGGCGGGCGGGCGCGTACAGCGTGGAGTCGGGTGACCGGAAGTAGGGCGACTGCAGCGAAAGGAACGGCACCGCGATCGCGGCGGCGAGGGCCGCGAGCAGCACCACGTTGTCGCGCAGCGGGTACAGCGCCGGCATGTTCGGCAGCAGCATCTTCGCGGGCAGTGTCATGACGAGGATGACGACGACGGGCCACATGTAACGGTCGGAGGTCTTCCTGCCGACCCGCCCCACCACCGCGAGCAGCACCCACAGCAGCTGGTGCTGCCAGGTCGTCGGCGAGACGGCGACCGCGACACAGCCGGTGATCGCGACGGCGAGCAGCAGCTGTCCGTCGCGCGCGTACCGCACGGCCCGGCGCAGGCCGAGGACCGCGACGGCCATGCCGAGCAGCAGGAACAGGCCGATCTCCAGTGGGCCTTCGAGTCCGAACCGGAGCAGCGCGCCGTGCAGGGACTGGTTGGCCAGGCCGTCCGCCTTTCCGCCGAGGCCGACACCCGCCAGATGGTGCACCCAGTACGTGTAAGAGTCCTGTGCCATCGCGGCCCACGCGACCGCGGTACAGGCGGCGAAGGAGACCCCCACGGACACGGCGGCGCGTCTGCGGCCGGTGAACCAGAGCAGCGGCGCGAAGAGCAGCACGGTGGGCTGGAGGGCGGCGGCGAGGCCGATCAGGACGCCACTGGCCCGCTGCCCGCGTGCGGCGAAGCAGCCGAGCAGGACGAGCAGCACCGGGATGATGCTGGTCTGGCCGAGGTAGAGGGTGTTGCGGACCGGCAGCGACAGCATCAGCAGGCTGATCGTGACGGGCGCGGCGAGCAGCGACGCCCGCCGGGTCACGGGCTTGGGCAGGGCGCGCGCCGTGACCAGGCCGAGCGCGACGACCAGCAGCAGGGTGCCGAAGGTCCAGCCCCAGCCGAGGGCCTGTTCCGCCGAACGGGTGAGAGGTTTGAGGACGAGTCCCCCGAAGGGGGTGCCGGTGAACTGGGTCGAGTCGTACAACGACCCCTTCACATGCAGCACGCCGTTCGTGCCGACCCAGGTCTCCAGATCCGTCAGCCGCTCCCCTTTCGGGGTGCGCAGGACCACGGCGAGCTGCCGTACCGCGAGGACCGCGGCAATCGCCCACAGCCCGATACGGAGAGCCCTCAGCCGTGCCTTCGCCCGCTCGGCCGCCCCCCCGCCGAAGGCATTACCCGCTCTTCCGCCGTGCTCCACATTCGCCACGCCGCGCCGGCCCTCCCGCCCCGCTCGTCCCACGCGTCCCGTGCGCGGGTTCTTGTTCCGGTCCCCATGAGGCTCGCAGCACCTCTGGTGAGAGACGCAGGCAACCCCCTCTTCACCTGACGTCCTTCCATCTTTTGTCCGGATGACGATAGTGCGCGATCGGTTCACTTCCACCACGGGTCCGCGACATAGATCACAGAAGGACTGCCAACCCTCACTGGGCCGAGCTCCGGACCACCGCCACCCCACCGAGTTCCGACCGCGGACACGGGGAAACCCGCTGACAATCCCCCGCTTCCGCGACTAGATTCGCCTCATGGACTAGTTAGCGGATCTAACTAGGCATACGAAAGGCATGGTGCATGAGCGAGTCGCAGCTCTGGAACGACGTCGACGACTACTTCACCACCCTCCTCGCCCCCGCCGACGAGGCCCTCACCGCCGCACTGCGCGACAGCGACGCGGCCGGACTGCCACCCATCTACGTCGCCCCGAACCAGGGCAAGCTGCTCCAGCTCCTCGCCCAGATCCAGGGCGCCCGCCGCATCCTGGAGATCGGCACCCTCGGCGGCTACAGCACGATCTGGCTGAGCCGCGCCCTCCCCGCCGACGGCCGCCTGATCTCCTTCGAGTACGACCCCACACACGCCGAGGTCGCCCGCGGCAACCTCGCCCGTGCGGGCCTCGACAAGATCGCCGAGGTGCGCGTCGGGCCCGCCCTGGAGTCGCTCCCGAAGCTGGCCGAGGAGAACCCGGAGCCCTTCGACTTCGTCTTCATCGACGCGGACAAGGTGAACAACCCGCACTACGTCGAGTGGGCCGTCAAGCTCACCCGGCCGGGCAGCCTGATCGTCGTCGACAACGTCGTACGGGGTGGCGCGGTCACCGACGCCGGTAGCACCGACCCGAGCGTGCGGGGCACCCGGGCCGCGCTCGAACTGATCGCCACACACCCGAAGTTGAGCGGTACGGCGATCCAGACGGTCGGCAGCAAGGGGTACGACGGGTTCGCGCTGGCGCGGGTACTGGCGTGACCGCCCGCCGACTCTAGGCCTCGTGATAGAAGCCCACGTTCACGCTGTACGGGCCGGTGCGGTCCAGGATGACGAGCTCGCCGGAGCTGCCCGCGGGGAGCCTGGCCGTACCGCCGTACGGGACGGGCTGGGTCACCTGGCCCGCCAGCGTCAGGCGCACCTCGGAGGAGGGGTCGGGGTTGGAGCCCTGGAGCCAGGTGACCTGCCAGGAGCCGTCAGGGCCGCACAGGAACTCCAGATGCACCCTGGACACGAACAGCCAGTCGTCGGGGGTCGCGAGACGGCACACGGCCTTGTCCCGGCCCACCCGCAGGATGGCACCGGGCTCACTCGGCTCGTCGGCCATCAGCATCCCGGCCGTCGCACCCGCGTCCGCCCCGGTGACCGAGGCCATGGTGAGTTCGAGCACGTGCGCTCCTTCAGTTCCCGCCGGTCCAATTGTCCATGTACGGAGCGTGCTTGACGCGCCGCCGCCGAATGATAGTTCGCCCCGTCGCCCCTGCGTGCAGCCTCCTGCACAATGGACTCATGACCGAGCGCAAGCCACCCGGTGTCAGCTTCGAGACGTGGATAGACCGGCAGATCCGTGAAGCGGAGGCGCGCGGGGAGTTCGCGGAACTCCCCGGTGCGGGCAAGCCGATGCCCGAGATCACCGATACGTCGTACGACGAAATGTGGTGGATCAAGCGGAAGATGGCCCGCGAGGGCCTGTCCGTGCTGCCGCCCACGCTGGCCCTGCGCAAGGAGGCGGAGGACGCGCTCGCGGCGGCTTCCGCGGCGCCCTCGGAGCGGGTCGTGCGCCGCATCGTCGAGGACATCAACGCCAAGATCCGCGAGGTCATGTTCAAACCGCCGCCCGGCCCTCCCCTCGGGCTCAAGCCGTACGACGTCGAGGAGATCGTCCGGGAGTGGCGCGAGCGCCGGGAAGGTCCGGCCGCCGCCGCCCGGTGACGACTGAGGCCGCGCCCCGGGACATGGTCCGGGGTGCGGCCTCACTGGTGCCGGTTGTTCGTCCGTGGGTCGCGTCCGTCACCGGGTCAGAAGCGGAGCAGGCGTTCCGTCACCTCGCGGTAGTCCCGCAGGGCGATCCGAAGCTGCTCGGTGTCGGCGCCGTTGCCGGTCTTCTCGTCGGCCTTCTTCTCGCCGGTCTTCTGCTGCCAGGCCGTACGCAGCGTGCTGCGCCGCCGGGTGACGGCGTCCGAGAACCGCGCGGCGAGCTCTTCCAGCACCTGGTCGGCCTCCGCCACGGAGTCCCGGGGCCCGTCGACGAACCCACCCACCGCGTGCCGCAGCCGCAGCTCGAACTTGTCGCACTCGTCCTGCGGGAGCAGCCGGGTGTCGTGGTCCTGGTCCGGGAGCTGCCGGTTCTCCTGCGTGGCGGGCCGCGCGTGGGCCGCCGTACCGCCCTTGCCCTCGCGGTCCGCACTCGCGCGGGTCGCACTGTCACGGGCCGCACTGTCACGGGTCTCGCTTTCACGAGCCGCACTGTCACGGGTCGCGCTGTCGCCGGTCTCGCGGTCGAGGACGCCGGCGCCCTCGCGGGACCCCGTGCCGGAGGTGCCTCGGCGAGCGTCGGGCTCGCTCCCGCGGGCTGTACCGGGCGAGCTGCTGACAGCCTCGTCGGCAGAGGTGCGGACGCCCTCACGGGACGCGGTGCCGGAGGCGGGGGCGGAAGTGGGGCGGACCGGGTCGTCCGTCCGGCGTGCCTTCGCATCCTCGCCCAGCGGGGACTTCTGGCCCGTCGGGAACTCGCGGGCCGGAGAGGCCTCGCCGGGTGCCGGGTGGGCGCGGCCCTTCATCGGGTCGGAGCGTGTCGGGTCCGAGCGCGTCGGGTCCGTGCGTGACTCGTCGCGGCGTGTCGGGTCCTTGGTGCCGTCGTCTGGCATGTCCTTCACGATTCTCAACTCCCCTTCGCCTGGTGTTTGTTGGACGACCAGGGCAGGTGGGATCGGCCCTCGGGGGCGGAGCCCTCGGGGCGGGTGGCTGTGGTCCGGGCGGTGGGCGTCTTCCCGTCCGCGTCCGTCCGGTGACGGGGGGTGTCCTGGCCGTTGGCAGTCACCAGTTCCTCGAAGAGGACGCGGGCCTCGATCATGGCCTCGCGCAGCTCCTCGGTACTGCCATGGCCGTCCGGGACGCGGGCCTGCGCGGCGCGGTGCACCCGGCGGTAGCCGTGGACGTGGGGCCCGTGGTGGACGGAGAGTGCCGCGTACTGCTCGTCGTACTGGCCGCCGTCGGGGAATCCCCGCGCGCCGGCCACTTCGCCGAGCAGCTGGTCGGCCTCGGCCACTGCCTTCTGCGGCGACTCGACAAAGCGTTCCTGGGCGGCCGCCCAGCGGGCCGTGTACTGGTCGCGGACCGCGGGCTCGAGCGCCCGCTCCCGCAGCGAACCGTGTCGGCTCACGCGTTCGGTCAGGTCCTGCTCCGCGGCCTTCACGTCACCGTGGTGACGGGCGACGGCCCGGTCGTATTCGGGCCCGAAGCGCCGCTGCAGGCTGCGCCCGCCCTGCGGCCTTCGAGCGAGGAGGGTCACGGCGGCCGCGACAACGACAACGGCCGCCACGATCACGATCAGAGCGATGATCACGCCTGTGGACATGGGTGCCTTCCGGGGGTCTTCCCGACCCAACGGCGGGCCGGTTCACAACCCGGGTTGCCCGCACAGCGCCTCTCAAACAGTGGGCGTCGCGCGGCAGTCCACCGAAATCCGCTTGCCCGCCCGGCACGGCACCCCGTGACAATGACCGCCATGACCACCACCCGTAGTACGCCGGCTTCCTGGACCGTCGCCCCCGAACCATTCGACTCCCCCGTCGCCGCCGCGCTCTGGCGGGCGTACTACACGGAGGTCAGCGACCGCTGGTACCTGCTGCACAAAGGGCACCCGACGGACCCCGAGGAACTGGAACGGGAGATCGCCGCCGACACCGGGGACTGCTTCGTACCGCCGGGCGGGGCACTGCTGGTCGCGCGGTACGACGGCGAGGCGGGCGGCACGGCGGGCGTGCGGATGCTCGACCCGAGCACCGGTGAACTGAAGCGGGTCTTCGTGCGCGAGGACCTGCGCGGCAAGGGCGGCGGCCCCGTACTCCTCGCGGCGGCCGAGGAGGCGGCCCGTGGACTCGGCGCCGAGCGGCTGATTCTCGACACCCGCGGTGACCTGGTGGAG
Source organism: Streptomyces sp. NPDC093544 (assembly GCF_040683495.1). Lineage (NCBI taxonomy): Bacteria > Bacillati > Actinomycetota > Actinomycetes > Kitasatosporales > Streptomycetaceae > Streptomyces > Streptomyces sp. NPDC093544. The sequence goes on along the minus strand of NZ_JBFBEA010000018.1, from coordinate 38,713 downwards.
GCGCGTGCGCTGTACGCCCGGCACGGTTACGTGGAGACCGCGGCGCACAACGACGACGTCTACGCCGAGCACTGGTTCGAGAAGCGGTTGTGAGGGTCAAGTAGTACGGCGTGGCACCGTGCCGTTGTGGGGGCGTTCCCCGTCCGAGCCGCACAGCTCCGCGTTCAACTCCTTGACCAGACCGGCCAGATCGGCCGGGCGGTCCGGGCTCCACCAGTCGCCGAGCAGCTCGGCCAGGGACTCCTCACGCGCCTTGGACAGCTTCCCGGCGGCCTCCCGGCCCTCGTCGGTCAGCACGAGGTCGAGTCCCTCGCGGACGGCGAGCCTGCGCTCCTCGATCTGCCGGGCCGCGGCCATCACGACGGGCAGCGGTACGGCGCTGCCCTCGGACAGCTGGGCGGGCTCGGCCCACCCGTACTTCCTGATCCGCAGCAGCAGCCAGCTCGCGGCGGGCAGCAGGTCGTAGCCGGCCCGCGCGGTGATCTTCTCGTAGATCTCCCGCCGCCCCTCCCGGGTGCCGAGCACCGACAGCGCCCGGCACACCTCGTCGTACGACGAACGCTGCACCGGGTTGCTCGCGAGCGTCTGGGTGGCGTCCGGCGCCGTGACCGCCCCGCGCAGCTTGTCCTCGCGCAGGAACCAGGCCAGCACGAAGCCCAGGAGGGCGACCGGGGCCGCGTACAGGAAGACATCGGTGATGGAGGAGGCGTACGCGTGCACGACCGGTGGTCGCAGCGCGGCCGGCAGGTCGGCGATGCCCTTCGGGTCGGCCTTGAGCGCGTCCACGGTGGTGCCCGCCGGGAGCTGCTGTCCACTCAGTGCGGTCGTCAGCTTGTCGCCGAGACGGCTCGCGAAGAGCGAGCCGAAAATGGCCACGCCGAACGAGGCGCCGATCGAACGGAAGAAGGTGGCGCCGGAGGTGGCGACGCCCAGATCCTCGTACGAGACCGCGTTCTGCACGATCAGCACCATCACCTGCATGACCAGGCCGAGGCCCAGGCCGAAGACGAAGAAGTACGCGCTCATCTCGCCGGTGCTGCTGAACTCGTCGAGCTGGTGGAGCAGCAGCAGGCCGATGGCCATGATCCCCGTACCGGCGATGGGGAACACCTTCCAGCGGCCGGTGCGGCTGACGATCTGTCCGGAGCCGGTGGAGGCGATGAGCAGGCCGAACACCATCGGCAGCAGGTGCACGCCGGACATCGTCGGCGTCACGCCCTGGACGACCTGGAGGAACGTCGGCAGATAGGTCATCGCGCCGAACATCGAGAAGCCGACGATGAAGCTGATGAGGGCGGCGAGGACGAAGGTGCGGATGCGGAAGAGCTTGAGCGGCAGGACGGGTTCGGCCGCCCTACGTTCCACGGCGACGAAGGCCACGGCCAGTACGACGCCCAGGACCGCGAGGCCGATGATCTGCGGAGAGCTCCAGCCCCAGGTGGTGCCGCCGAGCGAGGCCACCATGATCAGGCAGACGGCGACCGCGGCGATCAGGAACGTGCCGAGATAGTCGATGACGTGCTTCTTGGAACGGACCGGGATGTGCAGGACGGTCGCGATCACGACGAGCGCGACGAGGCCGATGGGCAGGTTGATGTAGAAGACCCAGCGCCAGCTGAGGTGTTCGGTGAAGAACCCGCCGAGGAGCGGGCCGAGCACACTCGACGTGCCGAACACCGCGCCGAACAGGCCCTGGTACTTGCCGCGTTCGCGCGGCGAGACGATGTCTCCGACGATCGCCATCGACAGCACCAGGAGTCCGCCGCCGCCCAGGCCCTGCAACGCCCGGAAGCCGATCAGCTGCGTCATGCTCTGCGCGAGGCCGCACAGCGCGGAGCCGATCAGGAAGATCACGATCGCGATCTGGAAAAGCCTCTTACGGCCGTACTGGTCGCCGAGCTTGCCCCACAACGGGGTCGCCGCGGTCGACGCGAGCAGATACGCGGTGACGACCCACGACAGGTGCTCCAGGCCGCCCAGGTCGCTGACGATGGTCGGCAGCGCGGTCGACACGATCGTCTGGTCGAGGGAGGCGAGCAGCATGCCGAGCAGCAGTGCGCCGATCGAGACGAGCACTCGGCCGTGTGCCGTCTCACCGGCGTCGGTGGCGGCCGCGTCGCGTCGCCTGTCGGCGCTCTCGTTCACGCCCCGCGGCGCGTTCCCGCCCTGCGGCCCGGGCTGCCCGCCGTCCGTGCCGTGCCCGTCCTCGGTCATGCGGACCTCCCGCCGGTCCCCGCGTCTCGGTCATCCCCCATCCTGATCGGTGTGACCGATTATGGCCTGTTGAGTCCTGGCTCCTCCCGCGGAGGGCGGGATTCCGGGGGCTCCGGGGAGATCGTGCGGGGCTTACGGATAATCTCTGGAGTTCCTCAGGGGGAGGACAGGGGAGGGACCCACGCGTGACTGAACCGAACGGGCATGTCTGCCCCGAGTGCGCGGCGCCTCGCACACCGGACGGCACCCCGTCGTGCGGCTGCACCCAGCGGGCGTCGGACGCGCTGCGGGATGCGCGTACGGCTGAGGCGGCTGCGGCGGAGGACTTCGATCCACTGCGGATTCGGCCTTACGTGGAGCTGGAGCCGGGGGATGGGGGCGCGGGTACGGGTACGGGTACCGGTAGGGGTACGGGCACGGCTTTGGTACCGATGTACGCGCCGGTGCCCGTCGCTGCGCCGGAGCTTCCTGAGGAAGCCTCGGCTGCGACGATGCGGCTCGCCGCGGTGCCGTCCGTGGCGGCTGGGCCGGGCGGCGTCGGCGAACCTTCCGACGAGCCGACCCGCCGTCGGCGGCGGATCGTGTTCCTGGGCGTCGCCGGAGCCGCGGTTACGGTCGTGGCTGCGGCGGGGCTGGCCAGCGGGTTCTTCGCGTACGAGGCTCCCTCGCGGGACGAGGCTGCGCCGGACGCCGTGCGGGCGAGCGTGCCGGAGGGATCGCCCTCGTCCTTCTCTGCGTCGCCGTCCGCGAGCGTGTCATCGGCGCCGCCGGTGCCGGCCGCACCGGTTCCGTCCCGCAGCACGAGCCCGTCGCCCTCGGCGCCGCCCTCGTCGAGCGCTGCCGCGACACCGTCCCCTTCGGTCACTCCCACGCAGACGCCCACGACCGAGCGCGCCGGCGGCTCGGTGGAGGCCACCGGCGACGCCTCGGCCGACGAGCCCGCGGCCCAGAGCCTGCAACGCGGCGACAAGGGCCCCGAGGTCACCGAACTCCAGCTGCGCCTGCGCGAGTTGGCCCTGTACATCGGTGAAGCCGACGGCGACTACAACGGGCAGGTCGAGGACGCCGTGACCCGCTACCAGTGGGCGCGGGGGATCACGGCCGACGAGCTGGGCGTGTACGGCCGGACGACCCGGGCGAGCCTGGAGGCGGAGACGTCGGAGCCGTGACCGTGCCTGCGGTCCGGCGCGTCCGGCGCGTGGGTGGGTCGGGGGCGGGTCCGGGTTGTGGGTGGGTCGGGGGCGTGCCGGTACGTCCCGCCCGTCGCCGCCGGATCAGACGTCGGGCAGGAAGCGACGGGTCCGGTGACGCGAACGTACGCGACGGGCATCTGGACGTACCGACACGCCCCCTCCCGCCGTCATGCGGGTGCGGGCCGCGCAACAGCACCTTCCAGCTCCGGCCGAGCGAGAGATCTTCAGCCCGTCCGGCGTTTGAGGACGAGGCCCTTCAGGCCGACAGCGGGGGTCTGGGGGCGGCAGCCCCCAGGGGCAAGGGACGGGTAGGGGCGGAGGGGGCGAGAAAACCTGTGGCCCGCACCGGCGCGCCCACCGTCACCCCACATGCAGCCGAATCCCCCCGCCCCACAGAGCCTCCACCCGGACCTGCGTCAGGTCGGAGACGAGCGCGTCGGGACGGTGGAAGCCGGCCCGAGGGCCGACCCCGACGACGCGCATCCCGGCGGCACGCCCCGCCGAGATCCCGGCCCCGGAGTCCTCGAAGACGACACAGTCCTCGGGCGCGACGCCGAGTTCGGCCGCGCCCTTCAGGAACCCCTCGGGATCCGGCTTGCTCGCCCCGACGGACTCGGCGGTGACCCGCACATCGGGAAGCGCAAGCCCGGCCGCAGCCATCCGCGCCGTGGACAGCCCCACGTCCGCGGAGGTGACGAGCGCGTGCGACAGCCCGGCGAGGGCAAGCGAGGCCAGGAACTCCGGCGCGCCCGGGACCGCGACGACGCAGTCCATGTCGGCGGTCTCCTCGGCAAGCATCCGCGCGTTGTCCGCGTAGTTCTGCTCCATCGGCCGGTTCGGCAGCAGCACCGCCATGGAGGCGTACCCCTGCCTGCCGTGGACGACCTTCATGACCTCGTTCCCGTCCAGCCCGTGCCGGTCCGCCCAGCGGCGCCAGCAGCGCTCGACGACAGCGTCCGAGTTGACGAGGGTGCCGTCCATGTCGAGCAGGAGGGCGCGGGCGGTCAGAACGGTGGGAGCCGTCATCGGCATGCTCCAGAGCGCGAGAGACGTAAGAAACGGGGGAAAGGGGGAAACGGGAGAAACGCGGAAGACCCAGTAAAGGGGGTGGTTACGGCCCCCCAGGAACAAGGTGACCCCGCCCGCCGGTCAGGGAGTGCGGGCGGGAGTCACTTTGTTTCTTAACGATACAAAATAGGAGGCTCCAGCGCCACCGCCTCCGACCAGGCCTTCAGCGGCTCACCCCGTCACCGCCTCGAACAGGCTCCACAACCCGAGCCCCAGCATCAGCACCGCCGCGACGTTGGTGACCAGCCGCAACGGCACCCGCTTCATCAGGGCCTTGCCGCCCACGATGCCGAGCCCGGCGACCGCCCACAGCGCGAGGACCGCGCCGAGACCGACGGAGAGCGGGTCGTCGTAACGGGCCGCGAGGTTCGCCGTCATGATCTGGGTGAGGTCACCGAACTCGGCGACCAGGATGAGCATGAAGCCCGCCCCGGAGACCTTCCAGAAGCCCTGGTTCTCGGGCTTGCGGACCTCCCCCTCGTCCTCGTCCTTCTTCAGCAGAAGCACGGCGGCGCCGCCGATGAAGAGCACGCCGGTGAGCGCGTGCAGGATCTGCTGCGGCAGCAGGGTCAGGACGCTGCCCGCCGCCACGGCGAGTGCGACATGCAGGGCGAAGGCGGCGGCTACGCCGACGAAGACGTACGAGGCGCGGTAGCGCGTGCCGAGGATGAGCCCGGCGAGGGCCGTCTTGTCCGGGAGTTCGGCGAGGAAGACGACGCCGAAGACGAGCGCCATCACGCTGAAGCTGATCAAAATTCCTCAATCGGTCGGGCTGCCCCACCGAGAGTGCTGTACTGCGCTGCGACACCTCGGCATGGCAGCACACAGGGAGCCCGCGCCGAAAGGCACAGGCGGTGCACTGCTTGCCGAAGGTCTCGCTGGCCGGCCTCGCGTGAACGAGGTCTGCCTCCGGGCGCCGGCTCAGACGAGCTGAGCAGTATGTCGACGGTCCGGCGAAGAGCTACTCCCCTTCTGCGCCATCCATCCTACGGGATGGCCGCACGGGCCGCATAGGGCCGTTGGTCCCGCCGCGGGCGTAGGAGTTCTGGTACCTCAGAAGTGTTGATGTGTCATGCGCACGTCACTAGCTTCTCACCTGACACACATCTCCTGGAAACACGCCGCCGCAAGCATGTGCTCGCCCGCCCCCAACGTCCCCCCACTCCAACGGAGTCAGCATGCCCAAGGTCTACGCGCGTCGACGGCTGAGCATACTCGCAGCGGTCACCGGTCTGATAGCCATGGTCGGGATATTCAACGGCCCGACCGCCTCCGCCGCACTGCCCACCCCGGTCAGCGCCGCCACCGCCCGCACCTACCTCGCCTCCCTCACCGTGGCCACCGAGGACCGCACCGGCTACGACCGCGACCTCTTCCCCACCTGGATCACCATCTCCGGCACCTGCAACACCCGCGAGACGGTCCTCAAGCGGGACGGCTCGGGCGTCGTCACCGACTCCGCCTGTGCGTCCACCAGCGGCAGTTGGTACTCCGTCTACGACGGCGCGACCTGGACCGCCGCGTCCGACCTCGACATCGACCACCTCGTGCCGCTGGCCGAGGCCTGGGACTCCGGCGCCGACAGCTGGACCACCGCCCAGCGCCAGGGGTTCGCCAACGACCTGACCCGTCCGCAGCTCATCGCGGTCACGGACAACGTGAACCAGTCGAAGGGCGACCAGGACCCGGCCACCTGGATGCCGTCGCGCACCGCCTATGCCTGCACCTACGTCCGTGCCTGGGTCCAGGTGAAGTACTACTACGACCTCTCGATCGACACCGCGGAGAAGACCAAGCTGACGTCCGTTCTCAGCGGCTGCTGATCCGGCGCGATTGTTAACTGACCGGTTCCCGGAACCTCCCCGCCGACCTCCGTCGTTCCGTACCGTACGGGGCGACGGAGGAGGCTGATCAACTTGGCGGAACTGCGCCTGGGACCGCTGCTGAGGTACGTCGACGGCTCGTCCGCGACCTTCTGGGTCGAGGCGAGCCGTCCGTGCACCGCCGAAGTGCGCTGCGCCGACGGCACCCGCGGCGAGTCCCGGACCTTCCAGATCGCCGGACATCACTACGCGTTGGTGCAGGTGAGCGGCCTGACCCCGGGCACGAGGACCGCGTACGAGGTGCGGCTGGACGACGTACCCGTCTGGCCTCTGCCCGACTCCGCTTTCCCGCCCTCGGTCGTCAGCACCCCCGACGCCGAGACCGTCCGGGTCACCTTCGGCTCCTGCCGCTGGGCCGCGCCGCCCGACAATGAGAAGGACCCGGCGGGCCCCGACGCGCTGGACACCCTGGCGGCCCGCATCGCCGCGGACCCGGAAGGCGAACGCCCGGACGTCCTGCTGCTGTTGGGCGACCAGGTGTACGCGGACGAGGTCTCCCAGTCCACGCTCAGTTGGATCGCCGCGCGCCGCGACCTCGACGACCCTCCGGGCCACCAGGTCGCGGACTACGAGGAGTACACCCGCCTCTACTACGAGTCCTGGCTCGACCCCGAGATCCGCTGGCTGCTGTCCACCGTGCCCAGCTGCATGATCTTCGACGACCACGACGTCATCGACGACTGGAACACCAGCGCCGCCTGGGTCGCCGACATGCGCGAAACGCCGTGGTGGCGTGAGCGGATCCTGAGCGGCCTGACCTCGTACTGGGTCCACCAGCACCTCGGCAATCTCTCCCCGCGCGAACTGGCCGAGGACCCCCTGTACGCCGCCGTCCGCGAGACCCCCGACGGTACCGACGTCCTGCGCGCCTTCGCCGCCCGGGCGGACGCCGACCCCGCCTCCGTCCGCTGGAGCTACCGCCGCGACTTCGGCCGCGTCCGCGTCGTCATGCTCGACAGCCGCGCGGCCCGCGTCCTGGACGAGCAGAACCGCCGGATGATCGACTCCGGCGAGGCGCAGTGGCTGCGCGAACAGGCGCTGGAGTCGTCCGGCTCGTACGACCATCTCCTCATCGGCACCTCCCTGCCCTGGCTGCTGCCCCCGCTCATACACGACGCCGAGGCCTGGAACGCGGCGCTGTGCGTGGGTGAACGGGGCGAGCGCTGGGCGCGGTTCGGGGAGAAGGTGCGCAGGGCGGCCGACCTGGAGCACTGGGCGGCGTTCCCGTCGTCGTTCGTGGCGCTCACCGAGTTCATCGCCGAGGTGGGGTCGGGGGACGCCGCCCCGGCCACGGTGTGCGTGCTGTCGGGGGACGTGCACCACGCCTACGTCACCGAGCCGTCCTGGGTCGACGGCGCACAACCCGACGCCCGCGTGCTCCAGCTGACCTGCTCCCCCGTCCACAACTCCATCCCCCGCTACATAAAACTCGGCTTCCGTTTCGGCTGGAGCCGGCTGGGGCGCATGATCGGACACCGGCTCCGCCGGCACGGCCGCTGCGCGCACCCGCCCGTCAACTGGGGCAGAAGCGGCGGGCCCTGGTTCGGCAACCAGCTGATGACCCTGACGCTGCGCGGGCGTTCGGCGTCCCTGCGTCTCGATCAGGCACAGGTCGTACGCGGTGGAGCCGCCCGTCTGGAGACGGTGGACGAATCAGTACTCACCCCCTGATAAGCGCATTGCGTAGGGTTGTTGTGCACGTGGTCCCTGATGCTCGTGAGGCATCCCACATGCGGCGCCGATGATCTGCCCCTGGTCTCGGCTCCCGCACCGTACGACGGCATGATGAGGCGGACCGTCCGCTTCCGACGGACGGTCCGCTGCCTTGCACCCCACATGCCGGGAGTCACCTCTTTGTCCGCACCGCCCGCCGCGCCCACCAGAGCCTCGCATGTCTCCGTCGCCCTCGTCGGTGCCGGGCCGCGCGGCACCAGCGTCCTGGAGCGCCTCTGCGCCTCCGTGCCGGAGCTCCTCGCGCCCGGTGTACGGCTGACGGTCCACGTCGTCGATCCCGCCCCACCGGGATCCGGCCGCGTCTGGCGCGCCGCGCAGTCGCCGCATCTGCTCATGAACACCGTGGCCTCTCAGGTGACCCTCTTCACCGACGAGAGCGTGGACTGCTCGGGGCCGATACGTCCCGGGCCGAGCCTGCACGCCTGGGCGGGCGGCGAGCTCGGCCCCGACGACTATCCGACCCGCGCCCAGTACGGCCGCTATCTGGAGTGGGTCTTCGGCAAGGTGGTGCGCGAGGCGCCGCCCGAGGTGCGGGTCGAGGTGCACACCGCGCGCGCGACCCGGCTCGACGACGCGCGCGACGGCCGTCAGACGGTCACCCTCTCCACCGGCCGCACCCTGTCCGGCCTCGCCGCCGTGATCCTCGCGCAGGGCCATCTGCCGGTCCTCGCGGACCCCGCGGAGCAGCACCTCACCGCGTACGCCGAACGGCACGGCCTGCGCCGCGTCGCGCCCGCCAATCCGGCCGACGTCGACCTCTCCCCGCTCACCCCCGGCGAGCCGGTCCTGCTGCGCGGCCTCGGCCTCAACTTCTTCGACCACATGGCCCTGTTGACCACGGGCCGCGGCGGCCGCTTCACCCGCACCCGCCAGGGCGGCCTGCGCTACCTTCCCTCGGGCGACGAGCCCCGCCTGTACGCCGGCTCCCGCCGCGGCATCCCGCACCAGGCCCGCGGCGACAACGCGAAGGGCCCGTACGGCCGGCATCTGCCCGTCGTCCTCACCGACGACGTGATCGCCTCCTTCCGCAAGCGCGCGGACTCCGGTGACGCACCGGACTTCCTGCGCGAGATATGGCCGTTGGTCGCGAAGGAGGTGGAAACGGTCTATTACGAGGGGCTGTTGGAGGGGCATGAGCCGAGGAGGTTCAGGGACCGGTTCCTCGCCGCACCGCACTGCGGCACCCAAGAGGGTTCGATTCTGGCCGAGTTCGGCATCCCCGCCGCCGACCGCTGGTCCTGGGACCGCATTTCGCGCCCCTACGCCGGACAGGTTTTCGCCGGCCCCGGCGCCTGGCGGAACTGGCTGCTCCGATATCTGCGCGAGGACGCCGAGGAGGCCGCGCTCGGCAATGTCGAGGGCCCGCTCAAGGCCGCCCTGGACGTGCTGCGCGACCTGCGCAACGAGCTGCGCCGGATCGTGGACCACGGAGGGCTTTCGGGCGCTTCACGCCGGGAGCACCTGGACCGTTGGTATACGCCGCTCAACGCGTTCCTCTCCATCGGGCCGCCCCGGCAGCGTGTCGAGGAGATGGCGGCACTGATCGAGGCGGGTGTGCTGACCGTTCTCGGGCCCCGCCTCGGTGTGCGGGCCGAGGACGGGGCCTGGGTCGCACACTCCCCCGACGTGCCGGGTTCGACCGTACGCACGACGACGCTCGTAGAGGCGCGGCTGCCGGAAGCGGACGTACGGCGGACCGCGGACGAGTTGCTCGGGCGGCTGCTGAAGACGGGCCGGTGCCGCCCGCACACCGTCGACGGTTACGAAACCGGAGGGCTGGACGTAACACCGCGCCCTTACCGTCTGATCGACCGTCAAGGTCGGCCTCACACACGGCGGTTCGCCTTCGGCGTGCCCACGGAAGGCGTGCACTGGGTGACCGCGGCCGGGGCCAGACCGGGTGTGGATTCGGTCATGCTCTCGGATGCCGACGCGGTGGCGCGTGAGGCGCTACGGGTGGCACTGCATGCGGCGACGGCCGAAGCGGAATCAGAAACGGAAGCGCAAACGGGAGCCGGCCAGTGGCCGAATGTTGAACTTGCAAGCATTGATTAGGCGCCCCTAGCGTAGGTGGCTCACTCGGTTCCGTCCCCACGACCGGTCCGTCCCACCGGACCGGCCCTGACCGAAGGAGACCCCCCGTGTCCGGACGCCTCAACAGCGCCCAGCCCTACGCCATCGCCCTGTTCCGCATCGTCGTCGGGCTGCTCTTCGCCTGCCACGGCGCCGCCTCGCTCTTCGGAGTCCTCGGTGGCGCGATGGGCGGCGGCAGCATCGACGCCGGCACCTGGCCCGGCTGGTACGCGGCCGTCATCCAGTTCGTCGGCGGCATCCTGGTACTGCTCGGCCTCGGCACCCGCGCCGCCGCGTTCATCGCCTCGGGCTCGATGGCGTACGCGTACTTCGATGTGCACCAGTCGGGCGCCCTGTGGCCGATCCAGAACGGCGGCGAGGCCGCGGCGATGTTCAGCTGGGCCTTCCTGCTGCTGGTCTTCACCGGCTCAGGCGCCTTCGGCCTCGACCGCTTCATCGCCTCCCGCACGTCCTCGGAGCAGGTGGAGCCGGCGGAGAAGCGGGCCTCGGAGCCTGTCACGGCCTGACCGCTCGCGCGACGGCGCCCGTCCCTCGTACGAAGGCGTACGAGGGGACGGGCGCCGTCGGCCGTCGTCGTGCCCGCTCAGCCCGTCCCGGCCGCCCACCCGAACGGGACCGTGAAGCAGGCCACCCTGCTGCCGGCCATGCCCGGCGCGCTGTGCAGCACCACGGAGGAAGCCTCGCCGCGCCTGAAGTTCCAGTCGTGCCGGGCGCTCGCCCCGCCGTCGCCGCGCTCGTCGGCGGTGAAGTCGAGCCAGACCTCGTTGTCGGCGTTGGCATAGGCCGGGTCCGTCGGCGGCTGCACGGGGTCCTTGCGGTGCTGGTAGTGCCCGCCCGCGGCGGCCGGCTCGGCGCCGCACGGCTTCTGGTGCACATGCACGCCGTACACGTGCCCCGGCTTCAGGCCCTCCACCTTCAGCCCTACGGTCGTGGCGCCATTCGCCTCGGTGCGCTGGCTCACCTCGATCCGGGAGGCCGCGGGCACGAGCGACGTGTCGTACGTCAGTGCCGCCGACGGGACGAAGGCGGTGGGCGGCGCGAACCGCGCGTCCGTCTTCATCCAGTAGCCGTCGGGCGCGGCCCTGCCGCTGCCGCCCGTCGCCAGTACGGCCGACGCCAGAGCGCCGACGAGTATCCCTGCCACCATCGCTGTCCAACTCCTCTTGGGCTTGTGCGCACCCCCGCGAGAACCGATCCCCCTCTCGTTGGTACGGGAAGTCGGCGCGGTGCGCCGTGCGGGGGCGGCAGCCGGGTGAACGTGGTGCGGGAGACGCACGAACCCCCACGAGCCCCCCGTGGAACTCCTGTCACACCCGCGGCGTACGCTGTATGGCTGTCACAGGCCGCCCTGCCGCTCCCCGCTACGCCGCGGCGTGGTTGTGCCTACGGGGGGAAGTTCAGGGGAGTGTTTCGGGTGCTTGAGAGTGTGGGGTCGCTGACAGGCAGCCCATGGATCTATGTGGCGGTGGCCACGTCGGTCCTGCTCGACGTCTTCCTGCCGGTGCTGCCGAGCGGCGTGCTGGTCATCATGGCCGCGACGGCCGCCGCGGCCGGCTCCGCGACCGGCGATGTCCCGCAGGCGGTGCCCGACATCCTGTTCCTCACCCTGTCCGCGGCCACCGCCTCCGTCCTGGGCGACCTGGTCGCGTACCACCTGGCCTGGCACGGCGGCGAACGGCTGGACCGGGCAATCGCCCGCTCCCGCCGCCTGACCAGCGCGCAGGAACGTCTCGGCGCGGCCCTCGCGCGGGGCGGCGGCCCGCTGGTCGTGGTCGCCCGCTTCGCCCCGGCCGGCCGCTCGGTCGTCTCGCTCGGCGCCGGCGCCGCCCACCGCCGGGTCCGCGAGTTCCTGCCCTGGTCGATCCTCGCGGGCCTGTCCTGGGCCGTGTACAGCGTCGCCCTCGGCTATTTCGGCGGCCAGTGGCTGGGCACGACCTGGCTCGCCACAGGGGTTTCGCTCCTGGCGCTGTTCGGCGCGGGCGCGGGCGCGGCGTACCTGATGCGGCGGCCCGTGCCCGAGGAGACGGCCGGCGGCGCCTAGGCGCGTTGGGTTTGGGCTGCTGTCCCGCGTACTTCCAGGCCGTCCAGGAGTTCGGCCGTGGCCGCCGCGATCGCCTCGACCGCCTGGTCGAAGACCTCACGGTTGTGGGCGGCGGGGGCGCGGAAGCCGGACACCTTGCGGACGTACTGGAGGGCGGCGGCGCGGATCTCCTCCTCGGTGGCCTCTTCGGGGATCACGGGCGGACGGAGTGTCTTGATGCTGCGGCACATACGTCCAGTGTCGCGCGTACGCCGACATCCCGTGCAGCGCTTACACCGGGCCGCGGCTCTCGTCCCCGGGGTATCGATACATCCGTACCGGCTGCGATGATCCACTCCGAGGCGGCCACCCTTCCCGGGGACCGACCGACGAGAGGACCGAACAACCATGGAGACAGCGCAAGTCACACGTATGACGATCGCGGTGCTGGGCCCCGGCGGCGTCGGCGGTCTGCTCGCCGCGCTGCTGACCCGCGCCGGGCACCGGGTGATCTGCCTGGCAGGCGACGAGACCGCGCGGACGCTCGGCGCGGACGGCATCCGCGTACGCAGCGGGCACTTCGGCGACTTCACGGCTCGGGTCGAGGCGGACACCGAGCTGCGCGAGCCCGTCGACGCGTGTCTGATCGCGGTCAAGGCCACGGTGCTCGACGCGGCCCTGGAGCGCGTCCCGGCGAAGGCGCCGGGCGACGGCCTGCTCGTACCGTTCCTGAACGGTGTCGAACACCCGGCGGCCCTGCGCGAGCGCTACGGCCCCGAACGGGTGGCCCCCGCGGTGATCCGCGTGGAGTCGGCTCGGGTGGCCCCGGGGCTGATCGAACACGGCAGCCCCTTCGCGGAGGTCGACCTGACCGGCGAGACGGTGGAGCGCGCACGGCTGGACGCGCTGGCCGGAGCTCTGGAGGGGGCCGGCATGGGTACCCGCGTCCAGGACGGGGAGGCGGCAACGCTGTGGGCGAAGATGTCCTTCCTCGCCCCGTTCGCTCTGCTGACCACCCGATACGGGCTCGCCCTGGGCGACGTACGCACCCTCCACCGCGAGGAGCTGGCGGCGCTGGTGGAGGAAACGGCGGCCGTCAGCGCCGCGTGCGGTGGTCCGGCCGACCCGGCCGCCGCCCTCGCCCGCTACGACTCCTTCCCGCCCGCCGCCAAGTCCTCCATGCAGCGCGACGCCGAGGCGGGCCGCCCCCTCGAACTGGACGCGATCGGCGGGGCGTTGCTGCGGGCGGCCGAGCGGTACGGGGTGCCTGTGCCGGTGGCGAGCGCGCTGGTACGGGAGTTGGCGGCGGCGGGTCACTGACCCGTCGCCACCCGCGGGGGGTCAGGGGCGGGTCTTCGCCAGCAGCTCGATGACCTCGGCCGTCGTCCCCGTCTCGCCGAGGCGGGGGAAGATCCGCTCGACGCTGTTGCGGTGGGTGTCGGCGTCGAGGTCGGACATGGCATCGGTGGCGAGGGTGACGTGGTAGCCGTGTTCGTGGGCGGCGCGGGCGCTGGACTCCACGCCGATGCTGGTGGCGATGCCGCCCAGCACGATCTGGGTGATCCCCCGGCGGCGCAGGTGCAGGTCGAGGTCGGTGCCGTGGAAGGCGCCCCAGTTCCGCTTGATGACGGTGATGTCCTCGGGGTGCCCGGCCAGCTCGTCGACGATGACGTCCCAGCCCTCCGGCCAGGTGCGGGCGTGGCTGCCGCCGTCGATGCGGCCGGGCACGGCGTCCGCCCCGTCCGCGGCGAAGGTGACCCGTACGAGGATCACCGGGAGGCCGTGGCCGCGGAAGGCGTCGGCGAGTTCGCCCGCGCGCTCCACGACCTCGGCGGCGGGGTACGGGGCGAGGGCGGGGTTCCCGACGACCCCGTTCTGCAGGTCGATGAGGACGAGCGCGGTACGGGGGTCGAGCGTGCTGAGAGCCATGATCAGGAGGCCTTTCCGGAAACGGGGGTGACGGGGGTGATGGTGCGGAGGGAACGGTCCAGGAGGGTCACCGCCAGGAGCAGCACGGCTCCGGCGAGCATGAACAGGGCCAGGCCGTGCAGCCCGTGGGTGTCGGCGCCGTGGGCGAAGAAGGTCGCGGTGGCGGCGGAGGCGCCCATCGCGCCGAGGTAGGTGAAGGTGCGCAGCAGTCCGGCGGCGGAGCCGATGCGTGCGGGGTCGGCCTGCCGGTAGAGGGCGTTCTGGTTGGCGAGGCCGAGGAGGCCCTGCGGTACGCCCATGAGGACGCCGACGGCGGCGAGCAGCCAGACGGGGCTGCCGGAGCCCACCACCAGCAGCAGCGAACAGGCGGCGATCTGTACGAGGCCGCCGACGACGAGCTTGGCGCGGACGTCCTCACGCCGTCCGGTGGCAGCCGAGACGGCCAGCGCGCTCAACGACAGCGGCAGCAGGAGCAGTCCGGCGGCGGACGCGTGCAGCCCGCCGCCCTCCTCCAGCCACTGCGGGAACCCGTACAGGAACCCGTAGACGGCGGTGAAGCTCAGGAACTGGCGCAGGAAGGTGGCCAGCATGGGCAGGTTGCCGCCGAGCACCCGCAGATCGATGAAGGGCTCCGCGACGCGCAGTTCCCGCAGCACGAACCCCGCTCCCGCGGCGGCCGTCAGCCCGAGCAGATACAGATCGGCGATCCCCGGGTTCATCAGGAACACCATCAGCGAGACGAGCATCGCGGCGAACAGGACCATGCCCACAAGATCCACGGCCTGCTTCGTACGCGGTGTCCGGTACCGGTGCTTCGGCAGCCGCAGCGCCCCGAGCACCAGACAGGCCAGCGACAGCGGGACATTGACGGTGAAGATGACGCGCCAGCCACCCGCGCCGATGAGCAGTCCGCCCAGGGTGGGGCCGATGGCGACGACGGTCTGGTTGGCGACCGAGAGCGCGGTCAGAACACCGGCCGGGCTCTCCATCCCGGTGCGCTCGGCCTCGCTCCGGGTCAGGTACATGGACGCGGGATACGCGGCCGACGTACCGAATCCGAGCAGCACCCGGGCGGCGATCAGCACGCCGAGGGACGGGGCGAAGGCGCCCAGCAGTCCGGCGACGCCCACCAGTGCCGTGCCGATGAGGTAGAGACGACGGGGTCCGTGCGTGTCGACCAGCCGCCCGATGACGGGCTGACCGACGGCGGTCGCGAGGTAGAGCGCGGAGACAAGCCATGCCGTCTCCGAGGCCGGCGCCCCGAAGGCGGCCGCGATCGGCACCAACGCCACCGCGATCATCGAGGAGTTGACCGGGTTGAGGATGGACCCGAGGATCATCGGGGCGATCAGCCGCCGGTCGAAGCCGGCGGGGGCCGCGCGCGGCGGCCTGGCGGAGCGGGTGAGCTTCGGTATCACGGGCGGGTGAGCCGTTCCGGTACGTTCACGGGCGGGTGAGCCGTTCCAGTACGTTCACGGGCGGGTGAGCCGTTCCAGTACGGCCATCGCGTCGACGACGGTCTGCCGTTCGGCCTCCGTGCAGCGGTCCTGGAAGGCCCGGGCCAGCCACTCCTCGCGGGCCTGCCGGGTGCCCTCGACGCGCTCGCGACCGGCGACGGTCAGTGTGACGAGCTGGCGCCGGCCGTCCGACGGGTCCGGGTTGCGCTCGATGAACCCCTGCTCGTCGAGCGCGGCGAGCGTGGCGGCCATCGACTGCGGGCGGACCCCTTCGGCCGTCGCCAGCGCACTGGCCGTGGCTGCCCCGCTCTTGCTCACCAGCGTGAGTGCGGACACCTGCGAAGGCGTGAGGTCCTCCGACTCGGAGACCTCCCTGATCCGCCGCCGCAGCCGGCTGAACGCCACGCGCAGATCTTGGGCGGCACGGGCGGCGGACCCGGAGATCCCCTCGGCGCCCTCGATGTCGTCATCGTCCATGCGACCAAGCTAATTCCTTCAGGCCAGACTGTCCAGTTTGGACTGAACAGCCTTTCCTGAAGAATCCCTCTCCGGCGCGACCTCATGCGGCCCCCTGATGCCGACCCTCCCCTCGGCGACGTATCGTCACCGATGTCTCAGACATGGAGCCCAAAATGACCACACCGCGGGACCTGTTGATCATCACCATGGACGTCGCGTCCAGCCGTCCCGCCGAGCAGGGCGACCTGTCGCTGGCCCTCGCGGGAGCGGAACTGGTCGACCTCCTCGGCGCCCAGGCCCTCACCCTGGACGACGACCGCATCGTGCCCGGCCCGCAAGTGGCCGTGGACGATCACCTGCTGGACGAGGCCGCGTCGTCGCTCCTCCGGCAGCAGCCGTACGAATCCGTCGAGGACTGGCTGTGGCGCCGGGGCCGTGATCTGTCCTCGGCCTATCTCGCCGCCCTGGGGACGGACGTACAGGTCACCCCCCGACGCCACCGGTGGATTCCCGGCCGGACCGACAAAACAGAGCTGACCGACTCACCGGACCGTCGCCAGGCGACCGACCGCTGGACCTCGGGCGAGCCCGTCCTCACCGCCCTCGCGGCCGCCGTGGGCATCCAGGACGAGCAGCCCGAAGAGGCCACCAGCATCACCGACGACGCGATCGCGACCGTACTGGCAGCCGTCCACGACTCCATCACGGAACTGGAAGCCGTACGCCAACGGCGACGCGTCGAGGACGCGGCCTACGACAACATCTGGCGAGGCATGTGAATCGCTCGGCCCACGAGCCGGGCGGCCCCGACGACCGGCTCGGAGCGGCGGTTCACACGGGGGACGCCGAGGCGGTGCGCGCCCTGCTGGAACCCGCAGCCCCGCCGCCAGGGCGGCACTGCTCACCCTCACGCGCGACCCGGACACCCAGGTTCGGCTCAGCGCGTGCATGGCGGCCTCGCGGGACGACGACCTCCGCCCTGACATCACCCGGGCGCTGCTCCTGCTGGCCGAGGATCCGGATGCCGAGACGCGGGGTGCGGCCGTGTCGACACTGGCCGAGTTCCAGGATCTGGCGCCGGCCGTCGCCGATGGCCTGGCGGGATTGCTCGACGACGACTATCTCCTCGTACGCCTGGCAGCCGCCTACGGTCTCGCCCGCCGCGACGATCCACGCACTGCCGAGGCCATCGAGCGACTGGGGCGTCTGCCTGCCGGCTACGAGCACGACCACCGGCTCAGCACGCTGTGGCGGTGGAGTTGGCAGAAGGAGAACCCGGGCGGCGCGTGGTGACGGACACCGTCGGGGCCCGTTCCCGCGCGGTTTTCTCCCGGACCGATCAGGATGGCAGGTGGGACCGGCGGCGGCGCCCAGCACAGACCCTTCCGCATCTCATGAGGAGGCCGGCTCGTGGTTGAGTCGCAGGCCGTGATCGTCTCACCGGCCAGAGCCACTGTATTTCTGGTGGTGACCCTTACGCCGGGCCACGAGGACACGGTCCGAGATCTGCTGGAAGACTTCTCGGGCCTGCGGCGTTCGGTTGCCTACCGCGCACCCGACGACGAGCTCACCTGTGTCGTCGGCATCGGATCGGCCGCGTGGGACCGCCTGTTCAGCGGGCCGCGCCCACGGGAGCTGCATCCGTTCGTGGAGTTGGCCGGTGACCGTCACCGGGCCCCGTCCACGCCTGGCGACCTCTTGTTCCACGTGCGGGCCCGTCGTATGGACCTCTGCTTCGAACTGGCCCGGCTGATCGCGGAACGGCTGAGCGGCGCGGTCACGGTGGTCGACGAAGTGCATGCCTTCAAGTACTTCGACGAGCGCGACCTGCTCGGCTTCGTCGACGGCAGCGAGAACCCCGAAGGCGGGACGGCGGTCGAAGCCGTGTTCATCGGCGACGAGGACCACGCCTTCAAGGGCGGCAGCTACGTGATCATCCAGAAGTACCTGCACGACCTGACGGCGTGGAACGCCCTGCCGTCGAACGAGCAGGAGAAGGTCATCGGGCGGACCAAGCTGGCCAACATCGAACTCCCCGACGAGGTCAAGCCCGTCGACTCGCACGTGGCGCTGAACGTCATCACCGACGAGGACGGCAACGAACTCAAGATCGTGCGGGAGAACATGCCCTTCGGCACCGTCGGCGACGGCGAGTTCGGCACGTACTTCATCGGCTACGCCCGTACTCCGGAGGTGACCGAACGGATGCTGAGGAACATGTTCGTCGGCGACCGACCGGGCGTGCACGATCGCATCCTCGACTTCTCGACCGCGCTCACCGGATGCCTCTTCCACGTACCGACGGAAACCTTCCTCGACGACCTTCCCGCCGCTCCCGGCGAAGGCATCACCTGATCGCATGGCGCGGCACGTTGGCCGACGCTCAGCGATCTGCCCCACAGCCTTGCTCTCAACTTAACTTCAGGTTCTACGGTGCTTGCGTCAGCGACCATCCACAGGGGAGCCACGCATGACGACACAGCACCTCTCGGACGCCGAGCTCGTCGCCCAGCCGGCCGCGTACTGGACCGGAGTGGCCTACGAAGCCCTCATCGCGTTCACCCGTGCCCGGCAGGCCGAACACGGCTTCACCCAGCCCCAGTTCTGGCTGCTGCGCAATCTGTCGAAGAACGACCTCTCACTCGACGGCCACGGAATGACCGTTCCCGAACTCCAGCAGGCCATGAGTTCCTACCTCAGGCCCGAGGACGATCTGTCGGCCGAGGCGGAGGTCCTCCTGGAGCACGACCGGCTCACCCGCGACAGCGAGGGCCGGCTGTGGATCACCGAGGCGGGGGACGCGGCTCGTGCCGACTTCAAGCAGCATGCCCCGGCGATCCGCGCCCACATCCACCAGGGCATCGACGATGCCGACTACGTCACCACCCTGAAAGTGCTCCAGCAGATGATCCGGAACGCCGGCGGCGCTTGCTGAAAGCCACTCCGGGCGCCCCTGGATGGCCTCACGCGCCTGGGCGTCGTCGAGGCTCCGCGTCAGGACCGGGCGAGGACGCAGAACTCGTGGCCCTCCGGGTCGGCCAGGCACGTCCACGGCACGTCGCCCTGGCCGATGTCGAGGTCGGTGGCGCCGAGGGCCCGCAGCCGTGCCACCTCCGCCTCTTTGTCGTCACCAGGGCCCGGCAACAGGTCGAGATGGACGCGGTCCGGCACGGTCTTCACGCCGGGCACGCGGAGGAACTCGAAATACGGGCCGACGCCTTTGGCGGAGCGAAACACCGCATGATCGTCAGTCGCCTCGTGCAGGGTCCAGTCGATCGCCGCGCCCCAGAACCGGGCCATGACCCGCGGATCCTCACAGTCGATCACCACCGTGGCGATCGGCCCGGTGTCCCGGTAGACCTCCCGAGGCTCCAGCACACAGAACTCATTGCCCTCCGGGTCGGCGAGGACCGTCCACGGCACATCACCCTGGCCCACGTCGGCGGGCGTCGCACCGAGACCCTGAAGGCGCGCGACCAACTCCGCCTGATGGGCCACAGAGGTGCTGGCGAGATCGATGTGCACACGGTTCTTTGTTGTCGTCTTGCCTTCCGGGACAGCGATGACATCGACGCAGATGCCGACCGGGTCCAGCCAGTCGAAGCCGGCGGGCTTGACGCCGGTCGCGCCGGGTTCCGAGCTGGAAACACCCCAGCCGAGCGCCTCCCCCCAGAACCGGCCGACCGCCGAGTCATCAACAGCCTTTACGTTCACCTGAACAGGTCGCAGAGCCATGCCGGCGATCCTATGCACCCGCTCTGCGAAGACATCCGCGCCTTCGCCAAACAGAGATCAACTCGCTCACCGGCTGTCCTGTGACAGGGAAGGCTGAGCGCGTGCCATCGACGCTTGCTCGATGGCCGAGCCTCGATCAACGGCCGTCAATTCAATCGATGATGAAGGCTGGTAGACGCTGTTTCTCCACGTCGTCGCGAGGAAGCAAGAGACCGAATCGCGCCTCTATGAGCGACAGCGTGTGGCGGTCCCGGTCACGGTGGGGTTCGTCTTCCGGTCGGGCGTACTCGCCGTCCGGGTACAACACGCCGGCCGCAATCAGCTCCGGCAGCAGCAGGTTCGGCTGGTCCCCCCATCGCCAGACTTCTTCGCCAATTCCGAAACCACAGACGTCTGCCCCGTCCCGCGCGTAGGAGAACATCGCGGGCGGATGGTCCGGGGCAGGATCCAGATGGATCGCCTCCACGCCGTTTCGGGAGATCTCGGCCAGCCTGCGTCCCCGTCGCCCAGACCGTATTCAACGGCGAATGACCAACCACCGCACGCGCCGACCCGCACAACGTCATCATCATCCGTCGCCAGGTCCAGGACCATGTGCCATGCCTCTGTGTCCGTGATCGGTGACACGACGGATCCCGGCACGCCCCCCATCCGCAGCCCCAGCTCCTCCGGCGCGATGCCCCGCGCGAACACCACGCCGTGCCGCCAGTCGTCCTGATCTACAAGCCACTGAATTCCGCCACCCATGACGCCCCCCTCACAGGCACAGGCGGTCCCTCCAACTGTGCCCACCGAAGGGATCACCCTAGCCACGGGAACTGACAAGCCCATGTACGAACACTGCTCGCCCCAACGGACTGACCTGGGGCGATCAACCTTCGCTGTCACGAAATGCTGTGCCGGGAAGCAACTGGCTGAGCGCTCCAGTTGGCCCGGCCGGCCAACTGGAGCCTGTCCGTGGAAGTGCTGGGCACGCTGCCTCCGCCGGAGGGCCGCCCCGGTCCCCTCAGCCGGTGGCGAGGAGTTCGAGCGTATCGATCACGCGGTTCGAGAAGCCCCACTCGTTGTCGTACCAGGCGACCACCTTGATGTGGCGGCCGTCGACGCGGGTGAGAGCCGAGTCGAAGATGGCTGAGGCGGGGTTGCCCGTGATGTCGGACGACACGAGCGGGTCGTCCGAGTACTCGAGTACGCCGGCGAGCGGCCCCTCAGCCGCGGCGCGGTACGCCGCCAGCACGTCCTCGCGCGTCACGTCGCGGGCGACGGTCGTGTTGAGTTCGACGATCGATCCCACCGGAACCGGCACGCGGATCGAGTCGCCCGACAGCTTGCCCTCAAGGTTCGGCAGCACGAGGCCGATCGCCTTGGCGGCGCCTGTCGTGGTCGGCACGATGTTGACGGCGGCGGCGCGGGCGCGGCGGGCGTCGCGGTGCGGGCCGTCCTGGAGGTTCTGCTCCTGCGTGTAGGCGTGCACCGTCGTCATGAAGCCGTGCTCGATGCCGGCAAGATCGTCGAGCACCTTGGCCAGCGGGGCAAGGGCGTTGGTCGTGCACGAGGCGTTCGAGACGATCGTGTGCACGGCCGGGTCGTACGCGTCGGTGTTGACCCCGAACGCGAGCGTGACATCGGCGCCGTCCGCCGGCGCGCTGACGAGTACCCGCTTCGCGCCCGCGTCGATGTGGGCGCGGGCGGCCTTGGCCGACGTGAAGCGGCCGGTCGCCTCAAGCACGATGTCGACGCCGAGCTCGGCCCACGGCAGCTGCGCCGGTTCGCGCTCGGCGAGCACGGTGATGCGACGGCCGTCCACCACGAGGGCGTCCCCGTCGACGACCACCGGGCGGCCGAGCCGGCCCGCCGTCGTGTCGTAGGCGAGCAGCCGCGCGAGGGTGGCGGGCTCCGTGAGGTCATTGACGGCGACGACCTCGATGTCGCTGTCGCGTTCGAGCAGTGCACGCAGCACATTGCGTCCGATGCGGCCGAATCCGTTGATGGCAATGCGAGTCATGAGTGGTGTCCCTTCGGGTTCGCCATCAGGTTCTCGCGCGGCATCAGCCGGTGACAGTGGCGTGATCGCCACGGTCCGAAAGGATCGCGCCACGTGGAGGTGGACTACTCGCCCTTGGCGAAGGTGCGCCGGTACTCGCTCGGCGTGGTGTCGAGGATGCGCTGGAAGTGCAGCCGCAGATTCGCACCGGTGCCGAGACCGACGTCGGCGGCGATCTGCTCGACACCCCGCTGCGAACGCTCCAGCAGCTCGCGGGCCACGTCGATGCGGGCGCGCATGACCCACTGCATCGGCGTGTACCCCGTGTCTTCGACGAAGCGTCGCGAGAACGTGCGCGGCGACACCGCCGCATGCCGGGCGAGCACTTCAAGGGTGAGGGGCTCACCGAGCCGGTGCAGCGCCCACTCCCGGGTGGCGGCGAACCGCTCGTCGAGCGACTCGGGCACACTGCGCGGCACGTACTGCGCCTGACCGCCGCTGCGGTAGGGGGCCGCGACCAGCCGCCGGGCCGCGTGGTTCGACGCGGACACCCCCAGATCGCTGCGCAGAATATGCAGGCACAGGTCGATGCCCGAGGCGGCGCCGGCCGACGTCAGCACACTGCCCTCGTCGACGAACAACACGTTCTCGTCGACCTGAACGAGCGGACGCTTCGCCGCGAGTGCCCGCGCGTAATGCCAGTGCGTCGTGGCGCGCTTCCCGTCGAGCAGGCCCGTGGCGGCGAGCGCGAAGGCACCCGTCGAGATGGCGGCGAGCCGCGCGCCCCGGTCATGGGCCGCGATCAGCGCATCGACGACGGCCTGCGGCGGGTCGTCGCGGTCCGGGAACCGGTAGCCGGGGACGAAGACGATGTCGGCCCACTCAAGTGCGTCGAGGCCGTGAGCGACGTAGTACGACAGGCCGTCGCCGCCGGTCACAAGACCGGGCGCCGCGCCGCACACCCGCACCTCGTACGGCATGCTCGCGCGGGTCGTGAACACCTGCGCAGGAATACCGACATCGAGAGGCTTCGCACCCTCGAGCACGAGGACGGCAACGTGATGCAGGGGTGAGGCTGGCACGGGGACGAGGGTACGCGGGGGAGGCAGGGGGTACATCGGCCCAGTTCCAAGGCCGCGCGGGTCCGCCGGAACTGTGTCGACATGGGCGCGGACAGCGCAGGACAGTCCCACCCGTTCGCGTGAAGTCCCGGAAGGAACTCGCATCCCAAAATCGAACAGGCGTACCATTGCCGCGTGGCTGCGACCTATGACTTTCCGAGTGACCTCCTGGCCGGCCAGGAGGAGCTGCATCAGGTCCGGGCCGAGCTACTGGCCCTGCTGAAGCGACTCCCCTGGTCGGTCGAACCGCTGGACGGCTTCAGCGACGCCAACGGCTGGCGCAAGGTGGAACGGCCCGCCTCCCCCGGCTGGACCTCCGACGAGCAGGCCGAAGTGGAGAAGCTCCGCCGGCGAGAGCGCGAGCTCGCCGTGTTCGTGACCTGCCACCGCTTCTGGTCGGAGGTCACCCCCGCGGAAACGGTCGCCGCCCGCGCGAGCCTGAAGCACACTCAGCAGGACCCGGCGTGAACCCGACGGTTCAGTCGAGCGCGACGGCTCAGCCGAACCCGACGGCTCAGTCCGCCCTCAGCACGGTCCGAAGAGGCTGAGGCATACGAAGCGTCCGCCGGAGCGTCTCGAAGGCGGTGGGGCGCGGGCGGTCCGCCAGGAAGTCCCGTACCCGAAGAGCGCACTCCCGCGGATTGTGAAGACTGGTGTCGACGTCGAGATCGTGCAGTTCGTGGGAGTGCACCTCGCCGTACTGCATGGCGGCCAGTCCCGGCTGCCGGTCCCCGCGCTCGCTCTCCCGGCGCTCCAGCTCGGGCAGCGGACACCTGACCCCGACCAGCACCGTGTCCTCGGGCACGAGCAGACCGAGAAGATCGAGCAGCCGCCAACGACGGCTCAGCGGATGATCGACGACGAGATTGTTGCCGCCGGCCGCCATGCCCGCGACGGAACGGTGGAATCCCTTGGCCGTGCGGTCGATCTCCGCCTGAAGATCCTCGTCGGCTATCTCGCTACCGCCGCGCATCGAATGAAAGGCGTCCACCGGCATGTGGAACCACGTCCCGTCGAGGACGTCGAGGAGCTCCCGGGCGATGCTGCTCTTCCCCGAACTGGACGTGCCGTTGAGCAGAATGACGGTGCCCCCGGCCACGGTGTCGGGGATACGCGCGTGGTCCAGGTCCGCGGTACCCGGAGCCGCCTCGGTCGTCATGGTGTCGCCTTTCCCTCTGCCCGTCTCACCGCCGTACAGCCATGATCTCGAACCGGACGGGCCGGAGAACACCGGTTAGTTCCGCACCGAAGCCCTGGGCCAGCAACAGTTCACGCCCGGCCTCTTCGTGCGCGGAGCCGGGCCCGGACAGTTCATCGAGGTGTTCCGTCTTACCTATGTCATGCGTGGCCGCCCCGAAGAGCACGGCCTCGCGGTCGAAGCCCAGCGCCGGCTGCCACTCCTCCACCCGGTCGACGAGTTGGTACGCGACATCGTGAACGGCTCGCAGGTGGGCCGCGAGACGCGGAGGGGCGCCGAGACTCCGCAGAAGCTCCGCCACGTGAGGTGGGAAAAAGCCCAAGGCCCAGATCTCCGGGTTCGTACCCCGCTGACCTGGGCCTTGCTTGTCCTGAGACTGGTGGGCGCGGACGGTTTCGAACCGCCGACATCCGCCTTGTAAGGGCGGCGCTCTACCACTGAGCTACGCGCCCAGGACGAGCCGTCAGCCTACATTGCCCGGGGGGATGCCCTGCAAACCCGTATCCGGGGACCGGTTCAGGGACCAGTCCCCGGCCCGGTTCAAGGACCGGTGCCTGACGAGCCCGCGACCGGTACGGGGGTTACCCCTACCCCTGATCCGGGAGCCGCCCGGATCCCCCCGCGGCCCGCGGATCCGTACGTTCGAAGAGCGTCGGAAGAGCAGGTGCCCCAGAGGCCCGGCGCACGTTGCCGTACTTCGCAGGGGGAGATCTTCATGGCTCGCACCGTACGTACCCGTACTCGCTCGACGCGTACCCGCACGGTGGCCGTCACCGGCGCCGTGGCCGTCGTGGCGCTGCTCGCCGCCGGGTGCGGTGCCAGTGCCGGGGACGACAAGGAGCCCGAGCACCGGTCCTTCGCCCTGAACGGCCGCACGCTCACCGTCGACTCCGACGACTCCGCGCTCGACCTCGTCGTGGCGGACTCGGACACGGCCGACAAGGTCGAGGTCACCCGCTGGTTCCAGGGCAGCGTCGTCGTCGGCGAGGACCCCAAGGTGACCTGGAAGATGGCGGACGACCGGCTGGTGCTGCGGCTGAAGTGCTCGGGCGTGGTCGCCGACTGCTCGGCCAGGCACCGGATCGTGGTGCCGCGCGGCGTCGCCGTCACCGTGAAGAACGAGGACGGAAGCGTGAGCGCGCAGGGGTTCAAGGACGCGCTGAGCATCCGTACGGCGGACGGATCCGTCCGGGTGAGGGACTCCGCCGGGCCGCTGGACCTGCGTACCGCCGACGGATCCATCCATGCGGACGGCGTCGACTCGCGGCGCGTCCAGGCGCGCACCCAGGACGGCTCCGTACGGCTCGACCTCGACGCCGTACCGGACCTCGTGGAGTCCCGCACCGAGGACGGCTCTGTCACGATCGCGCTGCCTCAGGAGACGTACCGGGTGACGACGGAGACCGGGGACGGCTCGGTGGATGTGTCGGTGCCCCGGGACGACACCAGTTCGCATGTGGTGTCCGCCCACACCAGCGATGGGAAGATCACGGTGCGAACCGCGAACTAACCAGCCCGTGTGTTCGTCCTTAACGGGTGGGAGAATGACACCGGCAGGGCGGGACCACCACACGGGAGAGGGATGTGACGGCGACACCTTCACAGCCGTACACGGCGTCTGTGCCATGCGCGCAGGCAGAAGGTGGTCGGCCTACGGGCTCCGGGGAGGGCCGCACCTTCGGTTTCGGTTTCCCGTACGCCATCTCGTACGCCGCTCGTGACGCCCTGACCCTCATGGCCCTGCCGCTGCTCGTCGCGCTCGCGCTGCCCGCGGCCTTCGCGGGCGGCGGCACCCGGCGCTGGTTCGGCGGGCGAGCCGAGGGCCAGCGGGCCGAGGCACAGGCCGCGAAGGACGCCGCCGCGGCCGCCTTCTACGAACTCGACACCGCCCAGCGCGACCTGCGGATCTCGATAGAGACCATCACGGCCGTCGACGCCTCCCCGCCGGCCCGCCGCGCCGTCTCCGACTTCGAGGCGCTGGGAAGGCGCATCGACGAGGCCAGCCAGCAGTACATCACCGCCGTCGACGCCCACGATCTCGACCGGGACGAGCTGGAGGCCTCGGTCGCCGCACAGGCCCGTACCGAGCTGACCGCCGCCAAGGACGAGCTGGGCCGGGTGAAAGCGGAGCTGGACCGGTTCGAGCGGGGGCTCGGGCCGCTGCTCGGCAAAGCCGAGACGCAGCTCGCCCGGCTCGCCCCGTCCGTCGAGCGCGCCCGCCAGGCCCTGCTGGCCGCCTCGAACGCGCTGGACGGCGTACGGGGGTCGGGGCTCAAGGCCGACGACCTCGCCGCCCGGCTGGCCGCCCTCGGCCCCGAACTCACCAAGCTCAACCAGGGCGCCGGGCAGCACGGCGTGCCGGAGACGCTGGAGCGCGCCGAGCGGGTCTCGAAGGAGGCCGAGGCGGTGCGGGCGGAGGCGGCGGGGCTTCCCGAGCGGGCCGCCGAGATCGACCACCGGCTGGTCTCGCTGCGTACCCGCGCGCAGGCCCTGACCACGCGATCCGGGCAGGTGGAGCCGGTGCTGAGCGAGCTGCGGCGCCGGTTCTCGGCCGAGTGCTGGCAGGACCTTCAGCACGTGCCGGAGCAGGCCGCGGAGAGCGTGCGGCAGGCCGAGCTGAAGCTTAAAGAGGCGCGGACCGCGCGCGACGAGCAGCGCTGGCCGGACGCGACCTCCCTGCTGTCGACGGTTCGGGCGCTGCTCAACAACACCGACGAGGCGGTCTCGGCGGCGGGCGACCGGCTGCGGCGGCTGAACGCGGTGGCGAAGAACCCGCAGGAGGAGATCGACCGCACCCGCTTCGCCATCCGTGACGCCCAGCGCCTCGCCATGGCGGGCCGCAACACCCCCGACCCGCGCCAGGCCCGCCCCCTCGACGAGGCGGTGGCCCGCCTGGAGCGCGCCATCACTTCGCTGGAGGGCCGCCACCCGGACTACTGGCACTTCCTGACCGAGACCGAGGCGGTACGGCAGACGGTGGCACGGGTGGTCTCGCAGATCCGCGAGGAGCGCGGCGGAGGGGCCTGAACACCGGTACGGCTCCGGGGTGGCGGGGCCTGAACAACCGGGTACGGCTGCGGGGGCGGCGGGGCGTGAACAACGCGGTACGGCCGCAGGGGCGGCTGGCGTGAACACACGGTACGGCCGCAGGGGCGGCGGGACCCGAACACGCCGTACGGCCCCAGGGGCGGCGAGGCTGGACACCCCCACCGCTCCGAAGGTGGCGGTTCAGGTTCCCCGGGCGGATGCTGAAGGTACGTACGGCCTCCGCTAACAGCGTGAGGAGGCGGACATGGCCACACACGTACTTCGCCCGGGAACCAGGCGGCGCATCAACCTCGACGAGCAGCTGCCCGTCGATCACCGTCTCAGCACCGTCTACCGGATCGGCGCGGGCCTGATGGGCCTCGTACTGCTCGCGTTCGGCATCCTGGGCCTCATCGACAAGGTCGGCTTCTTCGACACCCGCGGGGACCAGGTCGCGGGGCTGAGCACCAACGGCGCGCTCAGCGTGCTGTCGATCTGCGTCGGGCTGCTCCTGTTCGCGGGGATGGTGATCGGCGGGAACTTCGCCTCCACCCTCAACATGGTCCTCGGCGTCCTCTTCATCCTCAGCGGCTTCGTGAACCTGGCGCTGCTCGACACCGGCTCCAACTTCCTCGCCTTCCGCATCCAGAACGTGCTGTTCAGCTTTGTCGTGGGCGTCATGCTGATGTTCTTCGGGATGTACGGAAGGGTCGGCTCGGCCCTGCCCCACGACAACCCGTACTGGAAGGCCCGCCATCCTGAGCAGCAGGAACACGAGCAGCGCCTGCGGGCCAAGGCCCACGCACTCGCCCTCCAGCGGGCCGGCCGACGCGAGCTGCGCAGGTGACCCTCGTCGGCGGCACCGGGCGCCCGCTAACCTGTGCCCCATGCCTCGCTACGAGTACCGCTGCCGGACCTGCGGCGACACGTTCGAAAAGAGCCGCCCGATGGCGGAGTCCTCCGCACCCGCGGCCTGCCCCGCCGGTCATGACGACACGGTGAAGCTTCTGTCGACGGTCGCGGTGGGCGGTTCGGCCTCCGCGCCGGCGTCCGCCCCGGGCGGTGGCGGTGGCGGCTGCTGCGGTGGGGGCTGCTGCGGCTGAGCTACAGCTGTTTCGCCCCCGCCGCCCCTACCCGTCCCATCCCTGGGGCTCCGCCCCAGACCCCGTGGGGTTGTCTGGCTTGTCTTTTGGCTGCGCGACGGTGGGGGCTTGTCGCGCAGTTCCCCGCGCCCCTAAGAGGGGCGTTCGCACCCACTCAACAACTCCCGCAATATCCGCTCCCCCGCCGCAACCCCGAACTCCGGAAGCGCCGTGACCGTGGGCGCCGTCCAACCGGCCTCCGCCAGTTCCCCGTGTCCCGGGCGCCATCCCCGGTCGGCGGCGAGCAGGAGGTCGGCGTCGAGGAGAGAGTCGCCCGCCGCCAGGGTGAGCGTCGCGCCCGTGCGCCGGGCGACCTCGTACATCGCCGCGCTCTTGGTGAGCGGCTTCGGCACGGCGTAGATCTTGCGGCCCTGGAGGGACACGGTCCAGCCGCGGTTCTCGGCCCAGACGGCGAGTTCCTTGACCCAGTCCTCAGGGAGCAGTTCGCGCTCGACGACGAGGTAGGCGAACAGGTCCTCGGCGACACGGTGTTTGCGGACCCAGGCCGGGTCGGCGGTGGCCTCCATGTGCTCGCGTACCTCGGTGAGGGAGGCGCACTCGCTCGCCAGCCGGGCGGTGACCGTCGCGTGCCAGTCGGGGTCGGACACGCCGTCGACGAGCAGGTGCCCGCCGTTGGCACAGATCGCGTACTTCGGGGCGGGGCCCGGCAGGCTGATGCGCTGGTACTGCTTGCGGGTGCGGGTCGTGGTGGGGACGAAGTCCGCCACCACGCCGAGTTCGGCCAGCAGCGCGGCCGCGGTCTCCGTCATGTACGACAACGGCTTGCTCTCGTGCACCTCGACGCAGAGCAGCCGGGGCGCCTCCGCGTCCGGCATGGTCAGCGCGAGGGCGGCGGCGGAGTAGATGAGCGTGCGGTCGAGGTCGCTGGCGACGAGCACCTTGGGCGAGACCGTCGCGGAAGCCCCGGAGGTCCCGGAAGACGCAGAAGTCGCAGAAGACTCGGACATCAGACCGTCACCGCCTTGCCGTCGGCACCCGTCGCACCGCGGGTGAACTTCGGGTGGATCAACCCCACGCAGGTGTACGGGAGTTCGGCGACCTCCTCGACAGGTACCCCACGCTGTTCGGCGAGCAGCCGTACGTGGTCGAGGTCGGCGCCCGCTCCGGCCCGGGCCAGGATCTTCCAGGGGACGCGGCGCAGCAGCACCCGCGTGGTCTCGCCGACGCCCGGCTTGACGAGGTTCACGTCGTGGATCCCGTACTCCTCGCTGATCCGCTCGACCGCCCCCCAGCCTTCCCAGGTGGGCGTGCGGTCGCCGGCGAGCAGCTCCTTGGCCTGGGCGCAGGCCGCGTCGGCGACGTCGGCGAACCGGGCGGCGACGGCGTCCAGGAAGTCGACGGAGACATCGGATCCTGCGAGTTCGCGGTAGAACTTCGCGCCGTGGAAGTCGTGCTCGCCGACGAGGTCGGAGCGCAGGACCGTGCGCGAAATCAGGCCGGACACCGTCGAGTTGAGGCAGGCGGACGGAATCAGGAAGTCCTCGCGGGTGCCGTACGTCCGTACGCACGAGCCCGGGTCGGCGAGCACCGCGATCTCCGGGTCGAAGCCGGTGACGCCCTCAGCCTCCTCGAACTCCCGTATCGCGTCGGCGAGTTCGCGGGTGATCGCGCCCTTGCCTGTCCAGCCGTCGACGAACACGACGTCGGCGGGGTCGTGGTGGGCGGCCAGCCAGCGCAGCGCGTTGGCGTCGATGCCGCGGCCCCGGACGATGGAGACGGCGTAGTGCGGGAGGTCGAGGCCGTGCCGGTACTGGGCCCAGCGGCGCATCAGGACGCCGACCGGGGTGCCTGCGCGGGCCAGCGACACCAGCACCGGGCGCGGTGACCGCTCGGCGAGCACCAGCTCGGTGACCGCGCCGACGGCCTGCGCGATCCGGGCGGCCGAGGTGTCGAGCGCCGCGTGGAACAGCTCCTGGTAATGGGCGCTCGGCTGGTACTCGACCGGCAGCGACTCCGCGTAGTGCGCCCCGCCGCTCTGGATGGCCTCCTCACGCTCCTCGGTCGGCGCCTCCAGCGTCACGTCCGAGAGGTCCTGCAGCAGCCAGCCGACGTCTTCCGGTGCGTACGAGGAGAAGGCTGGGCCGCGGAGGGGCTCGGGGAGCATGGAGGGCCTTTCGGTGGACGGCCGTGCGGGGACGTACGAAGGGACGACGGCGAGCAGGACGTTCGGCGTGTGCGCGGCGAGCTGCGCCAACAGGCCGTCCACGGCGTGCAGTTCAGGGGTGTCGGCGGTGGAGTCGACGACGGCGACCACTGCGTCGAAACCGGCCCCTGCGACGTTGTAGGCGTAACGCTCGCCGGGGCCGTCGTCCGGGTTGTCGTGGGCGGGGAAGACGAGCCGGCTGCGTATCGCGTAGCCGGGGTCGTCGAGGGCGAGCACCGGGGACCGGGTGGTCGTGGAGTAGCGCACCTCGGCGGCCACGACCTGCTCCAGCTCGCGGGCCAGCCGCAGCGGCGCGTACATCAGCTCCTCGAAGCCGAGTACGAGCACCCGCCGGGCGTCGTCGGGCAGCGCGCCGGCGACCCGCGCGGCGAGGGCGGGCAGCGCGCCGTCCAGGCGTATTCGCTGGCCGGGCACGAACCCGTGCCGCCCGCCGTCGGGAACGCCACGCGGCCAGCCGAGCTCGACTCGGGCGACCTTCCCGGCCCGCGAGCGGGCAAGTGCCGCGAGTGCCGCGGGCCCTGCTGACGCCGCGAGCGCCGCCGCCTCCTGCTCGGCGACCAGCGCCTGCCCCTTCTCCAGCACCCCCTCGGGAAGCTTCACCGTCCCCGACGCCGCCGTCACCAGGTCCACCCGCGCGCCGATCTCCCGCGCGAACTCGTCCAGGCGCCCCATGTCGGCGGCGGACCGCATGTCGACCAGGGCGACGACCACGTACCGCTCACGCGGGTAGCGGGCGTGCAGGTCGCGGATGGTGTTGAGGACCGTGTTGCCGGTGGAGAACTCGTCGTCGACGAGGACCAGCGGGCCGGAGCCGGCGAGGAGGTCCGGGTTCTCGGGGAGGAGCAGATGCGAGGTGGCGTGCGAGTGGGACTCCTCGAAGCCGCCCGCGCTGGCGACGCCGGGAACGGCTCGGCGGGTGGAGTGCAGGTAGGGCGCGAGGCCCACGCCGTCCGCGACGCAGTGGCCGAGCCCGGTGGCCGTCTCGGCATAGCCGAGGACCACCGCGGCACGGCACTCCTCGGCGCCCAGCAGGTCCCGCACGCGCCGGCCGAGCGCGATTCCGTACCCGTACACCACGGACGGCGACTGCGGCACATGCTTGCCGAGCACGTTCGACACGAGCAGATGCGCCCGCTTGGGGTTGCGCCGCAGCGCGAGCCCCAGCAGATCGCTCAGCTTCTCGTCCCCGACCAGCTCGACACCGAGCCGCTCAGCGACCCAGGTCCCCGTCCACACCACGTTGCTCATCAATTCCCATCGGTATCGGTAAAGGTCACTACGGCTGGTCGGGCCGCTCAGGTCTCAGCCGGGAAGTCCGGCCCGAGTCAGGAAGGAAGCCCGGCCTCAGTCGGGAAGCCCCGCGGCCAGCAGCTCCACGAAGCCGATGTCCTCGTTGGCGACGCCGAAGACCTCGGCGCGCTGAAGGGTGCGCTCGGCCCAGGCGCGGTGCGGCTTCACCTCGTTCATCTTGTTCGTGTACGCCGACCGCAGGACGCCTCCGCCGCAGCGCTCGGGCCGCAGGATGTCCTGCGCGTCGCTGTACTCCTCGTGGCTGACCACGGACAGCGCGTGCACGGCCGGCACGTGCGAGGGGTGGATGCAGGTCTTGCCGAGCAGGCCGTTGGCGCGGTCGAGGGCGATCTCGCGCAGCAGCCCGTCCAGATCGTGTTCGATGAGCGACTGGCGCAGTCCCTCGACCTCGCCCGCCTGGAAGGGGCTGCGGCGAAGCTGCGGCTTGAACATGCGTTCCTGGACGCGGAAGTACTCCCACACGGGCCCGGTCACCGTGAAGCCGGTGCCGTCGGCCCGCCCGAGCACGTTCACCACGTCGGCGATCACGGAGGCGACGATCTGGACGTCGTACGCGGTCATGTCGGGCGCCCTGCGCAGTCCGTACGCCGAGCAGAAGTCGGTGACGCCGAGGCGCAGGGCGAGGACGCGGTCGCGGTACTTGGTGACCGTGCGGTGGATGCCCTCCAGGGTCTCCCTGCGGGTCTCCAGGTGCAGCAGGCCGGGCGATTCGAGGACCGGCATGGCGAAGAGGCGCCGCCCGCTCGCGTTCTCGGCCGCCGTGAGCGCCTCCAGGAAGGGGACGCCCCGCTCCTCGGTGAACTTCGGCAGTACGAATCCGGACAGCAGCCGCACCGCCGGGCCGAACCGCTGGACGAGGTCCGGGATCTGCTCGGGTTCACGGACTCGTACGAAGAGCAGCGGCAGCTCGGAGGTTTCCGGCCGTCCTGCGAGGTCGGTGAACTGCCGGACCAGGTTCTCCTCGGCGCCCACGACCTCGGCGTCGTCGATCGAGTCCTCCAGGCACAGCACCATGGAGACCACTCCGCGCCCGGCCTGCTTGACGATGTCGTCGGCCAGCTGCGGCCTGGTCGCGGGGCTGTAGAGGGTGGCTCCGAGGGCCGCCGCGAGCACATGCGCCGGTGATTCGGCGGTGAAGAGGCTCGGCTCCCGGTAGAAGAGGCGCTGCCGCTCTTCCGGGGCGATATGACCGAAATGACGCATGAAACTCCCCGTGGCAGCTAGGCGGCCGGATCTGATGTGGCCGGTAATAGTACGTATAGATCAATGTCAAGGGTTCCCACCGGGCATGAAGTTCTGGTAACTCAGCCATGTCGACTGTTCGCCGATCCCGGCCGGGGATCTTCACCCCCGCGTTGTCCTGACCAGGCCCCAGAGGGCAGGATGACCGCATGACGCACGCGATGCTGAAGGGGTCGAACGTCCCGCTGGACGCCACAGCGGTGCGCGCGGTGCTGCGCTGGGCGCCCGGACAGGGTGTCCCGGACGTGGATGCCTCGGCACTGCTCCTCGGCCACGACGGTCGTGTGCGATCCGACGAGGACTTCGTCTTCTACAACCAGCCCCGCCACCCCTCGGGCAAGGTCAGACTGCTCGGCAAGAAACGCGGAACCGAGGGCCTTACCGACACCATCCAGACGGATCTGTCGGGTGTCGAGTCCGCTGTCGGACAGATTCTGCTGGTCGCATCGGCCGAGGACGTCACCTTCGACCGCGTACGGGGCTTGCGCATCCTGCTGTACGACGCGTCCCTCGCGGACTCCGAACCGCTGGCGTACTTCGACATCAAGCCGGAGACCGGCACCGAGACGGCACTGATCTGTGGCGAACTGTACCGGCGCGACGGGGGCTGGAAGTTCCGGGCGCTGGGCGAGGGCTACTCGGAGGGCCTGCAGGGGCTGGCGAGCGACTACGGGATCCTGGTGGACGAAACGGAGGCCGCCGCCCCGCTGACGGACCCCATGCCCCACTCCCCGGCTTGGTCCGCGCCCGCCGCCGCCCCCGAGACCTCCGTACCCCTGCCGCCCGAGCTGCCGCCCGCCCCGGTGCCGCAGCAGCCCGCGTACGGCTACCCCGGGCCCCAGGCGGCGCCGGCGGCGGCCCAGCCCTCGTACGGCTATCCACAGCCGTCCAGCCAGCCCGCCTACGGTTACCCGGGGCCCCAGACCGCGCCGGCCGCGGCGCCCGCGTACGGCTTCCCGCAGGCGGTCGGCACCCTGCCGGACCCGGACTTCAAACTGCCGCCGCAGGGGCCGCAGTTCATCGGGCGCTGACGCCCGCCCGGCAGACATCCGCCTTGTAAGGGCGGCGCTCGGCGGTCGCCGTACGCCCGCAGTCAGCGGGCGGCCTTGGACTTGTACCCCCGCCCCCACTGCAGTCCCCAGCCGTACAGCCGGTCGAGTTCGGCCTGGAAGCCGTACACGAACCTCACCTCGCGGCGCACGATCAGCTCGCCCTTGATGTTCTCGATCATCACGACCGCGCAGGAACGGGCTTGCGGATGGCGTTCGTCGAGGCTGATCTCGACGCGTGGGCCATTGCTCGGGAAGAGCGTGACGATGGCGTGCGTACGGTCGAAGGCGGGGGTCTGGTCGTAGATGTAGACGAAGACCAGGAGTCGCTGGATTTCGTCGCGGTGGTCGAGGTTGACGTAGATCGTCTCGCCGGACGCCGAGCCGAAGCGGTCGTCGCCGCTGAGTTTGACGTACGGCGGGCCGTTGAGTTCGCCGAAGAAGCTGCCCAGCGGCTGGACGACGCCCTTGGAGCCGTCCTTGAGTTCGTACATGACGCCGAGGTCGAGGTCGACGTTGACCATGCTCTGGGTGTGCGCCTGGACCACTTCCGGCTTGAACATGCGGAAGGGATGGCGCAGCAGGCTGCCGCGTTGCGGCCCGCCTATGTCGGAAGTGCGCATCCGCCAGGACAGGTTGATGCGCAGGTTGCCGGTGGCCGCGCCCTGCTTGGTGAGTGAGACCGTGCGGTTCCGCTTGGTCAGCTCGATGGAGTTGCTGGCCGCGCTGCCCGAGTCGAAGTCCGCCGAGCGCCCGCGCCACAGGTCCTGCCAAATACCCATTCCCGCCCCCACGTTCCCTCGATATGCCCGCGGGGCGGCCGCGAGGACTCGTCCTCGCGGCCGCCCCGTTCAGAGCGTTCCTCAACCAGGCCCGGGTCACACCCCGGAACCCGGACCGGGGTCAGACCCCGGACGAGACCTCGGCCTTGTCGTCCGAGCTCTCACCTTTTCCCTCGGCCGCTGCCAGCGCGTTGTTGCGGCGCACGGAGGACCAGAAGGACCAGGCGATCAGGACGACACCGGTGAGGCCGGTGATGAACTCGTTGATCTCGAAACGGATGGTGACGAGCAGGATCGCCGCGAGGGCGCCGATCGCGTAGTGCGCGCCGTGCTCCAGGTAGACGTAGTCGTCGAGGGTGCCCTGGCGAACCAGGTAGACCGTGAGCGAGCGGACGTACATGGCACCGATGCCGAGGCCGAGCGCCATCAGGATGATGTCGTTCGTGACGGCGAAGGCGCCGATGACACCGTCGAAGGAGAAGGACGCGTCCAGGACTTCCAGGTAGAGGAACATGAAGAACGCGGCCTTGCCTGCGAGGGCCACCGCGGAGACCGGATTGCCCTCGCGCTTGGCCTCTTCCTCGGCCTCGTGCTCGCGCTCCTCTTCCTCCTCCAGCCGGTTCTCGAAGAAGCCGGAGAGTCCGCCGACGATCAGGTACGTGATGAGACCGCCGACGCCGGAGAGCAGGACCGTCTCCGCCTTGTTGACGTGGATGCCACCGTGCTGGTGGGCGTGCGAGGCGAAGTACAGCGCGGAGAGCAGCAGGACGATCAGCGCGATGCAGACCGACAGCATGTCGACCTTGCCGAGCTTGGCCAGCGGGCGCTCGATCCAGCCGAGCCACTTGATGTCACGGTCCTCGAAAATGAAGTCGAGGAAGATCATCAGCAGGAACATACCGCCGAAGGCCGCGATCGCCGGGTGCGCGTCGGTGACCAGTTGCTGGTAGCGGTCCGCATCGTTCAGCGCCAGGTCGACGGCGTCGATGGGGTTGAGCGACGCGGTGATCGCCACGATCACGACGGGGAAGACAAGCCGCATTCCGAAGACGGCGATCAGAACACCGACGGTGAGGAAGATCTTTTGCCAGAACGGGCTCATCTTCTTCAGGATTCCGGCGTTGACCACCGCGTTGTCGAAGGACAGCGAGATCTCGAGGATGGAAAGGATCAGTACGATCCCGAACGCCGTCCATCCGTCGATCAACACCGCTGCGACCAAGCCGAGCGCGGTGACCGCGAACGACCAGCCGAAGGTTTTCAGGACCACTGGCTACCCAATCGTGAGTTGGGGGGCTACCCCCGGACGAAGTCCAGAGAGGGATTTACCCCCCGCCGTACTCGGCTTTACGAAACATTGACCCAAAGTCTAGAGGTCGACTCTCCGGACGAGAGGGCCGGGCCCATCCCATCCGGAGATTCGCAGGTCGAGAGGGTTGAACGCCTAGTGACGCACCTTCAGCCCCTCGAAGACCACGAGAAACGGGGAGATGTAGCCGGAAGCTTCCACGGGGGTGGCCTCACCGGCCACGACCAGGACGACACCGGCGGCCAGAGCAGCGCAGTACATCAGCGCACTGCTCACGGGGCCGAGGCGCTGTGACGATTGCTGGGGTTCACTTGGCATAATGAACGGACTCCCGCCCTTCCGAGGTCGGCGAGCTCCCGGAGGGCCACCCGCCTCGTTTCCAGGCGCAGCAGGTGGCTCTCCGTCGTCTTCGCCGGGGCCACTCTGCGTAGAGCACCCTTTACGAAACGTTGACTCCGAAGTCTAGAGCGATGCCGCGCAAGCCTGACGCGTACCCCTGCCCCACTGCACGGAACTTCCACTCGGCTCCGTAGCGGTACACCTCGCCGAAGATCATCGCCGTTTCCGTGGAAGCGTCCTCGGACAGGTCGTAGCGGGCGAGCTCCTGGCCGTCGGCCTGGTTGACGACCCGGATGAAAGCATTGCTGACCTGGCCGAAGGTCTGGCCGCGGTTGTCGGCGTCATGGATCGAGACCGGGAAGACGATCTTGTCCACATTGGCCGGAACCTTGGAGAGGTCGATCAGGAGCGACTCGTCGTCGCCGTCGCCCTCGCCCGTGAGGTTGTCACCGGTGTGCTCCACCGAACCGTCGGGGCTCTTGAGCTGGTTGTAGAAAACGAACCACTCATCGCCGAGCACCCGGCCGGAGTTGCACAGCAGTGCGCTGGCGTCCAGGTCGAAGTCGGCTCCGGTGGTGGATCGCGCGTCCCAGCCGAGCCCGATCAACACCTGCGTGAGGTTGGGTGCGGCCTTCGAGAGGGAGACATTGCCCCCCTTGGCGAGTGTGACGCCCATGATCTGGTCCTCCCCGAGGTCATACGTTGGGTTGCCGAGCGCGTCCGGCGCCGCACGTGAAGTGTGCGGCGCCGGACGGATGTGCCAAAGGCTTTTACTCAGACGTTGACGCCGAAGTCCTGCGCGATGCCGCGCAGGCCCGAGGCGTAGCCCTGGCCGATGGCACGGAACTTCCACTCCGCGCCGTGCCGGTAGAGCTCGCCGAAGACCATGGCGGTCTCCGTCGAGGCGTCCTCGGACAGGTCGTAGCGCGCGATCTCCGCCCCGCCGGCCTGGTTCACCACGCGAATGAACGCGTTGCGGACCTGACCGAAGGACTGCTGGCGGTTCTCGGCGTCGTAGATCGAGACCGGGAAGACGATCTTCTCGATGTCGGCCGGGACGCCGGCGAGGTTGACCTTGATCTGCTCGTCGTCGCCCTCGCCCTCACCGGTGGTGTTGTCACCGGTGTGCTCGACCGAGCCGTCCGGGCTCTTCAGGTTGTTGAAGAACACGAAGTTGGCGTCACTGCTGACCTTGCCGTCCGTGTTCGTGAGGATGGCGCTGGCGTCGAGGTCGAAGTCGGTGCCGGTGGTGGTGCGGATGTCCCACCCCAGACCGATGATGACCGCGGTCAGTCCCGGGGCCTCCTTCGACAGCGATACGTTGCCGCCCTTGCTGAGGCTGACTCCCACGAGTCCTCCATTGGTGTCCAGGGGCGGGATGCCCCGACTGCGTTCGGTATCGGATCAACGAGTCGATCCTAGTGACGGGTTCCCGCACCCTGCATGGCTTGGGACCGAACAATCACAGGGTGTCGAGTGCCTTGACGTACTCGTTCAGGTCTCGCGCGTCCGGCAGGGCGTTGACGACGGTCCAGCGGACGACGCCCTCCTTGTCGATGATGAACGTGCCGCGCACCGCGCAGCCCTTGTCCTCGTCGAAGACGCCGTACGCGCGCGAAGTGTTGCCGTGCGGCCAGAAGTCGGAGAGCAGCGGGTACTCCAGGCCCTCCTGCTCGGCGAAGACGCGCAGGGTGTGGATGGAGTCGTTGGAGACGGCCAGCAGCTGGGTGTCACGGTCGGTGAACTGCGGCAGGTTGTCGCGCAGGGAGCAGAGCTCGCCGGTGCACACGCCGGTGAAGGCGAACGGGTAGAAGAGCAGCACCACGTTCTTCTCGCCGCGGAAGTCGGACAGCCGCACGGTGGCGCCGTGGTTGTCCTTGAGCTCGAAGTCCAGGGCCTTGGTGCCGACCTCGATCGCCATTTCTGCTCCTTGTGTGGGAATCCCGGCCTTCGGGCCGGGCGGGAAGCTCATCCTGGGCGCCGGAACCGCGAAGCGGCGCATCAGGCTTCGTGTCTGCCTCCGGCAGCGGTCAGGGCTTGGCCGTCATGAAACTCCTCGGAGTTCAGTGAGAAGCCCCCTCGTTCACGAGGGGGAGGAGTCACATTCACACGCTTCCCTTCCAGGGAGCCGTTCGAGTGAGACCACCCTACGGAGCGGTCACCGCGCCCCGTCAGGGAGTCCGATACATAAAACGCCGGACCGGGCTGAGAGTCTCAGCCCGGTCCGGCGTTTTATGA
>NZ_JBFBEA010000017.1:0-219579 GCF_040683495.1 Streptomyces sp. NPDC093544 | reverse complement strand
GGTTGATAGGCCAGATGTGGAAGCCCAGTAATGGGCGAAGCTGACTGGTACTAATAGGCCGAGGGCTTGTCCTCAGTTGCTCGCGTCCACTGTGTTGGTTCTGAAACCACGAACAACCGTCGTAGCCATGCCACGGCTCCGGTTGAGAAGTTTCATAGTGTTTCGGTGGTCATAGCGTAAGGGAAACGCCCGGTTACATTCCGAACCCGGAAGCTAAGCCTTACAGCGCCGATGGTACTGCAGGGGGGACCCTGTGGGAGAGTAGGACGCCGCCGAACAAGTTTTGGAGAAAACCCCTGTACCGGGAAACGGTACGGGGGTTTTCTGCGTTCAGGGTTGCCTCGTTTTAATGTTGCAGTATGCGCTACGAATTGATCATCTTCGACAACGACGGCGTCCTCGTGGACAGCGAACCGATCTCCAACGCTCTCCTTGCCGCGTATCTCACCGAGCTCGGGCACCCCACCTCGTACGAGGAGTCCCTCCGCGACTACATGGGCGCCGCCATGCACCGCGTACACGACCTGGTCGAGGAGCGGACCGGGGAGCGGCTGCCCGCGGACTTCGATGACGTCTTCCATGCTCAGGTTTTCGCCGCCTTCGAGCGGGAGTTGGAGCCGGTTCAGGGTGCTGTGCAGGTGCTGGAGAAGCTGGCTGCGGACGGGGTGCCGTACTGCGTGGCCTCTTCTGGGAGTCATGAACGGATTCGTGTGGGGCATCGGAAGACCGGGCTCGACCGATGGTTCGACGAGGGGCGCGTCTTCAGTTCGCAGGATGTGGGGCGGGGGAAGCCGGCGCCGGATCTGTTTCTGTACGCGGCCGAGCGGATGGGTGTGGTGCCGGAGAAGTGTGTCGTCGTGGAGGACAGTCCGCTCGGAGTGCGGGCGGCCGTCGCGGCTGGGATGGATGTGTACGGATTCACGGCCATGACGCCCGCCGGTCGGCTCGCGGGGGCCACTCGTCTCTTCTCCGACATGGATGAGCTGGCTGACCTGCTCGTATGACTGGGTTCGGTTGCGAGTCCTCCTCAGACACCCTGCCCTCCATCAGCCGTGGGCCGCGCCGAGTTGAAGAGCTGAGCAGAATTCATCTTCGGTTGGATCTACCCACGGGTAGGCCTGGGCTCTACGCTCGCCGCCATGACAGATGTGCTGCGGCGCGGTAGGGCCTCGCTCGCGTTCAGCTTCTTCGCCCAGGGCGTCGGCTTCGCGTTGCTCGTGACGCGTATCCCGGCGATCCAGGACCGCTACGGAATCTCCGACGCGTTGCTGCCCGCCTTCCTCGCCGCGGTGCCGGTGCTGGCGGGGGTCGGGAGCGTGGCCACCGAGAAGCTGGTCAAGCGGGTGCCGCCCAGTCGCGTACTGAGGTGGTCGCAGCCCGTCGTACTCCTTGCGCTGCTCGGGGTCGGGTCCGGTGACCAGGTGGTCGAGGTGGCGATCGCGCTCGCTGCCTTCGGGCTCGCGGTCGGTGCGCTCGACGCCTCCATGAACATGCTCGGGGTGAGTCTCCAGCGGACGTACGGGCGCAGCATCATGCTCGGGTTCCATGCCGTGTACAGCCTGGGCGGGATCGTAGGGGCCTCGCTCGCGTGGGCGGGGGCGCACTGGCATCTGTCGCTGTTCGTGTTGTATCTGCCGGTCGTGGTGGTCCTGTTGCCTGCGGTCCTTGTCGGGAGTCGGTGGTACGTCGATGGGGGTGCCGGCGCCGGAGCGGATGATGCCTCTGGTGCGAAGGAGGCGGGCGAGGCCGGGCCCGTCGTCTTCAAGTTGCTGCTGCCGCTGTGTCTGGTGATGACCTTCGCCTATATCGGGGACTCGACAGTCTCCAACTGGAGTGCGAAGTATCTGCAGGACGTGCTGGGCAGTTCGGAGCAGCTCTCGACCGTTCCGTACAACGTGTATATGGTCACGACGCTCCTGGGGCGGGCGATCGGGGACTTCGGGGTACGGCGGTTCGGGGCTGCGGCGGTCGTACGGGTGGGGGCGGTGGTCGCGGCGCTGGGATTCGGTGTCGTGGCGGTGGCACCCGGCGCGTGGGTGGGGATGGTCGGGTTCACCCTGCTGGGGCTGGGGCTCTGTGTGATCGTGCCGCAGACTTTCGCGGCTGCCGGGCGGCTCTTTCCGGGGGCTTCGGATACGGCCATCGCGCGGCTCAATATCTTCAATTACGTGGGGTTCTTGATCGGTTCGCCCTTGGTGGGTGCGCTGGGGGACGCCTGGAACTACCGGGGCGCCATGCTCGTACCCATGGTGTTGGTTCTGCTGACCTTGAGGTACGCCCGGTCGTTCGCCGTTGAACCGGACCGATACGGTGAAGGGCATGAGCGGCCGCGCACAGCTGATGTGGGACGAGGCAGTAACGGGCTATAACTTTGGCCCGGATCATCCGATGGATCCGGTCAGGTTGGTGTTGACGAGGAAGCTCGTCGACGCGTTCGGGCTCGATCGGGACCTTGATGTGGTCGCGGCGAAGCCGGCCGGGGATTCGACGTTGCGGCTCGTGCATCGTGAGGACTACGTGGAGGCGGTCAAGGCCGCTTCCGTGGACCCGGAGGCTGCCGACACCTCGTACGGGCTCGGGACCCTCGACGATCCCGCCTTCGCCGGGATGCACGAGGTGTCCGCGATGATCGCCGGGCAGTCGGTGGGCGCGGCTGAGGCGGTGTGGCGCGGGGACGCGGTGCACGCGGTGAATTTCGCGGGTGGGCTGCACCATGCGATGCCGGGGGGTGCGTCCGGGTTCTGTATCTACAACGACGCTTCACTCGCCATCGCGCGGCTGCTTGAGCTGGGGGCCGAGCGGGTCGCCTATATCGATGTGGATGTGCATCACGGGGACGGGGTGCAGGCGGCGTTCTGGGAGGATCCGCGGGTTCTGACGATCTCGCTGCATGAGCATCCGCGGACGTTGTTCCCGCAGACCGGGTGGCCGGAGGAGACGGGCGGCGACAGCGCGGAGGGGTCTGCCGTCAATGTCGCGCTGCCTGCCGGGACGGGGGATGCGGGGTGGCTGCGGGCGTTCCACTCCGTGGTGCCTGAGCTGATCGCGGACTTTCGGCCGCAGGTGCTGGTTACTCAGCACGGGGCCGACACGCATTTTGAGGATCCGCTCGCGCATCTCGCGGTGTCGCTGGACGCGCAGCGGGCTGTGCAGGTTGCCTGTCATCAGCTGGCGCATGAGTACGCCGAGGGGCGGTGGGTCGCGCTGGGCGGGGGTGGGTACGCGGTGGTGGATGTGGTGCCTCGGTCCTGGACGCATTTGGTTGCCATTGCGGCGGGGCGAGCCGTGGAGCCCACGGCGTTGGTTCCCGAGGGGTGGCGGCAGGAAGTGTTCGCTCGTACGCGGCAGTTGGCGCCGGGGCGGATGACTGATGGGCGGTGGCCGGTGGCCTGGGCGGACTGGGAGTCCGGGTACGACCCGGCCGATCGGCTGGATCAGGCGGTACTGGCTACTCGGCGGGCGGTGTTTCCGTTGCGGGGGCTGTTGCCGTAAGGGGCTGGCCATTGTTTTCTCGCCCCC
The DNA here is from genome assembly GCF_040683495.1 of Streptomyces sp. NPDC093544. NCBI lineage: Bacteria > Bacillati > Actinomycetota > Actinomycetes > Kitasatosporales > Streptomycetaceae > Streptomyces > Streptomyces sp. NPDC093544. The sequence continues at coordinate 216,060 of NZ_JBFBEA010000017.1, read as the reverse complement.
TCCGCCCCTTCCCGTCCCGTTTCTGGGGGCAGCCGCCCCCAGGCCCCCGCTTCGGCCTGAACGGCCTCGTCCTCAAAGGCCGGACGGGCTGAAATACCAGGCCGTTACGCCAACTGTGCGGCCTTTTCGGGATTTTCGGGGTGAAGGCGCGGCAAATGCGTCAGCATCGCTGACGTGTTGAGCACCGGAGCTTTGCGTGCACACCTGTTGGCCGCCCGGCTGGCCGGGCCTGTGGCCACCTCGCGTGAGGAGAGTCTGCGCAGTTATCGGCTCTTCGCCGCTCGTGATCCTCGCGTTCTGCTCGGGCTTGATCCCGAATGGACTTGGCGGCAGCGGGACTTGATCGAGTTGATGGCGGACAAGTGTGGGGTTTCTGCGGACCCGTCGCACACTTCGGGGCATGATGTGATCGATCCCGAGCGGACCCTGGCCGCCCTCGACGCCTTCGCGACGCGGCTCGGAGAGGCGGCTCGCAGGCGAGAACCGGTGCTTCTCGGCACCGGTCATCCGCATCGGCTGATCGGTTTCTACGCCGCTCTCGCGGACGCCCTGTCGGCGGCGGGATGTACTGTTCTCACCCCCGCGCAGGGTGACTGTGTCGACATAACGACCCGGTTCGGTCTACGCACGTACAACCTTGACTACGTACAAGGTGTCGCGCTGGTGCGCGAACCCGGCGTGCGAGCCCCCGGTAGTGCGACCGGCGCACACACCCACTCACCCCTCCCGGTTCGTACCGTTCTGGCCGCCGCGGCGGAGGCCGGTGGACCGCTCCCCGAGCTGGTGATCGGAGACCACGGATGGGTCTGCGGAGCAGGTCAGTTGGGGTTCGAGGCGATGGGGCTGGCGGATACGGACGATCCTGCGCTCTTCGTCGGGGAGGCAGAGGGGCGGGTGTCCGTCGTCGTTCCGCTTGATGACGCTGTGCGGTCTGATTACTACCGACCGCTTACTCGCTATGTACTCAATCGAGCGTGTCTGTCACAGTAGGCGGCCGATGGCAGCTCCTCTTCCCCACTCGCATCACCCGCCCCTACTCTGGGGAGTAAGCACGCAACGACGAAGTGTCACCGGAAGGGGAAGCCGGTGACCGTCGAGTGCGGAAGGTTCAGGTGTGTCATGGCTGCAGTTGGCGAGAGGCCTCTGAACGAGGTTCAGTTCCTGACCGTGGCGGAAGTCGCCTCGGTGATGCGAGTGTCGAAGATGACCGTGTACCGCTTGGTGCACAGCGGTCATCTGCCGGCGATCCGGGTGGGGAGGTCCTTCCGGGTGCCGGAGCAAGCTGTTCATGAGTACCTCCGCGAGAGCTATGTGGGGGTGGAGACAGCCTGACGGCGGTCCGGGAGACCCTCCGGGGTGATCCCTGATGATCCGGGAGGCCATCCAGGATCATCCGGCGTTCGCCTGGAGATCTCCCGGATCCCCTCGATTACGACCTCAGCGCTCGGACGGGTAGGCTGGCCCCTCATACGTGTGGGCCCATGCAGCCCAGCACCGAGTAAAGAGAAGTGAGCGAGGGTAGTCGTGGGCTCTGTTATCAAGAAGCGGCGCAAGCGGATGGCCAAGAAGAAGCACCGCAAGCTGCTCAAGCGCACTCGCGTTCAGCGTCGCAACAAGAAGTAAGCGGCGCCGCAAGAAGCGCGTACTGTGGCCCCCCGCCAACTGGCGGGGGGCCACAGGCATATCCGGTTCCGCATATCCGTCGCGCAAATCCGTCATAGAAAGCCTTTGCGGGCGATGAACCGATTCCTGTGCGCCGAATGGCTTGGTCTGATCGCACGTATGTGGCTGTCGTCACCTCGTGCCTCGGGCGGTCATCACAGCGCAACAACAACCCGCTAGGTTGGCCGTAGACGGGGAACACGGCAGGCTACGAGCAGAGCTACATCCGCATTCTGGAAGCATTCTGGAAGGAAGGCGCTGATCTTGGGGAAGGTCGTGCTCGTGACCGGAGTTGCCCGTCGGCTGGGCGGCCGGTTCGTACGGCGGATCCAGCGTGACCCACAGGTGGACCGGGTGATCGCCGTGGACGCGGTCCCGCCCGAGCACCATCTGGGCGGTGCCGACTTCATCCAGGCCGACATCCGGCACCCGACCATCGCGCGCGTGCTCGCCGAGACGAACGCCGACACGGTCGTACACATGGATGTGACGGGCACCGCGCTGGGCAGTGGGAGCCGGACAACGGTCAAGGAGACCAACGTCATCGGCACCATGCAGCTCCTGGGCGCCTGCCAGAAGTCCCCCACCGTCAAGCGGCTCGTCGTGAAGTCCAGTACGAACGTGTACGGGTCCGCGCCGCGCGATCCGGCCGTGTTCACCGAGACCACTCCGCCCAAGTCGCTGCCCAGCGGCGGCTTCGCGAAGGACACGGTGGAGGTCGAGGGGTATGTACGGGGATTCGCGCGCCGGCGCCCCGACGTGGCCGTGTGTGTGCTGCGGTTCGCGAACATCCTGGGCCCGAGCGCGGATTCGCCGCTCGCCTCGTACTTCTCGCTGCCGATACTGCCGACCGTGTTCGGCTACGACCCGCGTCTGCAGTTCGTGCACGAGGACGACGTGATCGAGGTACTGCGGATCGCCTCGCACGAGCCGGAGCGCGGGACGCTCAACAGCGGCACGTTCAACATCGCCGGCGACGGCCTCCTGTTGCTCTCCCAGTGCTCGCGGCGCCTGGGCCGACCCACGGTGCCACTGCTGCTGCCCGCGCTGTCCTGGGCGGGCACGGCGGTGCGTACGCTGGGCGTGACGGACTTCTCGCCGGAGCAGCTGCGGCTGCTCACGCACGGCCGGGTCGTGGCGACCAAGCAGATGCGCGAGACGCTGGGATTCCGGCCGAAGTACACGACGGCGGAGACCTTCGCGGACTTCGCCCGCAGCCGGGGGCCCGGACTCCTGCCCCCCGAGGCCGTCGCGGGAGCCGTCGACCGGATCGCCGCGCTGTCTTACCTGGGCGGCGGCCAGCCCCCGACGCAGAGCGCCAACTGAGGAGCGCATCAACGATGGCGGACGCCAAGGTCATTCCGTTCGACGACGACCGGTCGCGCGGGGGTGCGGTGCAGCGCCCGCCGCGCCGCCGGAGCGCGGGGAGCCGCCGCCCGGGCGAGCCCGTGGTGGTTCGTGAGGTCCAGCACCTGCCGAGCCGGGCCGGGCAGCGAGATGATGTTCCTGTGACGCGTGAGGAACAGCCACCCCAGGAGCCGCAGGAGAGCGGCGGTCTGGAGCGGCGCATCGCCGGGGGCCTGGCCTTCCTGCGCCGGCGGCTCACGGGCGACTACGAGGTCGACGAATTCGGTTACGACGCCGAACTCACCGACCAGGTACTGATGTCCGTGTTCCGCCCGCTCTACGAGAAGTACTTCCGCGTCGAGGTCAAGGGCATCGAGAACATCCCGTCCGAGGGCGGGGCGCTGATCGTCGCCAACCACTCCGGGACGCTGCCGCTGGACGGCCTGATGATGCAGGTCGCCGTCCACGACAACCACCGCGAGGGCCGCCACCTCCGCCTCCTGGCGGCCGACCTGGTCTTCATGCTGCCGGTCGTCAACGAGCTGGCCCGCAAGGCCGGGCACACGCTGGCCTGCGCCGAGGACGCCGAACGGCTGCTGGAGCGCGGCGAACTGGTCGGCGTGATGCCCGAGGGCTTCAAGGGCATCGGCAAGCCCTTCAGCGAGCGCTACAAGCTCCAGCGCTTCGGCCGCGGCGGCTTCGTCTCCACGGCCCTGCGCCAGGGCGCCCCGATCATCCCGTGCTCGATCGTCGGCGCGGAGGAGATCTATCCGATGATCGGCAATGTGAAGACGCTGGCGCGCGTACTGGGAATCCCGTACTTCCCGATCACTCCGACCTTCCCGTGGCTGGGCCCGCTCGGCGCGGTCCCGCTCCCCACGAAGTGGACGATCCAGTTCGGCGAGCCGATCCGCACGGACGGCTATCCGCCGGAGGCGGCGGAGGATCCGATGCTGATGTTCAACCTGACGGATCAGGTCAGAGAGCAGATCCAGCACACGCTGTACAAGCTGCTGGTGCAGCGGCGGTCCGTCTTCTTCTGATCATGGGTATACGTTTCTTCTGATCGTTTGGCTGTACGACGTTGGGGCGCCCTTCTCAGGAAGGGCGCCCCAACGTCGTACAGCCAAACGATCTAGCCGACGTCCTCGCTGTCGATGCCCAGACCCGGGAGCAGACCCGGGAGGAGCGGGGGCAGGGTGACGTCCGGTTCGCCGGTGGACGGGGTGTTCTTGCCGGTGGACGGGGAGGCGGAGCCGGTGGCGTCCTTGGGCGGGTCCAGTAGGCCGCCCGTGTTGCCGCCGAGCAGGCCGTCGTCCTGGCTGCCCGAGGTGGACGGCTTGGGTTTGCCGCTGCTCTGACTGCCATTGGACGAGCTGCTGCCGCTGGTGGCGCTGGGCGCCGGACGGTCCGTACCGGAGGAGCCGGTGGACTCCGAGCTGGAGCCGCGGTGGCGGCCCGTGCCCTCCGGTGCGGGCGGCTGCGGGAGCAGCGACCGCAGCGGTTCGACCTCTTCGTCTATGGCGTCGAACACCGACGAGACCTGGTCACTGACATCGCCGAGCTGCACGGGCAGCCGGTCGCGCAGCGTGCCCCAGGCCTCGCGGTGGGACTGCGAGAAGGCGGACAGGGCCTGGATGGGGCCGAGTGAGCCGTCCCGTTCGTATGCCTCGTGCAGCAGTCGATGGCCTTCGGCCGCGTCGTGCTGCATGCCCGACAGGGCGCGGCGGATCTCGCTCAGGGACTCGTGGTCGAGCTGCCCGGCCCGGTCACGCTCCAACAGCCGGCGGGCCTCGCTGAGCCGGTTCGAGGCCTGGTCGAGGTAGAGCTCGCCCCGGTCGCTCTCTCCGTGGGCCAGGCCCAGCTTGATGTCCTCCATGCCGCGCTTCAGCCCATAGAGCGAGTCACCGGGGAGGGCGTTGGTGCTGGCAGCGGCCACGCCGCCGAAAGCTCCCGCGGCCACACCGACGGTGAGCCCGCCCGCGGCGAGTCCCTTCGACAGCCGGGAACGCGGCCGCAACTTCCCGAGCCCGGTCGCCCGGTGCGCGCCCCGGCCCCGGTGGGACCGCTGCTCGGGCACCGAAGGGCCCGGGCCCTGGCCTCCCGCGGCAGTGCCCTCCAGCAGCATGGCCTCCATCGCGGCGACGAGCTGGGCTCGCTGCACGACTTTGACCTCGGGGTCGAACTCCGGTTTGGGCAACTCGCCGAGACCGGTGGCCAGGGCCAGCAGCAGGCCCTGATCGGTCTGTTCCGCAGCAGCCGGGGACGGTGCCGACCCATCGGGCTGCTCGGCCGCCGTGCCCTGGTCGGACTGCTCTTCCAGGGCCAGGGCGAAGGCGTTCGCCCGCCGGTGTGCCGATACGTTCGCGATCACTGGCGGCACCTCCTCTCATCATGACGGTCGACTCCCCAGGGGGTCCTGAGGGTTGCACTCCCTGACCACATCCACACGATCGAGTGATCGGTGGTGGCCGGGGAGTGACCACAGGGAGCCTGTATCCCGCACAACGAGCGTCGCGGCACTTGGGTTACGGACGACGGATGATCGGACCGCGAAGTCAACAGACTTTTACGGAAGGTGAGTTGAGCGTCGCTGAGCGTGTGGGATCACTGTGACTCCGCTCCCCCACCTATAAGGAGGGGGGCTTCCAACCCGAGGGTTGCGGTCCAGCCTGAACCGATGGCGTTTGTGCGGGTGTACGGGGCTCAGCGGGCGTCGTCCGGAAGGAGCCGGGCCAGCGTACGGACGGCCCGGTACTGGAGGGTCTTGATCGCGCCCTCGTTCTTGCCCATCACGCGGGCGGTCTCGGCGACCGAGAGCCCCTGGAGGAAGCGCAGGGTGACGCACTCCTGCTGCTGGGGGTTGAGCCGCTTCACGGCATCCAGCAGTGCCGCGTTCGACAACGACTCCAGGACGGAGTCCTCGGGGCTGCGCTCGACGTCGTTCGAGTCGAGCATGTCGCCGGTGGTCACCTCCAGCCGGAAACGGCTGGACTTGAAGTGGTCGGCGACCAGGTTGCGGGCGATGGTCACCAGCCAGGCGCCGAAGTCGCGGCCCTGCCAGGTGAAGGTTCCGATGCGGCGCAGGGCGCGCAGGAACGTCTCGCTGGTGAGGTCTTCCGCGGTCGCCTTTCCGCCGACGCGGTAGTAGATGTAGCGGTACACGGTGTCGCTGTACTGGTCGTAGAGACGGCCGAAGGCATCGGCCTCGCCCGCTTGGGCGCGCTCTACGAGTTCCATCATCCGGGCGCTGTCACTGTCTGCGGCCGGGCGGCGAGCGGTGGTGGCCGAGCTCGAGCGGCCCCGTCTGCCGACCGCCGCGCTTCCGTCGGCCAGGGCGTAACAAGGGCCGACGGGCGCGGGGCCGGCGAAGGCGGGGACGGCGTACGCGGTGGGGACGAAGCCGCGCAAGCGGTCCAGAACCGTTGCGCGCAGCGTAGCCAGGCCCGAGGCGTCAACCCCGACGTGTGAGTACACGGGACTCCCAGAGGCAGAGCTTCCATCACGTTCAGTGCGGAACCGTTCACCCGTCGTAGCGAAAGTGGGGTGGCGGTTTGCGTCTGAGGAGAATAACGCTTCGTACAGGCAGCGCTACACCGAGTTGCGTAAATCACCGGTTGCGTCGCTTCTGTTTCTTGTTGACGCTGATTCAAGTACCGGACAGTGACCGTTTGTTGATCGTTTTGGTCCGTGTTCCGTTTGAGTGCGGGGCGTGTTGTGGTCGACTGCCGTTAACGGGACTGGCGGGGGCGTTGTGGGGGTAGGAGTGCGGGATTGCCGGGTTTCGGGTGTGTCATGAGCATCCGGAAGCCCGTGGGCTGGGGAGTGGGTTGTTCGCCCCCCTCCGCCCCTACCCGTCCCTTGTTCCTGGGGGTTGCCGCCCCCAGACCCCCGCTGTCGGCCCGGACGGCCTCGTCCTCAAACGCCGGACAGGCTGAGACTGCCGGCCGGGGCTGAAGGGTGCTGCCCCCAGAGGGTGGGTGGGGGACTGGGATGGCACCGGCTCGTCCTCGAACGCCGGACGGGCTGAAACGGCCGCGCCTATGGGTGGCCTCGTCCTTGAACGTCGGACGGGCTGGGGGTGCCCTGGGTCGGGCTGAAGGGTGGAGTCCCCGTGTATGGGTGGGGGATCGGCGTGGTGGCCCTTGTTCTTGGGGGTGTTAGCGGCGGCGGCGGTGCAGTGCGATTGCTGCTGCTGTGCCGCCTGCTACCGCGCCTACTCCTGCTGCGGCTGGGATGCCTACCTTGGCGGCCTTGCGGGCCGTTCGGTAGTCGCGTAGGCGCCATTCCAGGTTGCGGGCGTGCTTGCGGAGCTTGGTGTCGGGGTTGATGGCGTAGGGGTGGCCGACCAGGGAGAGCATGGGGATGTCGTTGTGGGAGTCGCTGTAGGCGGCGCATCGGGAGAGGTCCAGGCCCTCCGCGGCGGCCAGGGCGCGCACCGCCTCCGCTTTTGCCGGGCCGTGCAGCGGCTCGCCGACCAGCTTGCCCGTGTAGACGCCGTTCACCGACTCGGCGACCGTGCCCAGTGCGCCGGTCAGGCCGAGACGGCGGGCGATCACCGTCGCGATCTCGACCGGGGCGGCTGTGACCAGCCACACCTTCTGGCCGGCGTCCAGGTGCGCCTCGGCCAGCGCGCGGGTGCCCGGCCAGATCCGCTCGGCCATGTACTCGTCGTAGATCTCCTCGCCGATGGACATCAGCTCGGCGACACGGTGGCCCTTGACGATCGACAGCGCCGAGTCGCGGGCCTCCTGCATGTGCTCCGGGTCCTCGACGCCGGCCAGCCTGAACCACGCCTGCTTCCAGGCGAATCGGGCGAGGTCGCGCGTCTCGAAGAACTTCCGCTTGTGCAGCCCGCGGCCGAAGTGGAAGAGCGCGGCACCCTGCATCACGGTGTTGTCGAGGTCGAAGAACGCGGCTGCCTTGTCGTCGCCGAGCACCGGGAAGGTTGGTTCGTCGGTGGGGAGATCCGGCGCGGCTTCGTGCGCGAGTTCCTCCAGCTCCTGGGAGGTTTTGCGCGCTGCCTCCGCCGAGGCCTCGCCTGCCAACACGCTCCGCGCGGTGGCGGAGCGCCTACGGGGAGTGAGCCATCCGAGAGCGGCCATGTCGTGAGCATAGCCAGTTTGTTCGGTGGTTCCGGAGTCGCGAGGATTCGAGGCTGTGAACTCTCCGCGACCGAGCCGTTAAAGAAACGGTCCGGGCGGTGTGTCGGGAGGGGCGGGGGCGGTCCGACCGCCTTGTGGCCGGGAGGGGTCGCGCCGGGCCCGGGTGGCGGGAGAATGGCCCTATGAGTTCCATGTTCCGGCGCGGTGGGCGTCGTACGGAGACGGATGGCGCGGCTACCAGAGCTTCCGGAGAAGGGCGGGTGGTCACGCTGATCAGGAAGCCCGGGTGTCATCTGTGTGATGACGCACAGGAAGTGGTCGCGAGGGTCTGCGGTGAGCTCGGGGTGGTCTGGGAGCAGAAGGACATCAGTACGGACGAGGAGTTGTACCGCGCGTACTGGGAGCAGATCCCTGTTGTGCTGGTCGACGGCGCCCAGCACACGTTCTGGCGGGTGAACGAGGAGCGCCTTCGCAAAGCCCTCACATAGTGGAGGAGGGCAGGTGTGACCGCATCGTGGCCTGACTGGGTAGTCCAACTGGTCCGGAAAGTCGCCTAGGATTGACGGCGATTGGTCTCGGGGGCGGGATGCGGTGAGGAGAGTGTGCGGGTTTGCCCCCTTCAGGCGAGGATCGAAACTGCCTGTGCGCCGGTTTCATATCCGTGCGCCAGGCGTGCGTGACCCCGGTCACGTTGGCCGGGCAAATCGGACACCATCTTTGTGCACGCGTTCACAAAGACATAGCCTGCATTCGACGGGGCGGTCTAGGTACGTGTGACCGCCTGCAGCCCCGCGCTACCCGCAGGAGCACCGTGGCAACTGGCCGAACTCACCGACCGGCGACCCGCAGCCGAGGGATTCCCGAGGCCACCGTCGCCCGGCTTCCGCTGTACCTCCGAGCCCTCACCGCACTGTCGGAGCGCTCGGTACCCACGGTCTCCTCCGAGGAGCTCGCGGCCGCCGCGGGGGTCAACTCCGCGAAGCTGCGCAAGGATTTCTCCTACCTCGGCTCCTACGGGACGCGTGGTGTGGGGTACGACGTCGAGTATCTCGTCTACCAGATCTCCCGCGAGCTGGGCCTGACCCAGGACTGGCCGGTCGTGATCGTCGGTATCGGTAACCTCGGCGCCGCGCTGGCCAACTACGGTGGATTCGCCTCCCGTGGGTTCCGGGTCGCCGCGCTGATCGACGCCGATCCCGAGATGTCCGGCAAGCAGGTCGCCGGGATCGCCGTGCAGCACAGCGACGGCCTGGAGAAGATCGTCGACGAGAACGGCGTCTCCATCGGGGTGATCACCACCCCGCCGGGCGTCGCCCAGGCGGTCTGCGACCGACTCGTCGCCGCCGGAGTCACCTCCATCCTCAACTTCGCGCCGACCGTCCTGTCCGTCCCGGACGGTGTCGACGTACGCAAGGTCGATCTCTCCATCGAGCTGCAGATCCTCGCCTTCCACGAGCAGCGCAAGGCCGGCGAGGAGGCCGAGGCGCAGGCCGCCGCCGCCATGCTCCCGGCCGCTCAGGAGAACTCAGGCAAAGGGCCTGACGGGGATGTCCCCGCCGTGATGCCGGCATGAGTCTCCTCGTTGTGGGGCTGAGCCACCGCAGCGCTCCGGTCAGCGTCCTGGAGCGGGCCACGCTGTCCGCGGACGCGCAGGTCAAGCTGTTGCAGGACACCCTCGCCGCCGAGCCGTCCGAAGAGGCCGCGGTACTCGCGACCTGCAACCGGATCGAGCTGTACGCCGACGTGGACAAGTTCCACGCGGGCGTCGCCGAGCTGTCCACGCTCCTCGCCCAGCACAGCGGGGTCGGCCTGGACGAGCTCACTCCTTACTTGTACGTGCACTACGAGGACCGGGCCGTCCACCATCTGTTCTCGGTCGCGTGCGGCCTCGACTCGATGGTCGTGGGCGAGGGCCAGATCCTCGGCCAGATCAAGGACGCCCTCGCCACCGGGCAGGAACTGCACACCGCCGGCCGGCTGTTGAACGACCTGTTCCAGCAGGCCCTGCGGGTCGGCAAGCGCGCCCACTCCGAGACCGGCATCGACCGCGCGGGCCAGTCGCTGGTCACCTTCGGCCTGGAGCAGCTGGCGTCCGGCGCTCCGGTCGACGCCTGGCTCCAGGGCAAGCGGGCGCTGGTTCTCGGCGCCGGCTCCATGTCCTCACTGGCCGCCGCGACGCTGGCGCGCGCCGGGGTCGCCGAGCTCGTCGTCGCCAACCGCACGCTGGACCGCGCCGAGCGCCTCGCCCAGATCCTGACCGACAGTGATGAAACGGACGTGCTGGCCCGCGCGGTACCGATCAACTCGGTGCCGTTCGAGCTGACACGTGCCGACATCGCCGTCTCCTGTACGGGGGCGACGGGGCTCGTCCTGTCGGCCGAGTCCGTCGCCGCCGCGATCGAAGGGCGTACGACGGAACCCGTGGTCCCCGGTGCGGATGCCGGCCCTCGCCGTTCGGCGGCGGGCGACTCCGGTCGTACGACCGTCTCGGGCGCCGTGCGGGACGCCCTTCCGCCCACGAGTGTCGGAACCGACGAAGGCTGCCCGCTCGATCTGTCCGCCGTGCAGACCACAGCCGGGTTCTCCGTGCAGGGTGAGGCGGCCGTCGCCGGAATGGGCGCGGCCGAGCTGGAACAGCACGCGGCCTGGGTGGACAAGGGCGACGTGGCGGGCCGGGCGCAGCGCACGGTGGTCGCCGGCTCTGGTGCCGCGCAGGACAGCGCCGCCGGGTTCGCCGAGCTGCTCGACCCGGAGGGTGACGCCGACGCCATCGCCGCGCTGGCCGCGGCGGCCGCCACCGTCGGCCGGGTGCCGGAGCGCCGCAGGCCCGAGCCCGTCGCCGAGATCCCCCGGCCCGCGCCCGTACTCTCGCTCCTCGATCTCGCGATGCCCCGTGACATCGACGCGGCCGTGCACCGGCTGCTCGGGGTGCGGCTCGTCGACATCGAGTGGCTCGCCGACGCTTCCGCCGACGCTCCGATGGCCGCCGACGTCGACCAGGTGAAACGGATCGTCTCCGAAGAGGTGGCCGCTTTCGGTGCCGCCCTGCGGGCCGCGCACATCACTCCCACCGTCGTGGCGCTGCGGACCATGGCCGCCGATGTCGTCGCGAACGAGATCGCGCGGCTGGACGGCCGGTTGCCCGGCCTCGACGAGAAGCAGCGCGGGGAGATCACCCAGACCGTGCGGCGCGTGGTGGACAAACTGCTGCACGCGCCGACCGTACGGGTCAAGCAGCTGGCCGCCGAACCCGGCGGCGCCGGGTACGCGGACGCGCTGCGGACCCTGTTCGACCTGGACCCCGAGACGGTCGCCTCCGTCTCGCGGGCCGAGGAGAGCGACAGCAGCACCGAAAACGCCCAGCACATCGAGAACACAGAGAACGCCGAGAACCGAGGGCGAGCATGAATAACCAGGCTTTGAGGCTGGGGACCAGGCGGAGCAAACTCGCCCTGGCCCAGTCCGGGCAGGTGGCGAAAGCCGTGAGTCAGGTGACCGGACGGCCGGTCGAGCTCGTGGAGATCACGACGTACGGCGACACCTCGCGCGAGCACCTCGCGCAGATCGGCGGCACGGGGGTGTTCGTGACCGCGCTGCGCGACGCGCTGCTCGCCAAAGACGTCGACTTCGCCGTGCACTCCCTCAAGGATCTGCCGACCGGCCAGCCCGACGACCTGGCGCTGGCCGCCGTACCGCTGCGCGAGGACCCGCGTGACGTGCTCGTCGCCCGCGACGGGCTGACTTTCGCGCAGCTGGGGAACGGGGCGCGGATCGGCACCGGTTCGCCGCGCCGGATGGCCCAGTTGAACGCGTACGCGCGCAATCACGGGATGACGATCGAGACGGTCGCGATCCGGGGGAACGTCGACACCCGGATCGGATATGTGCGCAAGGGTGAGCTGGACGCTGTCGTGCTCGCCGCCGCCGGACTCGGTCGCCTCGGCCGGATCGAGGAAGTGACGGACTTCCTGTCCGTCGACACAGTTTTGCCCGCCCCCGGCCAGGGGGCACTGGCGATCGAGTGTGCCGCGGACAACGCGGACCTCGTCGCAGCGCTCGGTGAACTCGACGACCCGCTCAGCCGGGCCGCCGTGACCGCCGAACGGTCCCTGCTCGCCGCCCTGGAGGCCGGCTGCAGCGCACCTGTGGGTGCGTTCGCCGACCTGTTGGCCGACGGGCAGATTGTCAAGGAAATGCGCCTGCGCGGCGTCGTCGGCACGACCGACGGCTCGACGCTGGTGCAGTTGTCCACCACCGGTCCCGTGCCCGAGACGTACGACCAAGCAATGGCGCTCGGCCGTGAACTCGCTGCCGAGATGCTTGCCAAGGGCGCGGCCGGTCTGATGGGGGAGCGAGCACAGTGAGCCCCACCAACCTTTCCGCCGGTCCGGAACACGGGCACGTCACCTTCCTTGGTGCCGGACCCGGGGATCCGGGACTACTGACACTGCGCGCCGTGGAGGCGCTGGCGAACGCGGATGTTCTCGTCGCCGAGCACGAGGTGCTCGACGTCGTCCGCTCACACGCCAGACCGGGCGTCGCCGTACTGAATACGGATACCGAAACTGGTACAGGTACTAACGCGTCGCCCGTGGGCACGCCTTCATCCGTGAGTGCGCGCTCGGGTACAGGCACGCCTCAGCTAACGGTTGTTGACGGTTTGTCAACTACCGTTGGTGACCCCGTGTTGAGGGACGCTGCCAATCTTGTCATGACGGCCGCACGGGGCGGCAAGCGGGTCGTGCGTGCGGTGTCCGGGGACCCCGGACTAGATACGTACGCCGCGGAGGAAATGCTCGCCTGCGTCGCCGCGGGAATTCCGTTCGAGGTCGTACCCGGTGTCGCGGCCGCCGTCGGTGTGCCCGCTTACGCGGGTGTGCCGCTGCGGGACGCGCAGGGTGCGGATGTGCGGTTCGTCGACGCGCGGACGGCCTCCGACCGTTGCTGGACCGAGGTCGGGGCGTCGGACGGGACGGTCGTCGTTTCGTCGACGCTCGACTCGGTCGGTGCGGCGGCGGGTGAGCTGGTGGCCGCGGGCCGTAAGCCCGATACGCCGATGACCGTCACGATCGCCGGTACGACGACCCGTCAGCGGACCTGGGCCGCCACCCTCGGCACCATCGCGCTGACGCTGAAGCAGGCGAAGGTGCTGCCCTCCCCGGAGGGTCACCGCCCGGTGATAGCCGTGGTCGGTGAGCGTTCCGCCGCCGCCCAGCGCGACCAGTTGTCGTGGTTCGAGTCCAAGCCGCTGTTCGGCTGGAAGGTCCTCGTGCCGCGCACGAAGGAGCAGGCGGTGTCGCTCTCCGACCAGTTGAGGTCGTACGGGGCCGTGCCGCACGAGGTGCCGACGATCGCCGTCGAGCCGCCGCGGACGCCGCAGCAGATGGAGCGGGCGGTCAAGGGGCTTGTCACCGGCCGCTACGAGTGGATCGCCTTCACCTCGGTGAACGCGGTCAAGGCGGTGCGGGAGAAGTTCGAGGAGTACGGGCTCGACGCGCGCGCTTTCGCCGGCATCAAGGTGGCGGCGGTGGGCGAGCAGACCGCCAAGGCGCTGGTCTCCTTCGGAGTGAAGCCGGATCTGGTGCCGAGCGGGGAGCAGTCCGCCGCGGGGTTGCTGGAGGACTGGCCGCCGTACGACCCGGTGTTCGACCCGATCGACCGGGTGTTCCTGCCGCGGGCCGACATCGCCACTGAGACGCTGGTCGCGGGGCTGATCGAGCTGGGCTGGGAGGTCGACGACGTCACGGCCTACCGGACCGTGCGGGCGTCGCCTCCTCCGGTCGAGACGCGTGAGGCGATCAAGGGCGGTGGTTTCGACGCGGTGCTCTTCACGTCGTCCTCCACCGTGCGGAACCTGGTCGGTATCGCGGGCAAGCCGCACAACGTGACGGTGATCGCCTGTATCGGGCCTGCCACCGCGAAGACGGCCGAGGAGCACGGCCTCCGGGTCGATGTGATGGCTCCGGAGCCGTCCGCGCTCAAGCTGGCCGAGGCGCTTGCGGACTTCGGGCTGCGGCGTCGGGCGGCGGCTGCGGAGGCGGGGGATCCTGTCACTCGGCCTAGCGAGCGGCGGCCGGGGTCTCGGCGGCGGCGTACTACGTAGGTGCTTGGTGTGGGGTGACTCCCGTGGCCTGTGGCCGCGGGAGTCATTCTGTTTTGTGCGGGTGCGGGTGCGGGTGCGGGTGGTTCGGGGCGGGTCTCCGGTTGGTGGTGGGTCGGGGCCGGGGGCCGGTACATCCGCCCGTCGCCGCCGGATCAGACGTCGGTTGTGTGGAGACGGGTCCGGTGACGCGAACGTACGCGACGGGCATGTGATGTACCGGCCCCCGGCCCCTTCCGCCGGTGGGCTGCCTCCGGCCCTCTTCCGCCGGTGGGCTGCTTCTCCGCCCCTCTTCCGCCGGTGGGAGGCTGCGGGACGGTGGGCCGGGCGGTCAGGACGGCTCGGCGTCGTAGTCGTCTCTTGCCTTGTTGACCTGTTCGATGTGCAGTTCTGCCCAGTCCTTCACTGCGGAGAGCAGGCAGCTGAGGCTGGTGCCCAGGGGGGTCAGTTCGTAGTCGACGCGGACCGGTACGGACGGGGTCACTGTGCGGGTGAGGAGTCCGTCGCGTTCCAGGGAGCGGAGGGTCTGCGTCAGCATTTTGGGGCTGACGCCTGCGATCTTGCGGCCCAGGTCGCTGTAGCGCATCGAGCCGGGGGTGAGTGCGCAGACGACGAGGCTGACCCATTTGTCGCTGATGCGGTCGAGGAGCTGGTTGGTGGGGCAGTTTTTGATGAACGCGTCGTACTCGATGCGTGCTTTTTCGCGTTGCTGCGCCGCGGTTGTGGTCGCCATGGCTCACCTCCGGGTGACGTACGCACCTTGAGGTGCCTACTTACTGATGGAGAGTAACTCTTCCTAGGGTTGTTGCTGCCGGGGAGATATCTGGGTCTTCTCGGGCGAATTGGTTTCTGCCTGTGGGGAGAGTTGTTATGCGTGCAGCAGTTGTTACGGCGTTCGGTGGACCGGAGGTCGTGGAGGTTGTCGAGATTGATGTGCCTGAGCCGGGTGCCGGGCAGATACGGATCAAGGTCGCGGCCGCTGCGCTGAATCCGGTCGACGCCGGGGTTCGTGTGGGTGTTTTCGGGGGTGCGGGTGAGCGGCTCGGGCTTGGCTGGGACGTGGCCGGGACCGTTGACGCGGTGGGTGTCGGGGCGGGGTGGGCGGTTGGTGATCAGGTGGTGGCGTTGTCGTACGGGCCCGTCAAGTCCCTTGGTACGCACGCCGATTACGTCGTCGTCGACGCGGACGCGGTGGCTCTGGCGCCCGCCTCCATCGACGCGGTGCACGCGGCGACCTTGCCGTTGAACGCCCTTGCCGCCGCGCAGGCGCTCGATCTGCTGGCGCTGGAGGCGGGGCAGAGCCTGCTGGTCACCGGGGCGGCGGGGGCGGTCGGTGGGTACGCCGTCCAGCTCGCCGTCCATCGGGGGCTGTCGGTGACCGCTCTGGCCCGGGACGCCGATGAGGCGCTCGTGCGGTCGCTGGGGGCGGGCAGCTTTGTGTCGGGTGAGGTCGCGCCCGGGAGCGTGGACGCGGTCCTGGACGCGGCGATCGTCGGCGATGCGGCGCTGGAGTGGGTCAGGGACGGGGGTGGGTTCGTGGCTGTCATCCCGCATACGGAGCCGGCGTCTGTGCGCGGTGTGCGGACTGCTGCCGTTGAGGTGAGTGCCGATGGGGCTCGGCTTGCGGAGTTGGTGGCGCTGGTGGATGAGGGGGTGCTGACGGCTCGGGTCGCGGACACCTTTGCCCTGGCGGATGTGGTGAAGGCGCATGCGCGGCTGGCCGAGGGCGGGGTGCGGGGGCGGCTGGTGCTTGTGCCCTAGCGAGCCCTAGCGACGGTCTCTGCTCGGTGAGGGGGCTGAATTCCTGTGAATTCCTTCAGCCCCTCTCAGTGGACCCCTCGCGCATACGCCGTCGGTGGCACTCCCACCGTTGCCGTGAAGTCCCGGACCAGGTGGGCCTGGTCGGCGTAGCCGAGGTCGGCGGCCAGGGCTGCCCAGTCCGGGGGGTGGGAGGCCTCCGCGTGTTCCAGGGCTTCGTGGATGCGGTACCGCAGGATGATCCACTTCGGGCCTACGCCGACGTACGCGGCGAAGAGGCGTTGCAGGCTGCGTACGGTCATGCCCTGGGCGTGGGCGAAGTCGCCGACGTGGCGGATCGTGCGGTCGGTGCGGATGCGGTCGACGAGGGTCATGGCCAGGTCGGACTGGGGGTCCGGCCGGGGGTTCAGGTTCAGGAGGAAGGTGTCCAGGGCGGTGACACGGGTGTCCTCGTCGTCCGGGGCGAGGATCGTCGTGGGGGCGTCGGTCGCAGGGGAGAAGGCTTCGGGGAGCGGGACGCGATGGCCGGTCCAGTCGGTCACCGGGTGCTCCGGGGCGAAGGGGCGGAAGCCGCCCGGCCGGAACTGGATGCCGCACACCCGTCCCCTTCCGCTCAGCTTCTGGGTGAAGAGGCCGAGTCCGATGCCGGCGACCTCGCCGAAGGGGTCCTGTCCCTCGTACTGCTGGAAGACGACGTTCACGGAGGGGTGCGGGACGACGTGGGAGGCGTACGGCTGGGGCAGGTCCCAGTCGATCAGCCAGTAGTGCTCCAGGTAGCGGCGCAGGGGTGGTGCGGGTGCGCGGCGTCGGAAGCGGACCCGGGAGAAGAGCTCCGTGGCGTCGACGATGCCTCGGGTGTCACGGCGTGGGGCGGCCATGTCGGGATCGTAAGGCCGGGGACCGACAGTCGCGGGTGGTGTGGGAATAGGGAGGCGGGCGGTCTCGTTAGCGGGTATAGTTGAATCGTAAACAACCTGCGGAGGATGAGCGACCATGCAGTTCGGGATCTTCAGCGTCGGTGATGTGACACCGGATCCGACGACGGGGCGGACGCCGACCGAGCACGAGCGCATCAAGGCCATGGTCGCCATCGCGCAGAAGGCCGAGGAGGTCGGCCTGGACGTCTTCGCGACCGGCGAGCACCACAACCCGCCGTTCGTGCCGTCGTCCCCGACCACGATGCTCGGCTATGTCGCGGCGAAGACCGAGAAGCTGATCCTCTCCACCTCAACCACTCTCATCACCACCAACGACCCGGTGAAGATCGCCGAGGACTTCGCGATGCTCCAGCATCTGGCGGAGGGCCGGGTCGACGTGATGATGGGGCGCGGCAACACCGGCCCGGTCTACCCCTGGTTCGGGCAGGACATCCGCCAGGGCATCAACCTCGCCATCGAGAACTACGCGCTGCTGCACAGGCTCTGGCGCGAGGACGTGGTGACCTGGGAGGGCAAGTTCCGTACGCCGTTGCAGTCGTTCACGTCGACGCCGCGGCCGCTGGACGGCGTACCGCCGTTCGTCTGGCACGGTTCCATCCGTTCGCCGGAGATCGCCGAGCAGGCCGCGTACTACGGCGACGGCTTCTTCCACAACAACATCTTCTGGCCGGCCGACCACACGAAGAAGATGGTCGAGCTGTACCGGGAGCGGTACGCGCACTACGGGCACGGGACCGCCGAACAGGCGATCGTCGGGCTCGGTGGACAGGTGTTCATGCGGCACAACTCGCAGGACGCGGTACGGGAGTTCCGGCCCTACTTCGACAACGCGCCGGTGTACGGGCACGGGCCCTCCCTCGAGGACTTCACCGACCAGACGCCGCTGACCGTCGGGTCGCCGCAGCAGGTGATCGAGAAGACGCTGGCCTTCCGGGAGTACGCCGGTGACTACCAGCGGCAGCTGTTCCTGGTGGACCACGCGGGGCTGCCGCTGAAGTCCGTGCTTGAGCAGCTCGACATGCTGGGCGAGGAGGTCGTGCCCGTGCTGCGCGAGGAGTTCGCGAAGGGCCGGCCGGCCGGGGTGCCGGACGCGCCGACCCACCAGTCCCTGCTGGCCGCTGCCGCTTCGGAGGCTTCGGAAGGGGTGACCGTCGCATGAAGCTCGTCGTCGTTTCGGCGGGGCTGAGTGTCCCGTCCTCCACGCGGCTGCTTGCCGATCGGCTGGCCGCCGCTACGGTCCGGGAGACCTCCGCCGACGTCCAGGTCGTCGAACTGCGCGACCTGGCCGTCGAGATCGCCCACAATTTCACCAACGGGTTCCCTGGGCGGGCGCTGGCATCCGCGTTCGACGCGGTGACGGCGGCGGACGGGCTCATCGTCGTCACGCCCGTCTTCTCCGCCTCCTACAGCGGGCTGTTCAAGTCCTTCTTCGACGTGCTGAGCGTCAGCGAGAAGGACGCGCTCGCCGGAAAGCCGGTGCTGATCGCGGCGACCGGGGGTTCGGCGCGGCACTCGCTCGTACTGGACCACGCGCTTCGACCGCTCTTCGCCTATCTGCGGGCCGTGGTCGTGCCGACCGGCGTGTACGCGGCTTCGGAGGACTGGGGAGCGGAGGGGCTTGCCTCGCGCGTCGACAGGGCTGCGGGGGAGTTGGCGGGGCTGATGGCCGGTGCCGGTGCGTATGTGCGGCGGGCAGAGGGGGAGTTGGCGGCTGAGTCCGGGACTGAGGCCGCGGGTGTCCGGTCCTCCGGTACCGACGGTCGCTTCGAAGTGGTTCCTTTCGAGCAGCAACTGGCCGCGCTGCGGTCCTAGTTGGGGACCCAGTAGTGAACCTGTGCGATGAGGGACCAGCTCGCGTCCCGGGTGCGGGAGAGTAGAGCAACCCCCGCCCTGGCTACACCAGTTCAGGGGTTTCGTCTGGCAAGTTCCGCCGGGCCCAGAACGTACTCGACGCCGCCGTCCAACTCTCGACTCAGCCCTGGCTGGGGTTCGTTCCCGACGACGTCCCCTCCGCTCCTCGTGCGGCGGGGGGCGTCTGGCGAAGCAGCTCGGGGGCGCCGTCGCCGACTTGGCGGGCTACGGAGAGCGCGGGCAGACCCGCACGGATCACTTGCGGGAGACTGCCGAGTACCTGTCGTGGAAGGTATGCCGTTTGGCCGGCCTCGTCGCGCTCGTATTTCCCGGTCAGCCGGCGCCCGCAGGCCTTCTCCACTCACTTTGTCGCGCGGCGTTCGTGCAGCGTCCACGGCGTGCCCAATCTCACCCGTGCCCCCGATATACGTATCCGCATAGTGGGCAGGCTTCGTCGTGTACGCAAGCGTGTAACGGGAGTGGCGGACGACGTCCGGCCCAGGAGAGGTTGGCAGCGGCCATGAAAATTCCCCGCACCGCCCATTCCGACCAGCCGTGGCGGATCCACGAGTTCACCGGCGACTTTCGGACCGAGGACGTGTGGTCCTTCCGCACTCCTGGTGCCGGACCGGACGACTTTCCCGTCATACTCGCCGCGATGCAGACAGTCGGCGGATTCGCCAAGCCGCCCCGCGCAATCCGGTTCCTGTTCACGGTGCGCTCGCAGCTCGGTGCCCTCCTCGGTTGGGACAAACCCAGGACGAGCCTCGGGAAGCGGGTTCAACCACTGTACGAGCGCCTGCCAGGCGATCTCCGTGAGACCGTCGACGTCGCCGACACCAGCGACGCCCCGTTCACCCCCGTGTACCTGCTCCACAACGAGTCTGTCCGCGAACTGGCGAACAAGACCTGCCACGCCGTCATGCACCTGGGGTGGGTGCCGACCGGAGGCGGCGAATACGAACTGCGGATGGCGATCCTGGTCAAGCCCAACGGCCGGTTCGGACGGGTGTACATGGCTCTCATCGCACCGTTCCGCTACCTGATCGTCTACCCCGCGATCACCCGGCAGTGGGAGCGGGCCTGGCGGGACCGCGAGCTCCCGCCCACCGCGAACGTGGGTCCTCGTCCGTAGTCGCTGCGAGCGTCGACACCATTCGTGGCCTCGCAACGGAAAGTCGCGGCCGCCGGCACCCGACCGGGACCATGCCGGGGTGACCGGCCGTGCCGCTCCGTGTGGTCGGTGTTTCATAGGTGGTCGACGAGGGCCAGGGGCCGGGCACGGCTCGCGGTGAGAGGGGGGTAAGAAGGGTGCCCGGGTGCTCGTTCATCAGGTGGTGTGCGGCGGGGGCCAGGCAGACTGGTGGGGTGCCCCAGAATGTGCTGCTCGCCGAGGACGATCGTGCTATTCGTCATGCGCTGGAGAGGGCGCTGGCCCTGGAGGGTTATGAGGTGACGGCCGTCGCCGATGGGGTGGCGGCGTTGGCCCAGGCCCATCGGACGCCGCCGGACGTGCTGGTTCTTGATGTGATGATGCCCGGCATCGACGGCTTGCAGGTGTGCCGGGTGCTGCGTGCGGAGGGGAACCGGACGCCGATTCTGATGCTCACCGCGCTGGTGGAGACCGCCGACCGGATCGCGGGGCTGGACGCGGGGGCCGACGACTACGTGGTCAAGCCGTTCGACGTGGAGGAGGTCTTCGCACGGCTGCGGGCGCTGCTGCGCCGCACGGGCGGCGGAGACGGTGCCCCCGATGATGTGGTCGATGTGGTCGAGGTGAAGGCCCGGGAGCTGCCCGTTCCCGCGGGGCAGGTCGCCGCGGCCGGGGTGCGGATGGACACCCATGCTCGGCGGGTCTGGCGTGGGGGGCGGGAGGTGGAGCTGACGCGGACCGAGTTCGAGCTGCTTGAGCTGCTCGTTCGTAACGCGGGCATCGTCCTTGACCACTCCACGATCTACGATCGGATCTGGGGGTACGACTTCGGCCCCGGGTCGAAGAATCTCGCCGTGTACGTGGGGTATCTGCGGCGCAAGCTCGACGAGCCGGGGGCGTCCGGGCTGATCCATACGGTGCGGGGTGTGGGGTACGTCCTGAGGGAGGACTGAGGGTGCCCCCGAGATTTCCCGAGCGATTTCCCGCGCGATTCCTCGAACGGCTGTCGCGGGTTCGGCTTCGGCGGGTTTCCTCGCTGCGGGCCACCTTCACCGTGTCCTTCGCGGCTGTGGCCGCCGTCGTCACCGTTCTGATCGGGTTTCTGAGCTACGACGCCGCCGCCCGGCTCGTACGCGTGGACCAGCAGACCGTCTTCGCCGGGGTCGTGCAGGATCTGCAGGTCGAGGTGCGTCAGCAGGAGCTGGGTCCGGGGAACTTCGCCTCGTCCGATACCGACCACGGCGGGGCGCTCGACAAGATCGTGCGGCCCAGTCGTACGGACGTGCAGGTGCTCGGGCCGGGCGGCGCGGTCGTCGACCCCGGGCACCCTCCGCTGCCCGTCGTCGCCGCAGACCGGCAGGCCGCGGACGCCGCGGCGGCGGGCACACTGGCGGAGCACAAGGAGGTCGAGGTCGGCGACAGCTGGTTCCGGGTGGCGACCGTCGCGCTCGGTGGCGGGCGGGGAGCGGTGCAGGTCGCGCAGGAGTTCAGCGACACGGAGGATCTGCTGAACGAGCTCCAGCAGCGGACCGTGCTGCTCGTCGGGGCCGTCGTCATCGCCTCGGGGCTGTTCGGGTGGTGGCTGGCCCGGCGGATCACCCGGCGGCTCGTGCGGCTGGCGGGGGCCGCTGAGGACGTGGCGCGGACCGGGCGGCTCGGGATCCAGGTGCCGGTCGCGGGATACGACGAGGTGGCCCGGCTCGGGCGGTCCTTCGACCGGATGCTCGGGCGGCTCGCGCAGTCCGAGGAGGATCAGCGGCGGCTGGTCCAGGACGCGGGGCACGAGCTTCGTACGCCGCTGACCTCGCTGCGTACGAACATCTCCATGCTCCGGCGCATCGACGAACTGCCGCCCGCCGCGCGCGAGGAACTCGTCGCCGATCTGGCACTGGAGTCCCGTGAACTGACCGACCTCGTCAATGAGTTGGTGGCCCTCGCGGCGGGACGGTCCGACACCGAGCCGGTGCGGCGGGTCGATCTCGGTGAGGTTGCCGAGGATGTCGCCATCGTCGCCCGGCGGCGCAGTGGGCGGGACATCGTCGTGCGGGTGACCGGGGAAACGGGGGTCGACGGGCGGCCCACCGCGTTGCAGCGGGCGGTGTCCAATCTGGTGGAGAACGCGGTCAAGTTCGACCGGGGCGGGGGCGCGGCGATCGAGGTCGTCGTGACCGGGGCCGTGCCGGGTGGCCGCCCCGGGAGTGTTCGGGTCGAGGTGCTCGACCGGGGGCCCGGGATCGCCGAGGGGGATCTGGAGCGGGCCTTCGACCGTTTCTACCGGGCCGCCGACGCGCGCAGTCTGCCCGGGTCGGGGCTCGGGTTGTCCATCGTGCGGGAGGTGGCCGTGGGGCACGGGGGCGCGCCGTTCGCCCACCAGCGGGCCGGGGGTGGCGTGGTGATCGGGTTCACGGTGGGTGATGAGGAAGGGCCGGCGGACGAGGGTGGCCGTTAGCGCTTGTGCGTGAAGGAAAAGCGGCTTCGCAGTTTGCGGCGTGCCGGGGCTATGGGGACGGGTGGGGGTACCCCTTCGACGACTGTGTTGCTGGTGGCGCCCATGGCCCAGCCCCATGGCCCAGCCCCATGGCCCAGGCCCAGGCCCAGGCCCAGGCCCAGGCCCAGGCCCAGGCTCTGGGCCGTGATGGTGACGGTGTCCCTGGGCTGCTGCGGTGGTGGTTCGAACACACCGTTGCGCCCCCAGGTGCCCCTGGAGGCGTAGGCGACCGGCTGACTCCGCTTCCCTCTCCCTTCGCTCCGCTTCCCTCCCCTCCGCTCCGCGCCTCGCGCCCACGCGCGCCCGTCCGGCATGAGATGACGCCAACTCCCGCTGTGCTGCGAGGAGATCGCAGGCATGCCCGCTCCGGGCGGCCCGGTTGACCTGCTCCTTTGACATGCCTGCGTTCTGCCTTCATCATCATTCCACTAATCAAGTAGTGAAAGGGTGGAGGAGGGAGTGGAGTTTCGCATCGACCGGCGGAGCGGGGTGGCCGCGTACCAGCAGATCGTGTTGCAGACGAAGCAGGCTCTGCGGCTGGGTGCGCTGGTGCCGGGGGACCGGCTGCCGACGGCCAAGGAGGTCGCGGCGAGCTGCGCGGTCAACCCGAACACGACGCTGAAGGCGTACCGCGAGCTGGAGCGGGAGGGGCTGGTCGAGCCGCGCCCGGGTCAGGGCACCTTCGTACGCAGGTCGCTGGCCAGCCCCCAGGCGGGCGCCGACTCGCCACTGCGCGGGTCGCTGGAGGAGTGGATGGACCAGGCGCGCGAGGCGGGTCTGGAGCGGGAGGACGTGGCGGCGCTGGTCGCTTCAGTGCTGGAGGACCGGTATCCGCAGAGTGCGGCTGCCGCGGGGAACTCGGAATTCTCAGGGAACGGGGAACACAGGTGAGCAGCGCGATGACACACGCGGCGAGCGCGATAGAGGCGTACGGCGTGGGCAAGAAGTACCGGCGGGGATGGGCTCTGCGGGACTGTTCGTTCCGGTTGCCGGCCGGCCGGATCTGCGGGCTGGTGGGTCCCAACGGGGCGGGCAAGACCACGCTGTTGGGGATCGCGGCGAATTTGCTGGCGCCGACGAGCGGCACGCTACGGGTGTTCGGCGAGGCCGCGGAGTCGGCGGAGGCCGGCCGGCGCACCGCGTTCCTGGCCCAGGAGAAGCCGCTCTTCCGCCGGTTCACCGTCGCCGAGACCCTGCGGCTCGGCCGCGAGCTGAACCCCGGCTGGGACCAGAAGGCCGCCGAGGACATCGTCCGCGCGGGCAACATCCCCTTCGAGGCGAAGATCGGCACGCTGTCCGGCGGGCAGCGCACCCGGGTGGCCTTCGCGCTCGCCTTCGGCAAGCGGCCCGATCTGCTGCTCCTGGACGAGCCGATGTCGGACCTGGACCCGCTGGTGCGCCACGAGATGATGGGCACCCTGCTGGCCGAGGCCGCCGAGCACGGCACCACCGTGCTGATGTCCACCCACATGATCACCGAGCTGGAGAACGTCTGCGACTTCCTGGTGGTCATCGCCGAGGGCGGACTGCGGCTGGCCGGTGACGTCGACGAACTCCTCGCCGCCCACACCCTGCTCACCGGGGTCCACGACGGCACGGGCCTCCCCGGGGCCCTGGCACAGCACACGGTCGTCGAGTCCCGCACCAGCGGACGGCAGGTCAGGGCGTTGGTGCGCCCCGCCGGGCCGGTCGGTGGCGCCTGGCAGGCCGATGCCCCGAACCTGGAGGAACTCCTCCTCGGCTACCTGCGCTCCCCGCAGGCCCCACCCCTGATCACCCCGACCGCCCAGGTCGGCGACCGCGCCGTCGCGAAGGCGGTGGCGGCATGAGTACGTTGACCAGCACGAGCACCCCGGCCGGCACCGAGCCGGTACGCCGCGGACCTCGCCTCAGCGGGCTGAACTGGCTGGTCTGGCACCAGCACCGGGTCGCCTTCTGGACCCTCATCGCCCTCACCGTCGTCGCCGTCGGCTGGATGGCCTACCAGCGCGGGCAGTTGACGGACCAGCTGAACGGCGTCCCCGGGTGGCCCCACCCGACGGATGACGACTGGGCCGCGAAGGTCGACAGGAGCCGGCTGGCCTGGGCCGCTACCGGCCTCGGGTTCATCCCCGTCGTGATCGGCGTCTTCCTCGGCGCGCCGCTGGTCGCGGGCGATCTGGAGAACGGCACCGCCAAACTGGTCGCCTCCCAGTCGGTGAGCCGGGTCCGCTGGATCGCCACGAAACTGGGGACCACGGCTCTCGTGGTCGTCCCGCTCTCCGTCGTGCTCTCCGTGATGTTCGGCTGGTGGTGGGGGCCGGTCCGGAGCAGTCCGAACATCCTTGACTGGAGCACCGGTCCCGCGTTCGACAACACCGGACCCGTGCCGGTGGCGCTCACCCTGTTCACCCTGGTCGGCGGTGTCGCGATCGGCATGCTGCTGCGCCGGACCCTGCTGTCCATGGTCGTCACTCTCGGCTTCGCCGTCGCCGTGCAGCTGGTCTGGTCGTACTTCCGCCTCGACCTCGCCAACGTGGTCACGGTGACCACCAGCAACGGGGTCGGCGAGAACGCCTACCCGGCCGTGCCCGACACCGCCTACTCGATCGACCAGTCCTATCTCACCGCCAACGGCGATCTCATCGGCTGGGGGAGCTGCAACGAGGCCACGGAGAAGGCGGCCAACGCCTGCCTGGAGCAGAAGCAGGTCATCGGCTGGTCGGTCGACTACATCCCCTTCTCGCAGATGTCGTCGATGCAGTGGTTCGGCGCCTCCATCCTGCTGGCCCTGACCGCTGCCGTCACGGTGTTCATCCTCTTCTGGGGCCGTAGGCGTCTCGTCTGACCTCAGCTCCACCCCTTCACCGACCTCGCTGTTCACGAACTCGCCCCGGAGGCGCCGCCTCCAGGGCGCGGTTCGTCATGCCCTCGATCAACGACCAACCGAAAGGCACGTGTTGAGCACGCACAGGAAACGAGCGGTCGTGGCCACCCCGCTGGCGGCCGCCGTTCTCGCCGCCGGACTGCTGAGCGGTACGGCCGGCGGAGCGCAGGCGCTGCCCGAAGCCGCCGGTCCGGGCCTCGACTCGCCGGCCGTCGACGGCGGTGCGAAGACGGTCACGCTCGTCACCGGAGACCGGGTCACCCTCGACGTGGCCGGAAAGGTCACCCGCGTCACGGCCGCCGAAGGCCGTGAGGGGACTGCCTTCCGTATTGAACAGGCCGACGGCCACGCCTACGTCGTGCCGCGCGACGCCGACGCGCTGATCGCGAACGGCACGGCGGACCGGCGGCTGTTCGACGTGACAGAGCTGGTGGAGTCGCGCTACGACGACGCCGCCCGGCCCGACCTGCCGCTGATCGTCACCTACGACAAGGGCAAGTCCCTCGCGGCGAGCACCTTCTCCGCCTCCGGCGCCACCGTCCGACGGGACCTGCCCAGCGTCAACGGCGACGCCCTGCGGGCCCGGAAGACCGAGGGCGCCGCACTCTGGCGGACCCTCACCGGCAGCGGCGCGGCGCGGGGTTCGGCCGCCGTCGCCAGTTCGGCGAAGGTCGCGACGATCCGGCTCGACGGCCGGGTCGAGGCGGCCCTGGACAGGAGCGTGCCGCAGATCGGCGCCCCCGAGGCCTGGCGGGCCGGGTACGACGGCAAGGGCGTCAAGGTCGCCGTCCTTGACACTGGAGTGGACGCGACGCACCCGGACCTGACGGACCGTATCGACGCGCAAAAGAACTTCTCCGACGCCACCGACACCGTGGACCGCGTGGGACACGGCACGCATGTGGCCTCGACGATCGCGGGCTCCGGGTCCAAGTCCGACGGCAAGTACAAGGGCGTAGCGCCCGGTGCCCGGCTGCTGGTCGGCAAGGTGCTCGACGACTCCGGCTCGGGCTACGAGTCCGGCATCGTCGCCGGTATGCAGTGGGCCGTCGCCGAGGGAGCCAAGGTGGTGAACCTCAGCCTCGGAGGCCCGGACACCGCCGAGACCGACACGCTCGAACAGGCCGTGAACGACCTGTCGGCCGCCTCCGGCACCCTCTTCGTCATAGCCGCAGGCAACGACGGCCCCGACGAGGGCACGATCGGCTCGCCCGGCAGCGCGGCGGCCGCGCTCACCGTCGGCGCGGTGGACCAGGACGACGCCACAGCCGACTTCTCCAGCCGCGGTCCCACCGCCGACGGCTCCCTCAAGCCCGACATCACCGCCCCCGGCGTCGCCATCGTCGCCGCGCACGCGGCCCAGGGCACCGACGGTGATCCGGCCGCCGACGGCTATGTGTCGATGAGCGGTACGTCGATGGCGACCCCGCATGTCACGGGCGCCGCCGCGATCCTCGCCCAGGAGCACCCGGACTGGACCGGCGAGCAGATCAAGGCCGCCCTCGTCGCCTCCGCCAAGCCCCTCGCCGGAGTCTCCGCGTACACGCAGGGCACCGGTCGCACGGATGTCGCCAAGGCGATCACCCAGCAGCTCACCAGCAGTCCCACCTCGCTCGGCTTCGGCACCCGGCAGTACCCGCACACCGACGACCGGCCGGTGAGCAAGGAGGTCGGCTACCGCAACGCGGGCGACCGGCCGGTCATCCTCGACCTGGCCACCGAGGCCTTCGGCGCGGACGGCAAGCCCGCCGCCGACGGCATGTTCGAAGTCTCGCCGAAGCGGCTCACCGTCCCCGCGGGCGGCGAGGCGACCGCCACCGTCACCGCCGACAGCAGCGTGGGCACGATCGACGGCAATTTCGCCGGCTCGGTCACCGCGACTTCCACCGAGGGGGCGCCCACCACCGCGCGGACCGCCATCGCCATCAACCGTGAGGTCGAGTCGTACAACCTGACGATCAAACATCTCGACCTGAAGGGGAAGGCCACCGGCGACTCCGAGACGGGCATCTACGGCCTGGACAACACCATCTGGCAGGACGTCTCCGACCGGACCGACGGTCAGGTCACCGTGCGGCTGCCCAAGGGGCGTTACAGCCTGGACGGCCGGATCGGCACCGGCGGCGACGGATACGCCGTCCTGCTGAACCCGAAGTTCACACTGGCCAAGGACACCACCCTGGTCATGGACGCCCGCAAGACCAAGCCCGTACGGATCACCGTGCCGGACGCCGCGGCGAAGAACACCGACGCCATGGTCACCTTCCACAACAGCGTCAACGCCGACAACTCCTACGCCACCACGTACCTCGCCGACACCTTCAAGGACCTGCGCGTCGGCCAGTTCGGCGCGCGTGTGCCCGCCGGTGAGGCGCTCGCGCAGTACACCGGGACCTGGAAGCACGGGAGCGTGAACTACCGGCCGGCCTGGAACCGTACCGGCGACCTGGCGGGCTTCACCCAGAACATCCGGCGCTCACAGCTCACCAAGGTCAATGTCGTCATCGGCGCGCCCGCCAAGGGGAAGACCGCGAGTGTCGTCGCCGCGCCTCTGCTGCCCACCGGCTCCTGGTTCGACCTGAGCCCGGGCGAAGGCGGCCGCCTGCCGCTGACCAGCACCGAATACGTACTCCCCAACGGCGTCAAGTGGCATTATTCGGTTTCCCAGTCGGGCGCCCCCGGCGCGGACGGCGAACCGGTGTACGAGAGCAGCCAGTCCGCCTCGCCCAAGGCGTACGCGGCGGGCAGGGAGTACACCGAGCGGTTCAACATCGGCGTCTTCGGCCCGTCCCTCCCCGCCAGCCCCCTCACCCCAGGATACGAAAGCCCCGGCGCACTCCGCAGCGGCGACCGGTTCGCGGCGTACATGCCGCTGTTCTCCGACGGCGCGGGCCATCTGGGCGAGTCCGCGTACACCAAGGCCACGAGCAAGCTCTACGCCGACGGCACGAAGGTCTTCGCCGAGAGCTCGCCGCTGAACGGCGACGTCCACACGCTCCCCGCCGGGAAGCACACCTACCGGCTCACCACCGACGTCTCCCGGGCCACGGCCCAGAGCGCGGTCAGCAGCCGGGTCACCGCCGCGTGGACCTTCGCTTCCTCGCACGTCGCCGGGGACACCGCCAAGCGGCTTCCGCTGTCGGTGGTCCGCTTCACGCCGACGCTGTCGACGTCCAGTACGGCCAAGGCCGGTGCGAGCCTCGCCGTACCGTTCAAGATCGAAGGAGCCGCCAAGGCCGGCACCGTTCGCAAGCTCGCCTTCAAGGTGTCCTACGACAACGGCAAGTCCTGGAAGACCACCAAGGCCGTGGACGGCAAGCTGCTGAAACTGCGCCACCCCGCCAAGGCCGGCACGGTCTCGCTCCGCGCCACCCTCACCGATGCCGCCGGCAACACCCTGGAACAGACGGTGTACGGCGCCTACCGCACCACCAAGTAGCAGCCCCCCGGGTGCACGTCGGGTCTAGCCGACGTGCACCCGGGGGCGGCGTGCGCGGTCGGGTTCCGCCTCGCGGAGGACCTCGCGGGTCACCGGGGCCACCTCGCCCTGGCCGAAGAGGAAGAAGCGGAGGAAGTTGGTGAAGGGGTTGCCCTCGGTCCACTCGAAGTAGATGTGCGGGGTCTGGCCTGTGCTGTCGCGGACGTAGAGGAGGAGGGCCGCGAGGGCGTTGGGGATGGAGGAGGACTCCAGGGTCAGGACGCGGTAGCGGCCGTGCATGACCTCGCCGCGTACGGTCAGGCCCGTCTCGAACTCCGAGGCGTCAAGGACGGTGACCTCGACGAAGACGAAGTCCTCCTGGAGGGGTACGTCGTTGTCGGCGCGGATCTGCTCGATCTTCTCGCGGTATTCGGTGATGTCACGGTTGTCGGGCTCGTTGGCGATGAAGCGGGCCCGGCGGCTCGCGATGTCCCGTACGAACCGTTCCGCCATGGGGTCCATGGTCAGGCTGGTGACGCGCAGTTCGAAGGCGCGGGCAAGGCGGGACAGGAGCGAGACGAGGATGATCGCGGCGATGAAGCAGGCGCCGATCTTGACGCCGTCGGGGCGCTCGAAGACGTTCACGACGGTCGTGTAGAGGAAGACCGCCGAGATGACGGCGAAGGCGATGGTCCAGTTGCGCTGGCCGGCCTTGCGCGCGGCGATGGTGACCGCGATGGCGGCGGAGCTGATGAGGACGAGGACCCCGGTGGCGTACGCGCCGCCCTGGGCGTCGACGTCGGCGTCGAAGATCCAGGTCACCAGGAACGCGACCAGAGTGAAGACGATCACCATGGGGCGGACCGCGCGGGCCCAGTGCGGGGCCATGCCGTAGCGGGGGAGGTAGCGCGGCATGAGGTTGAGCAGGCCGGCCATGGCGGAGGCGCCGGCGAACCAGAGGATCGCGATGGTGGAGACGTCGTAGATCGTGCCGAAGGTGCTGCCCAGGTACTCGTGGGCCAGGAAGGCGAGCGCGCGGCCGTTGGCGTCGCCGCCCGGGTCGAACTCCTTCTCCGGGATGAGCAGCGTGGTGATGAAGCTGGTCGCGATCAGGAACACGCTCATGATCACGGCGGCGAAGGTGAGCAGCTTCTTCGTGCCCCGGATACGACCGGCCGGATTCTCCTCGGTGTCGCCCGGCTTGCCCTCCACATGCGGCATGACCGCCACGCCCGTCTCGAAGCCGGAGAGGCCGAGGGCCAGCTTCGGGAAGACCAGCAGAGCCACGCCGATCATCGCGAAGACGTTGCCGTGTTCGGCGGTCAGGGCGGTGGACCAGTCGGTGATGACGTGGCCCTTCGTGATCACGTGCCAGAGGCCCACGACGGTGACCACGACGTTGAGCGCCAGGTAGATGCCCACCAGGACGACCGCGACGCCGATCGCCTCCAGGAAGCCCTTGAGGAACACCGCGCCGAGGAGGGCGACGAGGATGAGGGTGATGATCAGCTGCTTGTCGTGCAGGGTCTCGGTGAGGTGCGGGTTCTCCACCAGGTGGGTGGAGGCGTCCGCCGCCGACAGGGTGATGGTGATCAGGAAGTCGGTGGCGGCGAAGCCGAGCAGGGTGAGGACGAACAGCTTGCCCTTCCAGAACGTCAGCAGCCGCTCCAGCATCGCGATCGACCCCTGGCCGTGGGGGCTCTCTTCGGCCACTCGGCGGTAGACGGGGAGTGCGCCCGCGAGGGTGACGATGACGAGCACGATGGTGGCCACGGGAGACAGCAGGCCGGCCGCCAGCGCCGCGATGCCCGGCTGGTAGCCCAGCGTGGAGAAGTAGTCGACGCCGGTCAGACACATCACCCGCCACCAGCGCTGGCCCTCGTGCGCGGGGGTGGTGGGCGGGGTGTGCGGGCCCGGCTGCGGGGTCTTGGCCATCTCGGAGAGGCCCTGGAGCATCCACGTACGCAGGGGGCTCGTGCGCGGGCGGCTCGTACGGGCGTCCTTGTCGGCGGTGGCCATCGGCGGGCTCCTGACGTGCTGCCAAGCGGGGGTTTCCGGCCATGACGCGGGCGGGCCGGGCCAGCGTATGCAACCAGTGATCCACAGGCCCAGGGTCTCGCGCATGTTGGGAGGAACGTCCCGGAAGGAATCCGGAGGACTCCGCAACGTCATCGCTTGTTCGTGATGGGGACGGGCGGTTGGTTTTTCGCCCCCTCCGCCCCTACCCGTCCCTTTCTCCTGGGGCTCCGCCCCAGACCCCGCTGCCCGCGTTTCAGCCTGTCCGGCGTTTGAGGACGAGCGCGTTCAGCGCGATACGGGGGTCTGGGGGCGGAGCCCCCGGGAACAAGGGACGGATAGGGGCGGAGGGGGCGGAGAACCCTTGGCGTCAGCGCTGGCCGGCCTTGCGACCGTGGGAGGAGACGTGCACGACGCGGCCACCGGGCTCGCTGGTGAGCGCCGGTTCCAGCAGGCAGGTCAGCAGGTAGTGGGCGAGGAAGTTGACCTGGAAGGCGATCTCGTTGCCGTCCGCGGATGGCCTGCCGCTCACGGCGGGCGTGCTGCCCCTTCTTGGCCTGCGCCCGCGGCTCGCCGAGTTCCGGTGAGGAGCCCCGGTCTCAGGTCGCTTTGACTGCGAGGCAGATTCCCACGGTGATGAACCAGAGGTTGGTGCTGACGAGAAAGACCCTTTCGAACAGGCCGAAGACCGTCCGCAGGCGGGGGAGCAGCGTGACGACCAGGAGCACGAGCGACACCAGGGCGATCCAGAGGAGTACCGACAGGAGCCCGTGCGCGGACTCCCAGGGCGACACTGATTCCAGGCGGGACGTCATCCCGGAGATCGCCGCGTAGGTGAAGGCGAACGCGGCGATGGCGAAAAGGTAGTGCAGGCGCCCGGTGCGGGTGAGTTTCTCGCCCTCAAGATCGGTAGGGAAGAGGGCCATGCCGAGACGCATGGCCGGTACCAGGAAGAGGAAGACGAGCTGGCTCACCGCCAGCGGCGGTGCACCCGGGTCGAGGGTGAGACCGATCGCCAGGAACACGACGCCTAGCGAGGACACCAGCAGCCCGAGTCGGAACAACGAGCCGTACCGGCCCACGGCATAGTCGCTGACGGCGTGGTGGACGGGGCTGTACCCCGTCGGCAGCACGTGCAGCGCTGTGAAGATTCCCAGATATCCGGTGAGCCCGAGCAGCCCGAGGATCGCGACGCAGAGTTCGGCAGACATGATTCGGTCACCTTTTCATGTCGCTCTGCGAATTTCGCGACGAAAATGTCAGGTATGGGGTCTGAGCGGTAAAACCCGGCCCCCATACGCACCTCATGCGTCCGAAAGCCGCGCCTCCCCCAGGTCCAGCGACCGCTGCAACCGCCTTCGCGTCGTGTCGCCGATCTCGTGTTCGTCCTACAGCCGCTGGAGTTCGGTTCCCTCGACGGTGATGAGGTCGCGGCGGAGCTGGCGGTGGGCGAAGTCGGCGGACTTGGACGGGGTGCTGTCGCCGTTCGCCGCAGAGAGGCGGTCGGTGGCGTCTTCGAGGCGGGCGGTGAGGCCGCGGCGGAGACGGTCGAGGACGACGTCGGGGGACGGCCTCCAGTTCCGAGATCTCGTCCAGGCGGCTCAGGCCGGCGCCCGCCAGGCTGCACCGGGTCGCCGCTTCCTCGCGTTCCGTGTGGTCGGGTTCGAGGGAGATGCCGGAGCGGCGGACGACCGCGGCGAGGGTGAAGCCCTGGACCACTGGGGTGACGACCACGACCGAGGTGGTGAGGACCAGGACCAGGGCCAGGACCAGTGGGCGGTCGGTGGTCGGCGAGGGACTCCGGGATCGGCGCACGCCGACCGGCTTCCACACCGCGCGCAGCTCGCGCCAGGACAGTTCCTCGGCGCTCGCGTACAGGAGCGGCGGCAGCACGACGAGCCCGATGATCTCGGGGCTGATCCTTATCTCGGGGGTACCCGGCAGCAGCGCGACGGATAGGCCCGCGACCACGAGCAGACAGGGGGCGGGGATACGCCAGCGGCGCGCGAACGTCGCCGCCAGGGTGGCGAGTACGACGAGAGCCAGGACCGTTCCTACGCTGCGCATGCCGTCCCCTTGGCCAAGAACGCGAGCCTTGTGGCTCCCGGCCGACCAGACTTCCCGGCACGCCGCTTTCACTCTGCCGGGCCGCTGTTCGTCAAGGCAGTGTCAACTTCCACGTGGGCGGCGCCAGGGAGGCGTCAAGATCGCTACACGGTGAGCCGCCGCGCGCTTGGCTGACAGAGATGAATGACGTACGGCGCACAGCGGACGAAGGACGTACGGCGGATGGGTGGTGACGTACGGCCCGGACGGCTGAAGGTCTACCTCGGGGCCGCCCCGGGCGTCGGCAAGACCTACCGCATGCTCGATGAGGGGCGGCGCAGGGCGGCACGCGGCGCCGATGTGGTGGTGGGGTTCGCGGAGTGCCACGGGCGTCCGCGTACCGAGGCCATGCTCGACGGGCTTGAGGTGCTGTCGCCGGCCCGGTGCGAGTACCGGGGATCCGAGTTCACGGAGATGGACCTATCCGCGGTCCTCGCGCGGCGGCCGCAGCTCGCGATCGTGGACGAGTTCGCGCACAGCAACGTTCCCGGCGGCGGCCGCAACGCCAAGCGCTGGCAGGACATCGAGGAACTGCTCGCCGCCGGGATCGACGTCGTCACGGCGCTCAACATCCAGCA
Organism: Streptomyces sp. NPDC093544; assembly: GCF_040683495.1. Classification (NCBI taxonomy): domain Bacteria; kingdom Bacillati; phylum Actinomycetota; class Actinomycetes; order Kitasatosporales; family Streptomycetaceae; genus Streptomyces; species Streptomyces sp. NPDC093544. The sequence goes on along the minus strand of NZ_JBFBEA010000017.1, from coordinate 182,674 downwards.
CCTGGAGTCCCTCAACGACGTCGTCGAGAAGATCACGCGGGCGCCGCAGCGCGAGACGGTGCCCGACGAGGTCGTACGGCGGGCGCATCAGATCGAGCTGGTCGACATCCCGCCCGAGGGGCTGCGCCGCCGGATGGCGCACGGCAACATCTACGCCCCCGAGAAGGTCGACGCGGCTCTCGCCAACTACTTCCGGCCCGGCAATCTGACCGCGCTGCGCCAGCTCGCCCTGCTGTGGGTGGCCGACCGGGTGGACGAGGCCTTGCAGTCGTACCGCTCCGAGCACGGGATCGGCAGGGTGTGGGAGACGCGGGAGCGTGTTGTGGTCGCGCTGACCGGCGGGCCCGAGGGCGACACCCTGATCCGACGGGCCGCCCGCATCGCCGACCGGTCGGCCGGCGGTGACCTGCTCGCCGTACATGTGAACCGTAGCGACGGGCTCGCCGCCGGTACCTCGCATGCCTCGCTCGCCCGGCAGCGGCGGCTCGTCGAGGGCCTCGGCGGCAGCTACCACTCGGTGGTCGGCGACGACGTGGCCACCGCGCTCGTCGAGTTCGCGCGCGCCGAGAACGCCACCCAGCTCGTCCTCGGCACCAGCCGCCGTGGCCGTCTCGAACGGTTCGTCACCGGGCGCGGCACCGGCGAGACGGTGGTCGAGCTCTCCTCCGACATCGACATCCACATGGTCACGCACGAGCGCGCCGGGCGCGGCACGCTGCTGCCGTCGCGCCGCCGTACGCTGCCGACCGCGCGGCTCGTCGCGGGGCCCGTGGCCGGTCTTGTCCTGCCGGTGCTGCTCACCCTCGTCCTCGCCCAGGTGCGCGGCACGGTCAGTCTCACGAGCGAGGCGCTGCTGTTCCTGCTCACGGTGGTGGGCGTGGCCTGTATAGGCGGTGTCACCTCGGCGGTGATCGCCTCTGTCACGGCGTCGCTGCTGCTCAACTACTGGTTCATCCCGCCCATAGGGCACTTCACCACCCTCAACGATCCGAACGCCATGCTGGCCCTGGTGGTCTTCGCGATCGTCGCCGCCACCGTGGCCGCGGTCGTCGACCGTTCGCTACGGCTGTCCAGGCGCAGCGCCCGCGCCACCGCCGAGGCGGAGACGATGTCGTCCCTCGCCGGCACGATCGTGCGGGGTGGCGCGACGATTCCGGCGCTGCTGGAACGTACGCGGGAGACCTTCGGGATGGACTCGGCGGAACTGGTGGACGAGCCGCCGGAGTCGGAAGGCGGGGCGGGTCCCGTGGCGGGGGTGGGGTCGGGTTCGGGCTCAGGGTCCGGGTCCGGGTCCGGCGTTGGATCGGGTTCGGGCTCCGGCGATGGGTCCGACTCCGGCGCGACGTCCGCGACGTCCGCGGACTCCGACTCCGGCGCGACCTCCGTGCCCATCGGCCCCGGCACCTGGCTCGTCCTGCGCGGACGTACGCTCCCCTCCTCGGAGCGGCGGGTCCTCGCCGCCTTCGCCGCGCATGTCGGTTCCGCCGTCGAGCGGGCCCGGCTCGCGGAGGCCGCCGCCGAGGTCGAACCGGTCAGGGCCGCCGACCGGATGCGTACGGCGCTGCTGCGGGCGGTAGGCCACGACCTGCGCACCCCGCTCGCCGCCGGGTGGGCCGCCGTCGCCTCGCTGCGCAGCCGTGACGTGGAGTTCTCCGCCGAGGACCGGGACGAACTGCTCGCCACCGCCGACGAGTCGATGGCCAAGCTGAACCGGCTGGTGGAGAACCTTCTCGACCTCAGTCGCCTCCAGGCCGGCGTCCTCACCCTCAACCTGCGCGCGACCGCGTTGGAGGAGGTCCTCCCCGCCGCCCTCTCCGACACCCCCGACGCCGTGGAGATACGGGACCTGGGGGAGATCCCGGCCGTACTGGCCGACCCGCCGCTCCTTGAGCGCGTGATCGCCAACCTGGTCGGCAACGCCGCCCGGCACAGCCCGGCAGGACGCAAGGTCCTCCTCACCGCCAGCGCCCACGCGGGCCGCGTCGAGGTAAGGGTGGTCGACCGTGGGCCGGGTCTGCCGCCCATGGACCGCGACCGCCTCTTCGAGCCGTTCCAGCGGCTGGGGGACACCGACAACACGACGGGGCTCGGGCTGGGGCTTGCCCTGTCCCGTGGGCTTACGGAGGCAATGGACGGAACCCTGGTCCCGGAGGACACGCCGGGCGGGGGGCTGACGATGGTGCTGTCGCTGCCGTTCGCGGAGCGGGAGCAGGGGGTGGAGCGGCGGGAGCAGGACGTGGAGCACCAGGAGCAGCGGGCGCTGAAGTGATACCGGAAAGCGGCAGGGGACCGTCCCCCGTGCCGGCGTCGGCACGCGTGACGGTCCCCGGCATGGGTGACAGCAGGTACTAGAGAACGCCGCTGCTCTCGATCACGACGCTGGTGCTCGGCGTGCCGCTGCGGCTGCCGAGCCCCTCGATCTTCTTGACCAGGTCGAGACCCTCGGTGACCTCGCCGAAGACCACGTGCTTGCCGTCCAGCCAGTCCGTCACGATCGTGGTGATGAAGAACTGGGAGCCGTTGGTGTTCGGCCCCGCGTTGGCCATCGACAGCAGGCCCGGCTTGGTGTGCTTGAGCTGGAAGTTCTCGTCGGCGAACTTCTCGCCGTAGATGCTCTTGCCGCCGGTGCCGTCACCCCTGGTGAAGTCACCGCCCTGGAGCATGAACTGGGGGATGATCCGGTGGAACTTGGAACCGGCGTAGCCGTAGCCGTTCTCGCCGGTGGCCAGCGCGCGGAAGTTCTCCGCGGTCTTCGGGACAACGTCGTCGTACAGATCGAAGACGATCCGGCCCGCGGACTCGTTGCCGATGCGGATGTCGAAGTAAACCTTTGTCGTCATGCCATCAGTCTGGCATTTCCCATCTGTGCTGATTACCGACGGCCCCTAGTTCAGCCCCGAGACCTTGAACACGGTCATCGCAGTCTCCCGGTCGATCCGCTCCGACACGCGGCGCAGTGCCGTCGCCCCGCAGGTGAGGGAGCCGTGCTGGGCGGAGACGCGGGCGTCCTCGTCCAGGCGGTGCCACAGCGGGGGGTTGGCGACCAGGACGCGGGGGTCGATCTCGATAGAGGCGCCGGAGGTGTCGCGCAGGACGAGGCGTTGGGCGACGCCGTCCAGGCAGCGGACCGACACCAGCTGGTCGGTGCGGACACGGCGGGCGCGCAGCAGGCCGCGGGAGGTCAGCCAGCCCTCGCCGGCCGCGACGCGGGTGGGGTGGAGGACGAGGAACAGCAGCAGCGCGAGAGCCATCCACAGGGCGGCGCGCGGCGGTGTGAGGGTGCCCGCTCCCCCGTCGATCAGCAGGAGCAGGGCGAGGAGTACCGCGGAGCAGCGGATCGAGCTGCGCAGGTCCTGGGCCCAGAGACGGTCGTGCACCACCTCCGGAGAGGGTGGTGATGCGGCGGGTTCCTCGACCGTGGCGCGCGTGTCGTTGCGGCGTTCCGTACGGCGTTCCATAGGAGCGACGGTAGGGACCCGGGAGGCCGGGGGCAGCACCCCTTGACGGGACTCTGATGGGTTTGACGGGACTCTGATGGGCGGGCGCGTCAAGGGTGCGACAAGGTCCCGGGGTTTCGCGCGAAGAACGCGCCAGCGGCGCGCGTACGCGGCCGGACCGGGCCGAACCTGACTGAGGCCGCGCACTGCCTCCCCGTGTGCGCGGCTCTTTTCATGCAGCGGGTGCACGCAGCAAGTGCACGCAGTGAGTGCGTCCAGCCAGTGCGTCCAGCGAGTACGTGCCGTGAGCCCGTGCCGTGAACGAAGGAGTATCTGCCCCATGTCCGTTCTGACCGCCGAGCCCGGTGCCACCCCCGACGCGGAGGAACCGCCGGATACCGGCGAGCGCCACCGGCTCACCGCCGTCACGGGCCTGGCCGCCCTCTCCCTCGACGCGATGGCCTCGGTGGCGTACGGCCCCGAGGCCATCGTCCTCGTGCTGGCCGCCGCCGGCGCGCACGGCCTCGGGTTCACGCTGCCGGTGACGCTCGCCATCGCCGGGCTGCTCGCGGTGCTTGTCGCCTCCTACCGGCAGGTGATCGCCGCGTTCCCGGACGGCGGCGGCTCCTACGCCGTCGACAAGACGCACTTGGGCGCGCGGACCAGCCTGGTCGCGGCCGCCTCCCTGGTCCTGGACTACGTACTCAATGTGGCCGTCGCCGTCACGGCCGGTGTCGCCGCGCTGACCTCGGCGTTTCCGGAGCTGTACGACGAGCGGCTGTGGCTGTGCCTGGCCGTGCTGGTGCTGGTCACGGGTGTGAACCTGCGCGGGATCGTCGAGTCGGCGAAGGCCTTCATCGTGCCGACCGTGGTCTTCGTCGGCTCGATCCTCGTGCTCATCGTGGTCGGGCTGTTCCGCTCCGCGCCCGTCAGCACCGCGACCGCCGACGGTCATGCCTCCGTGCTCGCGGACAACGCCACCACCGTCGGCGCCCTGCTTCTGCTGAAAGCCTTCGCCTCCGGTTGCAGCGCGCTCACCGGCGTCGAAGCCCTCGCCAACGCCGTCCCCTCCTTCCGCGTCCCGCGCGCCAAGCGGGCCCAGCGCGCGGAGGTCGCCCTCGGCGCCGTACTCGGTGTGATGCTGATCGGCCTGTCCGTGCTGATCTCGCGCTTCCACCTCCAGCCGGTCGAGGGCGTCACCGTCCTCGCCCAGCTCGCGGACGCCTCACTCGGCCACAACTGGGCTTTCTACGTCATCCAGTTCGCGACGATGATCCTGCTGGCGCTGTCCGCGAACACCTCCTTCGGCGGCCTGCCCGTCCTGTTGAAGCTGCTGGCCCGCGACAACTACCTCCCGCACGTCTTCGCCCTGAAGGCCGACCGCCAGGTCCACCGCCACGGCGTGCTCACGCTGGCGCTGATCTCCGCCGCGCTCCTCGTCTTCTCCGGCGGAGACACCAACACCCTCGTGCCGCTCTTCGCCTTCGGCGTCTTCATCGGGTTCACGATCGCCCAGGTCGGCATGGTCCGGCACTGGAACGGGGAGCGGGGGACGGGCTGGCGAGGCAAGGCCGCGCTCAACGGCTTCGGCGGACTGCTCACCGGTGTCGCCGCCGTCGTCGTGACCGCGACCAAGTTCGAGGAGGGCGCCTGGCTGGTCGTGATCGCGGTGCCGCTCCTTGTCGCGGCCTTCGAGACGGTGCACCGGGCGTACGCGCGGATCGGGGAGTGGCTCGGCCTCGGGCTCATCCCCGAGCGGCCCCATCGCGACCGTTCCGTGGTGGTCGTCCCGGTGTCGAACCTGTCCCGGCTCACCTGCGAGGCGCTCAACGCGGCCAGCTCCCTCGGCGACGAGGTGCGTGCCGTCACCGTCTGCCATCCCGACCCCGAGGACCGCGTTCAGGCGGCGGCCCTGGAGGACGCCTGGGAGCGCTGGGACCCCGGGGTCCCACTCGTTCGGCTCGCCTCCGAGGGCCGGGCCCTGGGCCGCCCCATAGCGTCGCATGTGTCCCATATCGCGGCCGGCGAGCCCGCCACCCGCGTCACCGTGCTGATCGCGGAAGTCGAGCCGGACCGGCTGTGGCAGCGGCTGCTGCAGAACCAGCGGGGCGCTGTCGTCGCCCACGCCGTGCGGAAGGAGACGGACGCGGTGATCTGCCGACTGCGGTTCCGCATCACCTGAGGGCCCCCGACACGTCTCCTGAACCCCACCCGAAACACCCCCGTAAGGGATGCGTCAAAGCCGTAGCGCGCCCCGTAAGGGACCCGTCAACGGTGGCTGGATCCGGCCAAAGAGGCGCTTTCCTCTACTAGTCCGTTCAACTCCGAACCTCATCTAGGAGCTCACGATGGCCGACGTGGCCTTCGTCGTCACCACGATCGCGGTGTTCGCGCTGGTGGCCCTCGTCGCCAAGGGGGTGACGAAGCTGTGACCGCCGAGAACATTGTCGGCCTGATCGTGGCCGTCGCCCTGCTGGGCTATCTCATCCTTGCCCTCGTCTTCCCGGAGAGGTTCTGAGCACTGATATGGGACCCGTCCTCGCCGGCGTGCTACAGATGGTCGCGCTCATAGCGGCACTGGCACTCGCCTACCGTCCCCTCGGCGACTACATGGCCAAGGTCTACTCGTCCGACAAGCACCTGCGCGTCGAGAAGTGGATCTACAAGGGCATCGGCGCCAACCCGAACACCGAGATGCGCTGGCCCGCGTACATGCGCAGCGTCCTCGCCTTCTCCCTCGTCGGCGTCCTCTTCCTCTATCTGCTGCAGCGCGTCCAGGGCATCCTGCCCGGCTCGCTCGGCTTCTCCTCCATCGACCCGGACCAGGCGTTCAACACCGCCGCGTCCTTCGTGTCGAACACCAACTGGCAGTCGTACTACGGCGAGCAGGCCATGGGCCATGTCCTGCAGACCGGCGGCCTGGCGGTGCAGAACTTCGTCTCCGCCGCCGTCGGTATCGCCGTCGCCGTGGCGCTCGTACGAGGATTCGCGCGCTCGCGCACCGGTGAGCTCGGCAACTTCTGGGCCGACATGGTGCGTGGCGTCATCCGCATCCTGCTGCCCATCGCGGTGATCGCCGCGATCGTCCTGGTCGCGTGCGGCGCCATCCAGAACTTCTCCGGCATTCACGCCGTCGGCCAGTTCATGGGCGGCTCGCAGCAGTGGAACGGCGGCGCGGTCGCCTCCCAGGAGGCCATCAAGGAGCTGGGCACCAACGGCGGCGGCTACTTCAACGCCAACTCGGCGCACCCCTTCGAGAACCCCTCCCCGTTCTCCAACCTCTTCGAGATCTTCCTGCTCCTGCTGATCCCGTTCGCGCTCACCCGGACCTTCGGCCGGATGGTCGGCTCGCTCCGGCAGGGCTACGCGATCCTCGCCACGATGGTCACCATCTGGATCGGCTTCACGGCCCTCATGTTCTGGACCGAGTTCGCCCACCACGCCCCGGCGTTCCAGGTCGCGGGCGGTGCGCTGGAGGGCAAGGAGACCCGCTTCGGAGTCGGCGGCTCGTCGATCTTCGCGGTGGCGACCACGCTCACCTCGACGGGTGCGGTCAACTCCTTCCACTCCTCGTTCACCGGCCTCGGCGGCGGCATCACCATGCTGGGCATGCAGCTCGGCGAGATCGCACCCGGTGGTACCGGCTCCGGCCTCTACGGCATGCTGATCATGGCGATCATCGCGGTGTTCATCGCCGGTCTGATGGTCGGCCGTACGCCCGAGTACCTGGGCAAGAAGATCGGCACCCGCGAGATCAAGCTCGCCGCCTGCTACATCCTCATCACTCCGGCGCTGGTGCTCGTCTTCGCCGCCGTGGCGATGGCGCTGCCCACCCCGGCCAACTCGATGCTGAACAGCGGCGCGCACGGCTTCTCCGAGATCCTGTACGCCTACACCTCGGCGGCCAACAACAACGGCTCGGCCTTCGCCGGTCTGAGCGCGGACACCCAGTGGTTCAACACCACCCTCGGTCTGGCCATGCTCCTCGGCCGCTTCCTGCCCATGGTGTTCGTGCTGGCCCTGGCCGGATCGCTCGCCGAGCAGAAGCCGGTGCCCGCGACCGCGGGCACGCTGCGCACCGAGAAGCCGCTGTTCACCGGCCTCCTCGTGGGCGCGATCCTGATCATCACGGGTCTGACCTACTTCCCGGCGCTCGCGCTGGGCCCGCTGGCCGAGGGGCTGGCGTCATGAGCACCCGGATAGAGAAACCGCGTAAAGAAGAGGGCTCGATGTCCACCTCCACTCCGACCCGGGCACCGCACAGCGATGTGCCGACCGGCCACAAGACCGACGAAAGCCGCGTCGGCGCGGGTGCGTTCGACCCGAAGCAGCTGCTCAAGTCGCTGCCGGACGCCTGTCGCAAGCTCGACCCGCGGGTGATGGTCAAGTCGCCCGTCATGTTCGTGGTCCTCGTCGGCTCGGTGCTGACGACTGTCTTCTCCTTCAAGGACCCGGGTGACTGGTTCGGCTGGACGATCAGCGCCTGGCTGTGGCTGACCGTCATTTTCGCCAACCTGGCGGAGGCAGTGGCCGAGGGTCGCGGCAAGGCGCAGGCGGACACCCTGCGCAAGGCCAAGACCGACGCGGTGGCCCGGCGCCTCAACGGCTCGGTGGAAGAGCAGGTGCCCGGCACCGAGCTGCGCGTCGGCGACCTGGTGGTCTGCGAGGCGGGTGACATCATCCCCGGCGACGGTGATGTCGTCGAGGGTGTCGCGAGTGTCGACGAGTCGGCCATCACCGGTGAGTCGGCCCCCGTCATCCGCGAGTCCGGCGGCGACCGGTCGGCCGTCACCGGCGGTACGAAGGTGCTCTCCGACCGCATCGTCATCAAGATCACGACGAAGCCGGGCGAGACCTTCATCGACCGCATGATCGCCCTGGTCGAGGGCGCCGCACGGCAGAAGACGCCCAACGAGATCGCGCTGAACATCCTGCTCGCGTCCCTCACCATCGTCTTCCTGCTAGCGGTCGCCACGCTGCCGCCGTTCGCGGACTACGCGGGTACGGACCTCACCATGGTCGTCCTGGTGGCCCTCCTGGTCTGTCTGATCCCGACCACCATCGGCGCGCTGCTCTCCGCGATCGGTATCGCGGGCATGGACCGCCTGGTCCAGCGGAACGTACTGGCGATGTCCGGGCGTGCCGTCGAGGCCGCCGGTGACGTGTCGACCCTGCTGCTCGACAAGACCGGCACCATCACCCTCGGCAACCGCCAGGCCTCCGAGTTCGTGCCGGTGACCGGTACCACCGACGCCGAGGTCGCCGACGCCGCCCAGCTCTCCTCGCTGGCCGACGAGACGCCCGAGGGCCGCTCCATCGTCGTACTGGCGAAGGAGAAGTACGGACTGCGCGAGCGTCACCAGGGTGAGCTGGCCGGTGCCGAATGGATCGCCTTCACCGCCCAGACCCGAATGTCGGGCGTGGACGTCGACGGGCGCAGGATCCGCAAGGGCGCGGCCGGTTCGGTCATCGCCTGGGTGCGCGAGCGGGGCGGCGAGATCTCCGCGGACGCCGACACGCTGGCCAACCGGATCTCCGAGGCGGGCGGCACCCCGCTGCTCGTCGCCGTCGAGGACGACCAGGGCGCCCGTGTCCTGGGCGTCATCCACCTCAAGGACGTAGTCAAGGAGGGCATGCGCGAGCGGTTCGATGAGCTGCGCCGCATGGGCATCAAGACCGTCATGATCACGGGTGACAACCCGCTGACGGCCAAGGCGATCGCCGACGAGGCGGGCGTCGACGACTTCCTCGCGGAGGCGACTCCCGAGGACAAGATGGCGCTCATCAAGCGGGAGCAGGCCGGCGGCAAGCTCGTCGCGATGACCGGTGACGGTACGAACGACGCTCCGGCGCTGGCCCAGGCCGACGTGGGCGTGGCCATGAACACCGGTACCTCGGCCGCCAAGGAGGCCGGGAACATGGTGGACCTGGACTCCAACCCCACCAAGCTCATCGAGATCGTCGAGATCGGCAAGCAACTCCTGATCACCCGGGGCGCGTTGACGACGTTCTCCATCGCCAACGACGTCGCGAAGTACTTCGCGATCATCCCGGCGCTGTTCGCGGCGGTCTACCCGGGCCTGGACAAGCTCAACATCATGCACCTGTCCTCGCCCGACTCCGCGATCCTGTCCGCGGTCATCTTCAACGCGCTGATCATCATCGCGCTGGTCCCGCTCGCCCTGCGGGGCGTGCAGTACCGGCCGGTGAGCGCCGACAGGATGCTCCGCCGCAACCTCGGGATCTACGGACTCGGCGGACTCATCGCGCCCTTCATCGGCATCAAGATCATCGACCTGATCATCTCCCTCATCCCCGGAATCGGCTGATCGCCATGAACAACTCGGTTACGAACACTGCCCGGTTGCTCTGGGCCGGCCTGCGAGCCCTGCTCGTTCTCACGTTGGTGACGGGCGTCATCTACCCGCTCGCCATCACCGGCATCGCCCAGGGCCTGTTCAACGACAAGGCGAACGGCTCGGAGATCAAGTCGAACGGCCAGGTCGTCGGCTCCTCGCTGATCGGCCAGGCCTACAACCTGCCGCTGAAGAAGGGCCAGGAGACCCCGGAGCCCGACCTCAAGTGGTTCCAGGGCCGCCCGCAGAACGGCCTCGGCACCAACAGCGTCAACACCCAGTACAGCCTGATCCTGTCCGGTGCCACCAACCTCGCCGGTGACAGCGGCGCGGTCGGCGGCGTCTGCCCGCCATTGGGCAAGGTGGAGGAGGGCACACTCTGCTACCAGGTCGAGTCGGCCAAGGCGGCGGTCATCAAGGACAACTCGGTGCCCGGCTACACGGTCAAGGCCTCCGACGTACCCGCCGACGCGGTGACGTCCTCCGGCTCAGGACTGGACCCGGCGATCTCTCCCGACTACGCCGACATCCAGGTGCACCGCGTCGCGGAGAAGAACAACCTCCCCGTCGCCGAGGTGCAGAAGCTCGTCGACGAGCACACCGACGGTCGCACGCTCGGCTTCATCGGCGAGCCCACCGTCAACGTCCTCGAACTGAACATCGCGCTCAAGGCACTTGTGGCCAGGAGCTGATGGGCTTAGCCGACGCACAGTGCGGGAGTTGGCGCCCGGGGAACCCTCCGGATCCGCCAACTCCCGTACCACATATGGCACTTATGGCATTCATGCCCCGGCGTACGAAGTGAGAGGCACACACCGATGACCCGCGTGCTGGTGGTGGAGGACGACCCACAGCTCGTACGGGCGCTCGTGATCAACATGCAGGCACGCGGGTACGGGGTCGACGCGGCCCCGGACGGTGCGACCGCGCTCCGGCTCGCCGCCGCGCGCCGGCCCGATGTGGTCGTACTGGACCTGGGACTGCCCGACATGGACGGAACGGACGTCATCAGGGCCCTGCGCGGCTGGACCCGTGTACCGATCCTCGTGCTGTCCGCGCGCCGCGCCTCCGACGAGAAGGTCTCGGCACTGGACGCGGGCGCCGACGACTACATCACCAAACCGTTCAGCATGAACGAACTCCTGGCCCGGCTGCGCGCCGCCGTCCGCCGCACCGACTCCGTGCCGCTCCTCCCCGAGACGGTCCTTGTCACCACGGACGAGTTCACCGTCGACCTGGTCGCCAAGAAGGCCAGCCGCGCGGGCCACGACGTCCGCCTCACCCCGACCGAGTGGCACCTGCTGGAGATCCTGGTCTGCAACCCGGGCCGGCTCATCACACAGCGCCAGCTCCTCCAGGAGGTGTGGGGCGCCTCGCACGGCAACAAGACCAACTACCTGCGGGTCTACATGGCCCAGTTGCGGCGCAAGCTCGAACCGGACCCGTCGCACCCCCGCTATCTGATCACCGAGCCCGGGATGGGCTACCGCTTCGAGGCCTGAGAGGGACGAGGGGACCAGAAGGACCATGGGACGCGGCAGACTTCGGATCTATCTGGGCGCGGCACCGGGCGTCGGCAAGACGTACGCGATGCTCTCCGAGGCGCACCGGCGCGTCGAGCGGGGCACCGACTGTGTGGTCGCGTTCGTCGAGCACCACCGTCGCGCGCGTACCGAGGTGATGCTGCACGGCCTGGAGCAGGTACCGCGCAAGGAGTTGGAGTACCGCGGCACCGTCTTCAGCGAGATGGACGTGGACGCGGTACTCGCGCGGCACCCCCAGGTCGCCCTGGTGGACGAACTCGCCCACACCAACGTCCCCGGCTCCCGCAATGCCAAGCGCTGGCAGGACGTGGAGGAGCTGCTCGCGGCCGGGATCGATGTCGTCTCGACGGTCAACATCCAGCATCTTGAGTCGCTGGGTGATGTGGTGGAGTCGATCACGGGTGTACGGCAGCGGGAGACCGTTCCGGACGAGGTGGTCCGGCGGGCGGATCAGATCGAGCTGGTCGACATGTCGCCGCAGGCGCTGCGGCGGCGGATGGCGCACGGGAACATCTACAAGTCGGACAAGGTCGACGCTGCGCTGTCGAACTACTTCCGCCCAGGAAACCTGACCGCTCTGCGGGAGTTGGCGCTGCTGTGGGTGGCCGACCGGGTCGACGAGTATCTGACCGAGTACCGCACGGATCACCGGGTCTCGAAGATCTGGGGTTCGCGGGAGCGGATCGTGGTGGGGCTGACGGGTGGTCCGGAGGGGCGGACGTTGATCCGGCGTGCGGCGCGGCTGGCGGAGAAGGGTGCGGGCGGTGAGGTGCTGGCCGTCTACATCGCGCGCAGCGACGGGCTGACCTCCGTCTCGCCCAAGGAGCTTGCCGTCCAGCGCACCCTGGTCGAGGACCTCGGCGGCACCTTCCACCACGTCATAGGTGAGGACGTCTCCTCCGCCCTTCTCGATTTCGCACGCGGGGTGAACGCCACGCAGATCGTCCTCGGGGTGTCCCGTCGCAAGGGATGGCAGTACGTCTTCGGGCCGGGCGTCGGTGCCACGGTGGCCCGCGGGTCCGGGCCCGATCTCGACGTCCACCTGATCACCCACGGCGAGGCGGGCAAGGGGCGGGGACTGCCGGTGGCGCGGGGAGCGCGGCTCGGCCGTTCCCGGATCATCTGGGGCTGGATCGTCGGTGTGGTCGGTCCGGTGGTCCTCACCTTGCTCCTGAACACGGTGGATCTGGGCCTAGCCAACGACATGCTGCTGTTCCTGACGGTCACGGTGGCGGCGGCCCTACTGGGCGGCCTGTACCCGGCGCTCGCCTCGGCGGCCTTCGGCTCCCTGCTGCTGAACTACTACTACACGCCGCCCATTCACCGACTGACGATCGCCGACCCCCGGAACATCGTCGCCATCGCGATCTTCTTCGGCGTCGCCGTCTCCGTGGCCTCCGTGGTGGATCTCGCGGCCCGGCGTACCCACCAGGCTGCCCGGCTGCGTGCCGAGTCGGAGATCCTCTCGTTCCTGGCGGGCAGTGTGCTGCGGGGTGAGAACAGCCTGGAGGGGCTGTTGGAGGTGGTGCGGGAGACGTTCGGGATGGAGTCGGTGGCGCTGCTGGAACGGGAGAGCGACGTCGATCCGTGGACGTGCGCGGGGAGTGTGGGCCCGAATCCGTGCGTCCGTCCGGAGAACGCGGACGTGGACATGACGGTGGGCGACCACATGGCGCTCGCGCTCTCCGGGCGGGTGTTGCCTGCCTCCGACCGCCGTGTTCTGGCGGCCTTCGCCGCGCAGGCCGTGGTGGTCCTTGACCGGCAGCGTCTCCAGCACGAGGCCGACCAGGCCAAGGAACTGGCCGAGGGCAACCGCATCCGTACGGCGCTGCTGGCGGCAGTCAGCCACGATCTGCGGACCCCGCTGGCGGGCATCAAGGCGGCGGTCTCGTCCCTGCGTTCGGACGATGTGGCCTGGTCGGAGGAGGATCAGGCGGAACTCCTCGAAGGCATCGAGGACGGCGCCGACCGGCTCGACCACCTGGTGGGCAACCTGCTGGACATGTCCCGCCTCCAGACCGGCACCGTCGCCCCGCTGATCCGCGAGATCGACCTCGACGAGGTGGTCCCGATGGCACTCGGCGGCGTACCCGAGGACAGCGTCGAGCTGGACATCCCCGAAACCCTGCCCATGGTCGTCGTGGACCCCGGGTTGCTGGAGCGGGTGGTCGCCAACCTCGTGGAGAACGCCGTCAAGTACAGCTCCGAGGAAGCGCCTGTGCTGGTCTCCGCGAGCACACTGGCCGCCCGGGTGGAGCTACGGGTCGTGGACCGTGGCCCCGGCGTCCCCGACGAGGCCAAGGACCGTATCTTCGAGCCCTTCCAGCGCTACGGCGACGCTCCGCGCGGCGCCGGCGTGGGCCTCGGCCTCGCGGTCGCCCGTGGTTTCGCCGAGGCCATGGGCGGCACACTGAACGCCGAGGACACCCCCGGCGGCGGCCTCACGATGGTCCTTACCCTGTGCTCCGCGCCGGCCCAACGCCCGCCGACGGTCTCCGAGTTCGCGGCGACGGTCGTCTCCTGAGGGAGGCCGCGGGGGTCCTTCCGGGAGCCGGAGATCTCTATGGTTGAGGGGTACTGGTGTACTGGCGTGCGGTAACGGGGAGGGGCCATGTCCCAGGTGGACGAGGTCATATCGGCATGGGAGCGCATCGTCCGCTGGCTGGAGGACCACGCTCCGGCCAGCGCCCAAGCGCTCCATCCTCCGGCCACGAACGGGGACATCCACAGACTGAACGAGCGTCTGGGCTTCGACATCCCCGATGTCCTGGAGGCGTGGCTTCGCATGAACAACGGCAGCACCGCGAAGGACACCACGCAGCCCATCCCCGGAGGGGGTGTCGCACTGATCAAGCACGTCGATTCCGGGCTCTTCCCGAGTGGGATGGCTTTCCACGGATGCGATGAGATCGCCCGCGAACACGACGACTACCTGCACATCGCCCGCGGCATGGCGGACGAGGACTATTGGAAGCCCGCGTGGCTGCCTGTGATCGCACTGCCCGACGCACCGTACGGATTCATCCTGGACGCCGGGCAGCCCAAAGGGACGGCTCCTGTACTGAGGTTCGCCGAAGCCTCCTACCCGAAACCCCACCTGCCGTCACTGGGCGATCTCCTGCGCCCCATGGCGGACCTGCTGGAGCACGGCGAGGCGCCGCGAACCTTCCCGGAGCACCGGCGATTTACCGTCACGAGCGGAAGGCTCGACTGGTAGTTCTCACTCCCCTGACGCTGATGTGCCGGCCAGGGCCCGTTGGACCTCGGCCGCTGGGAACGGCGTGCGTTTGCTCTGTGTGAGCAGTCGGTGGTGGAAGTCGTCGAGCACGATTGCGTGTGGGGCGTGGCGGTCGAGGATCGCGGCGATGCCGGGCGGAACGCTGTCGGGGCGGTGGCCCTCGATCCATCGGCGCAGGAAGGTTCCGTGTTCGGTGGTGCCACGCACGCCGTCGGGCAGGTGATGGCGAAGCAGGTGGTTCGGTGCGTAACTGCGGTCGTACACGAGATGGTCGGCAAGGAAGGCGCTCTCCTCCGCCGAGAGTTCGAAATCGCGGCTCGACGCGAGCCCGAAGTCCGCGAAGTAAACCTGCCGGCCGTCGGTGAGCAGGTTGTCGAAGTGCGTGTCGAAGTGGACCAGTCCGCGCGTGCTCATGAACTCCGTCCCCCGCAGCAGCGCATCCTCGATCCACGGGTAGGGCGACTCGCCTCCAGGCTCCCGCCGGGCCGCGTCGCGGGTGTCGCCGAGCGCGGCGCCGAGCGTCCGGGGCACATGCTGCAGGAAGAGAACCAGGCTGAAGGAAGACTTTCCGATGGCCTCCAGCCGGCGGCGCACGGCCGGCGACCCGTCCCAGTGCTCGACGGCCCCCTCAACTCCCCCGAGGAAGTCGGCGAAGCCGTCAGGGGGACTGTCAGGCAGTACCCGCCAGTGGTAGAGGAGCGGGAAACCCGCGTACTCGTCTTTCAGCACCCAGCCCGTGGTCATGATGTGCGCGGCCAGCTCACGCCAGGCGCCGAACCCCGCCGACCCCACCCCGTACTGGTAGAAGAGGGGAAGCTCGAACAGGTTGGCGGTCGAGCGCACGTGCTCCGGCTGCAACTCGATGTCCGTAAGCGGAACCCGCTTGACGAAGACGCGTATCCCGTCGACTTCCATCTCCGCCGACCTGCCGCCGATACCGGAGCCGAGACTCTTCGCGGCGGTCACCGCATCCGCCAGCCGGCGATCGCTGAGCAGGGACAGCCGTGCTCCCACGGACGCGTAAGCGGACACTCGCCGGGCATGCCCTGACTCGGTCACATCCATCGGGGGCTCCAGCCTGTCATCAAGACGAACTGATGTTGATCATGCCAGGAGTTACGCAGCCGGAGAAGTAGGAGCAGGAGAGGTAGGAGCAGGAGCGGCTGGGCCGGCGGGAGCGGTGGCAGCAGGGGCTGCCTTCTTGTGGCCGCGGCGTAGGAAGGGGCGTTCGATGGCGTAGTAGGACACCAGGGCCACCAGGATCGTCAGGGCGGCGGTGGCGGGCAGCAGCCAGGTGTCTACGCCGAGAATGCCCAGTATGCGGGCTATGGGGTAGTGCCAGAGGTACATCCCGTAGCTGAGGTTGCGGCCCGTCCAGGCGAGTGGTGGCAGCGACAGGAGTCTGGAAAGTGTTCCGTGAGGCCGGAGTTCGAGTCCTGCGACCAGGATGGCCGACGCCACCGCCACCGCCAGGAAACCGACGGTGTACCAGGCCGGTGTCCACCAGCCCGCGCTGCCGGTGATCGGCACCTGCCAGGCGGTCAGTGCCAGCGCCGCAAGGGCGGGCCAGGTCAGCCGTCCCGCCCAGACGCGCAACCGCTCCAGCCTCGGGTCGCCCGCGCGCAGCCGGGCAAGCACCACGGCCACCAGGGCTCCGGCGAGCAGCTGGTCGGCACGGGTGTCGGTGCTGTTGTAGATGCGGTGCGCCGCGTCCGGGGCCCACAGGGAGAGGCGCCACACCACCGGCAGGGCGCAGAGCACTGCCGTGGCGATCAGCACGGTGCGGGCCCGCACCCGCCGCAGCAGCAGGACCATCACGGGCGGCCAGACCAGGTAGAACTGCTCCTCCACCCCCAGCGACCAGGTGTGCGCCAGCGGCCCCGTGATGTCGGAGTAAACACCGGGCTGCACGGCCCGCACGATGTTCATCACGAAGGTCGCCGCCAGTCCGACGGCCAGCAGATGGCCGTCGAAACTCCGCAACGACGTGGTGAGTGCCAGCACGGCGCACACCGCGCACAGTGCGAACAGCGCCGGCACCAGCCGCCGCCAGCGCCGCCGGTAGAACGAGGACATGCCGACCGTCCCGGTACGGGCGTACTCGGCGAGCAGCAAGCGGGTGATCACGAAGCCGCTGATGGTGAAGAAGACGTCGACCCCTACCGAGCCGCCCGGCAGTATCTCGGGTCTCACGTGATAGACGAGCACCATTGCCACGGCCACGGTGCGCAGCCCGTCAAGACCGTTCACCCGCCCGGTGCGCCGCACCGCGGAGGGGAAGCCCCGGCCCGCCGTGGTCCCGCCGCCGGATCCGCCGGCGGGCCCAGGAATCGCCTCCAGGCCGCCGGTCTTCACCGTCGCGCTCTGTGTACTCGTCGCACTCGTCATGAAAAGGATCGCTCTTCACCTGCCGCCGGTCTCGGAATAGCTGCGTCTGCCCTGCAATCACGTCGGAAAACCCTCAAACACGCCCTGACCCCGGTAGCACCAGCCGGAACGTGCAGCCCTCCCCGGGTGCGGTGTCCAGCTCCAGACGGCCGCCGTGCCCCTGCGCGATGGCCGCGGCGATGGCGAGCCCGAGGCCGCTTCCGCCCTGGTCGTGGGCGCGCGAGCGGGACCGGGAGCGGTCCACGCGGTAGAAGCGTTCGAAGACGCGCTGGGCCTCTTCGGGGGCCAGGCCAGGGCCGGCGTCGGCGATTTCCAGGACGCCGACAGCGGTGCCGTGGGCGAGGGCCGGGGAGGCGCTGGTGCGTCCCGGCCGGTCCGCGCCGCCGGTGTCCGGGGAGACCAGGGCGGTGCCGACGCGGACGTGGATGGGGGTGCCCGGGGGAGTGTGGGTGCGCGCGTTGGACAGCAGGTTCTCGACGACCTGCCGCAGCCGGTGCGGGTCGCCGAGGGCCTCCACGAGTTCCAGTTCCTCGCCGTCCTCGTGTTCCTCGCTGTCCTCGTGTTCCTCGGCGTCCTCGTCCCGCTCGGCGCCTTCGGCTTCCTTCGCTTCCTTCAAGGTCCGCAGCGGTTCCAGGTCGATGCGGCGGCCGGAGTCGCCCAGCGCGGCCGCGCTCACCGCGTCGGCGGCCAGGGACAGCAGGTCGACGGGTTCACAGCCGTACGACGGCTCATGGTCGAGTTTGGCGAGGAGCTGGAGGTCGTCGACGAGGAGGCCCATGCGTTCGGCGTTCTGGGCGATGAGCCGGTTCGCCTCGCGGCGGCCCGCGGCGGACTGCTGTTCGTGGCGGAGCGCGAGTTCGGCGAAGCCCTGGATCGCGGTGAGCGGCGTACGCAGTTCGTGGCCGGCGTCGGCGACGAAGCGGCGCAGCCGGGCCTCGGAGGTCTCGCGCTCGCGCAGGGCGCCCTGGAGGCGTTCGAGCATGGTGTTGAGGACCCGGCCGAGCCGCCCGGTCTCGGTGCGTGCCCCGGTGTCCGGCAGCCGCAGGTCGAGGTCGCCGTCGGTGATGCCCTGGGCGGTGCGTTCCATGCGGGTGAGGGGGAGCAGTCCGAGGCGTACGACCCAGCGGCCGAAGAGCACGACGCCGGTGACGGTGAGGGCGAGCACCGTGCCGTCCAGGTAGAGGATCTTGGAGGTGGCGCCGTCGATGGTGGCGAGGGGCAGCGCGACGACCGCCTTCATGTCGTCCGGGCCGTCGCGCAGGACGATCCGCCAGCGGGCGTCGCCCGAGGTGGCGGCCACCGTGGCGGGATGGCCCACGGTCAGGCCGAGGCCGTCGACGGTGGACGCCACCTCGGGCCTGGTGGCCTGGTCGGCGTCGCCGAGCGAGGCGCTCAGGAGGCTGCCGTCGGAGCCGTAGAAGTAGACCCGGAAGTCGGAGGGCAGCGCCCCGGGGGTGGTGAACCTGCTCGGGAACCCCTCATCGCTCACCACGTCCTGGTACGCCTTCCTGGGCGTGCTGAAGTGGGCGAGCTGGTCGTCGAGTCCGTCCATCAGCCAGGAACGCAGCACGACGAAACCGGCGACCTCGGCGGCCAGTACCGCGGTGGTGGCGACGACGGCGAGACCGAGGACGAGCCGGCCCCGCAGTGACACGGGCCGTTTCACCGGTCGGCGGCCTCGGCGGCCTCCACGCGCTCGGTGGTCTGCGGTGCCTGGTCGCGTTCGGTGGCCTGTGGTGCCTGGTCGCGCGGCAGCCGCAGCGAGTAGCCGATCCCGCGCACCGTGTGGATCAGCGGCGGCTCGACGCAGTCGATCTTCTTACGCAGGTACTTCACGTACGTCTCGACGATGCGCACGTCACCGGCGAAGTCGTACCCCCATACGCGCTGCACGATCTGCGCCCTGGTCAGCACCCGGTTGGCGTTCTCCATCAGGTAGGCGAGCAGATGAAACTCGGTGGGCGACAGCGGCACGTACCGCTCAGCGCGGTACACCTCGTACGCCCGCTCGTCGAGCCGCAGGTCGGCGAAGAGCAGGATGCTCTCGTCGTCCTCGTCCGCTTTGTCGGAGGGCGCTTCCTCGGCGCCGGTGCGGCGCAGGATCGCCTGGATCCGCAGCAGCACTTCTTCGAGGCTGAAGGGCTTGGTGACGTAGTCGTCGCCGCCGGCCCGCAGCCCGTCGATACGGTCGGACAGGTCGGTGCGCGCGGTCAGGAAGAGCACGGGGGTCTTCTTGCCGCCCGCCCGCATCGCGCGGGTCACCTCGAAGCCGTCCAGGTCGGGCAGCATCACGTCGAGCAGCACCAGGTCGGGGCCGAACCTCTCGATCTCCAGCAGTGCGGCACCGCCGGACTCCACGCTGCTCACCGCGTAGCCGCTGAGCCGAAGCGTGGACTCCAGCAGGGCGCGGATGCTCGGCTCGTCCTCGACGACGAGGAGCCTGTGGGGGGCGTGGGGCTCGGGGTGCTCGGCCATGGCGTCGACTCTCCCCCCTCTTCATGGGCGTGGGCTTGGGGAAAGCTGGGGGTTGGCTGAGAGCCGCCCATGATGAAAGGCCCCGGACTCCTCCACTGAGGGAGTCCGAGGCCACCTCGTGTCTGACTGAGACCCCGCTCGGAACGAGACGTGGCTCCACGTGGTGCCTCGTACGTTAGGCGTGCCGTGTGGGAGACCCCGGGATGTCTGCTGAGAGGTTCACGTAAAACGCTTCGCCCACCGGCGGCGTCGCGTGAAGACTGAACGGTATGACCACTACCGATCCGACTACCGATCCGACTGCCGATCCGACTACTGATCCGACTGCCGATCTGTCGGCTTTGAAGGAACCGCCCGGCCTCGTCCCGCCGACCGCGACCGTGCGGGACTCGTATCTGGCCGGTGAACGCGCCGACTGCGTGGCCGAAGGACGCAGCACGGAGTGGCTCGGCCCGGCAGGCGACGACTTCGAGGACTTCGTCGCGCAGCGCGTCGGCGTGCGGGACCGTTGGGGGGTTCCCTCCACCCTCTTCTGGTACGTCTCCGGGGAGCACTACCTCGGCTCGCTCGTCGTCCGGCACAGTCTGACCCCCGAACTGGCGGAGGTCGGCGGCCATGTCGGCTACCACGTCGTCAGACCCTGGCGCCGACAGGGCCACGCCACGCGGATGCTCGCCGCGGGGCTTGCCGAGTGCCGGGGCCTGGGCCTCAGTCGCGTCCTGCTGACCTGCGGCGCCGACAACGCTCCGTCACGCCGGGTCATCCGGGTCAACGGGGGTGTCCCCGACGGTCAGGTAGAGGGCGAGGACCGCTTCTGGATCACCCTCGGTACCTGAGCTCGACGTACGCGTCAGACTGTCTGCTTCACAGGCGCCGCCTCGGCTCGGGCCGGGACGGCCGCCGCGCTGCCCGCCGCGCTGCCCGCCCCGCGCCCGGCCAGCCGGCAGCCGAGGCAGCCGGGGTGGCCCCGCCGGGCGGCGGTATCGCGGGTGCGCCAACCGTGGCCGAACGGACGTGGTCCGCCGGCCTTCCCCCACCCCGCCAGGTGCAGCAGCCAGGTGGTGAGCGCGGCGAGAACGACGACGGCTCCGCCCGACCACAGTCCGACCGGAGATCCGGCGGCCAACGCCACGCCCAGGATGGTGGTTCCCACGGTGGCCATGGCGGTGCCGGTCCAGCCGGCGACGGTGTGGCCCATGTCATGGTCGCCATGTGCACTCATACCGGCCCCCCGGGGGTGCGATGGTTCATCGGTCGATGTGTACCGCTCGGCAAAGTGTCTTACGAGCTAAGTAACTTAGATGCTAAGGGGATTTTCGGTGGAAGGCAAGGCGCGCCCCGAGGCGACGGCTGATCAGGCGCTGTACGCGATGGACCGGATGATCGCGCTCGCCCATTTCGGGCAGCAGGACATCGCGGGCCGACTCGGGCTCAACCCCACCGACCTCACCTGCCTCGGTTTTGTCATCGAGGCCGCCCTCGCCGGTGAGCCGCTCGCCGCGGGTGACCTCGCCGAGCGGGCTCGCCTCACCACCGGGGCGGTGACCGGCGTGCTCAACCGGCTGGAGAAGGCCGGTTACGCCCATCGGCAGGCTGACCCCGGGGACCGTCGCCGGGTGCGAGTGGTGATGGAGGAGTCCGCCCAGGCGCGCGTCCTTGAGGTCTACGGGCCGTTCTACGAGCGCGTCTGCGCGCTGTTCGCCGACTACACCCCGGACGAGACCGCCGTGTTGGCGGACTGGTTCGCCCGCGCGACGGCCGCGATGCAGGACTCGCTGGAGGAGATCCGCCACGGCGGTGCGGCAGCCGAGGCGTGACCACGCAGGCGCGGGTCAAGCTGAGGCCTGACCATGCAGGTGTGCCGGTCAGGCTGAGGTGTGACCGTGTAGGTGCCGGTCAGGCTGAGGTGTGACCGTGTAGGTGCCGGTCAGGCTGAGGTGTGACCGTGTAGGTGCCGGTCAGGCCGAGGTGTAACCGCTTAGGCGCCGGTCAAGCCGAGGTCTGACCACGCAGGCGCCGGTGAGCCCTCGTCCGCATCGCCAGTCTTTGCCCAAGCCCACCCCGCCTTGGCGCGTCCTTGCCCCCTCTCGGCACCGCACGCCGGTCACACTGACCTCGCCCCCGCCCCCTGCCCCCGCGAGGTCCCCCATGGCATACGGTCTGGCCCGCCGCCAACTGAAGCCGAAAGTTCCGTTGCGTCACGGAGAGGGCGACAAACACCATCTGACCAGCCTCGAAGGGCTCGCCGCGCTGTCGCTGGACGCGTTGAGCTCGGTGGCGTACGGCCCCGAGGCGATCGTGCTGGTGCTGATCGTCGCCGGCACCGGGGCGCTGACCGCGACGCTCCCCGTGACGCTGGTCATCGCCGCGCTGCTTGCGGTGCTCGTGGTGTCGTACGGGCAGGTGATCGCCGTACATCCGGACGGCGGTGGCGCCTACGCCGTGGCCAAGAAGGATCTCGGGCCCCGGATCAGCCTGCTCGCGGCGGCCAGTCTCGTCGTGGACTACGTGCTGACCGTGGCGGTCAGTCTGGCGGCGGGCGCGGCCAGTCTCGCGTCCGCGTTCCCCTCCCTCAACTCGTATCTGCTGGAGATCTGCCTCCTCGGACTGGCCCTTCTCACCGTCGTGAACCTGCGGGGCGTCGCCGAGAGCGCGCGGGTGCTGATGCTGCCCACCCTGCTGTTCATCGTCAGCATCTTCGGCATCATCGTCGTCGGGCTGCTGCGCGACCACCCGGCCGCGGTCGTCGGGACCGCCCAACCCGTCGACGCCACCGAGGCGTTGGGAGTGGTACTGCTCCTGAAGGCGTTCTCCTCCGGATGTTCCGCGCTGACCGGCGTGGAGGCCATCGCCAACGGAGTCCCCGCGTTCCGGGAGCCGCGCGTCAAACGTGCCCAGCGCACCGAGCTGATGCTCGGCGGACTGCTCGGGCTGATGCTGATCGGTCTTGCCGTGCTGATCCAGCGCGACGATGTGGTCCCGCGCGGCGGCGTGACCGTGCTCGCGCAGCTGACGGCGGGCTCGTACGGCACGGGATGGGCGTACTACGCGACCAATCTCATCGTCACGACGGTCCTCCTCTTCGCCGCCAACACCAGCTTCGGCGGCCTGCCCGTGCTGATGAGCCTGCTCGCCAAGGACCACCGGCTGGCGCACCTGTTCGCGCTGCGCACCGAACGCCCGGTGTACCGCTGGGGAGTTGTGGCCCTCGCCCTGCTCGCCGCGCTGCTGCTGGCCGCCGTGAACGCCAACACCCACCGCCTGCTCCCGCTGTTCGCGATCGGTGTCTTCGTCGGGTTCACCATCAGCCAGACCGGGCTCGTACGGCACTGGTCGAAGGAGCGGCCGCACGGGTGGCTGCGGCGCGCGGTGCTCAACGGGTTCGGCGCGGTGCTGACGAGTGTGGCGTGTGTGGTGCTGCTGGCCAGCAAGTTCGTCGAGGGTGCCTGGGTCGTCGTCGTCGCGATTCCGCTGCTGATGCTGCTCTTCGCCCGGATCCAGCGGTACTACACCGAAGTCGGCCGGGAGTTGGGGCTCGGCGAGATCCCGCCACCGGTGCGCGTCATCGCCGACTCCCTCGTCATCGTGCCGGTCGGCGAGGTCAGCAAACTCGCGCAGTACGCGCTGACGGCCGCCCGCGCCCTCGGCTCGGCGGAGGTCGTCGCTGTCGCCGTACACGGAAACCAGGAAAGGTCCCAGGCCCTGAAGGAGAGTTGGGACCGCTGGGATCCTGGCGTACGGCTCGACATCGTCGACAGTCCCAAGCGCTCCCTGGTGGAACCCATCGTCGACTACGTCCAGCGGGCGGCGGAGGACGGACGGCAGATCGTCGTCCTCATCCCCGAGGTGGAGCCCCGCCACCGCCGCTACCAGATTCTCCAGAACCAGCGCGGACTGCTGCTGGCCGCCGCGCTGAGGGCTCGTACCGATGTCGTCGTGTGCGTGGTGCCGTACCGGCTGAGCATCTGATCGACCGGGGTGGCTACAGCCCGACGTCCCGGCGGCTCATGTCGTCCAGCGACTCGCGGCGTACGAGGACGCGCGCGATGCCGTCGGACGCCGCGACGACCGGGGGCCGGCCGACGAGGTTGTAACCGGAGGCCATGGACAGGTGATAGGCCCCGGCCGCCGGGACGGCGAGCAGGTCGCCGGGGTGTACGTCGCCCGGGAGCGCCACCTCGTCCGCGAGGATGTCGCCCGCCTCGCAGTGCCGGCCCACGACAGTCACGAGGCGCGGCGCCGCGGCGGACGCACGGCCGATGAGCCGGGGCGCGTACCGGACGCCGTACAGCGCCGGCCTCGGGTTGTCGCTCATGCCGCCGTCGACGGCGACGAAGATGTGCTCCCCGGTGCGCTTGACCGACAGGACCCGGTAGACGGCGACCCCCGCGGGGCCGACGATCGCCCGGCCGGGCTCCAAGGTGAGCCGGGGGACGGGCAGTTGGGCGCGGGCGCAGCCGTCCGCCAGCTCGGCGCGGACGCGGCCGGCCAGCACACCCACGTCGAGACTGTCCTCGCCGGGCCGGTAGGCGATGGCGTGTCCGCCGCCGATGTTCAGCTGCGGCAGCGTGACGCCGTGCTGGTCGCGGATCCGGGCCAGCAGCCCGACCATGCGGCGCACAGCGGCGACGTACGGCTTCACGGTGGCGATCTGCGAGCCGATGTGGCAGTGCAGGCCGACGAGTTCGAGGTGCGGCTGGTCGAGTATCCGGGCGACGGCGTGCTGCGCGGAGCCGTCCGTGATCGACAGGCCGAACTTCTGGTCCTCGGTGCCGGTACGGATCTTGGTGTGGCCGCCGGCCGCGATGCCGGGCACCACCCGCACCATGACCTTCTGCCGGGTGCCCTCGGGCGTGATCGCGGCCAGCCGGGCGATCTCCGAGGTGCTGTCCACGACGATGCGTCCGACACCGAGACGCAGCGCGGTGCGCAGGTCCTCGGGGCTCTTGGCGTTGCCGTGCATCACGATCTTCTCCGGCGGGAACCCGGTGGTGACGGCGAGCGCCAGCTCACCGGCCGAGCACACGTCCAGGCCGAGGCCCTCCTCCTGCACCCAGTGCGCCATCGCACGGCACAGGAACGCCTTGGCCGCGTACACGATGTCGGCGTCGGGGAACGCCGTGCGGTAGATACGGCAGCGCTCCCGGACCTCCTGCTCGTCCAGCACGTACACGGGGGTGCCGAAGCGGTCGGCCGCCTCGGTGAGGGAGACGCCGCCGACGGAGACGTCTGCGTCGGGCTCGGGGCGGGCGGAGCGGGGCCAGACCGACAGGGCGGCTGCTCCGCCCGCGGGTTCGCCCTCGTCCGGAGGCGGAGAGGCAGGAAGGAGAGAGGTAACAGAGATGGACATGACGCCTCCTCAGCCGATCAGCAGGTTCAGATACGCGATGACGGCGGCGGCGCCGGTCACCCGCAGGGCACCGACGTGCTGGGGGTGCCAGTCGCGCCAGGTGTGCTCGCGGTCATCGGTCTCGGTGGGCGCCGGAGCGGAGAGCTGCGGGTCGACGGTGAGCGCGGTCACGCCCAGGGGCGCGGCGAGCGAGCGCAGCGCGGGTTCGGAGAGCCTGATGCAGGCCTGTTCCGTGCCGAGGGTGGCGGTGAGCCTCGCCGCCGAGGTGAATCCGACGGCCGTACGGCCGCCCAGGGGAGTGCGGAAGAACCGGGCCGTACAGCCCGCGGGCCCCGACCGGACAGGTACGTAGAGGAGTCCGGCCGGGATGCGTTCAGAAGGCTCGGGGTCCTCGGAACAGTTCAGTGGAGACATCGTGCAGCTCCTTGACGAAGACGACGTGCGCGCCGCTCTGCCGATGCGGTTGCTCTGGTGCTTTGCGTATCGGCCGGACGCTTCAGTGACGCTATGCCCGGGTGACGGGGTACGGAGCGGTCCGCTGACGGATGCTTGACGCCTGGGGCGGCTGCCGTAACGCGATGCTTACGGGGATGCCGCCGAGTGGGGTTCGACCGGGCGTACGCCTGGCGTCACCGCCCCGGAGGCCGGACACTGGTGCCGCCATATGCGACATGCCACACGCCACGGGGGAGGCGGCATGACGGAGCCGGGAGGCGCGCCGGGACCGGGGAGGCGTACGGAGCCGGGGGAGCGGGCGGAGCCTGCGGTGGGCGTGCCGGAGCCGCGCGGGGAACCCGCGGGAGGGGTGCCGGGGGAGCGGGTGGAGCCTGGGGTGGGCGTGCCGGAGCCGCTGGTGGAGCCTGCGGGAGGCGTGCCGGGGGAGCGTGTCGAGGCCGCGGTGGACATGCCGGAGCCGCGGGCGGAAGTCATGGGCGCCGCGTCAGGGGAACGCGCGGAGTCCGCGGGTGCCGCGTCCGGTCGGCGTACGGAGTCCGCGGGTGCCGCGTCCGGTCGGCGTACGGAGTCCGCGGGTGCCGCGTCCGGCCGGCGTACGGAGTCCGCGGGTGCCGCGTCCGGTCGGCGTACGGAGCTGGACGCGATCCGTACCCTCGTCGTCGTCGGGCTCGTCTTCTTCCACTCGGCGCTGGTCTTCGCCACGGACGACGACTTCTACGTCAAGAACGGCGACACCACCGACGCGATCCTGGTCATCGCCGGGTTCGGTGTGGTGTGGGCGATGCCGATGCTGTTCTTCGTGGCGGGCCTCGGCTCCTGGTACTCACTGCGCCGCCGCGGCCCCGGCGGCTTCGCCACGGAACGGCTGCTGCGGCTCGGCGTACCGCTGCTCTTCGCGACGGCCGTACTGCTGCCGCTGCCGCAGTGGCTGCGCGAGCGGGCCGCCGACCCCGGCTACGACGAGTCGTACCTCCGCTTCCTGCCCCGCTTCTTCGACGTCCACCTGGATCTCTCCGCGTTCCCGTTCGTCGTGCAGGGCGAGTACTTCGAGACGGGCCACCTGTGGTTCGTCGTGCTGCTGCTCACGTTCTCGTTGTTCCTGGTGCCGCTGACCCGGTGGTTTCCCGTGCCGCGCGCCCAGCGGCTCCGCGACGCGCTCGCCAGGGCGTGCGAACGGCGTGGCGTGGTGCTGCTCCCCGCCCTGCCGCTCGCCGCGATGAGCGCGCTGATCGGCCTGGAGGAGGACTACGGAGGCTGGGGCCGGTGGGCGTACCTCCTCTTCTTCCTCTACGGTTTCGTCCTGGCCACCGACGACCGCCTCCGCGCGGCGATGCGCCGGGACGCGGTGTGGGGAGCAGTCCTTGGCCCCCTCCTCTTCGCCGCCTCCGCGCCCGGCTTCATGACGGCGGACGACGCCTTCACGGACCCGACCGCCCTCGCGACGGTCACGCGCGCGCTGTTCGGCGCGGCGGGCTGGTGCTGGATCGTGGGCATCGTGGGGCTGCTGGACCGCCGTGACCGCCGTGTGCCCGGGGCCGGTGACGATGTCGGTCGGCGCCGTCGCCTGTTCGGCTATCTGGCCGTCGGCGCACTGCCGTTGTACGTCCTGCACCAGCCGATCGTCGTGGCGGTCGCGTACGGAGTGGTCGGCCTGGACGCCCCGATCCCGGTCAAGTACGCCCTGCTCGTCGCGGCTTCGCTGTTCCTGACCCTGGCCGCGTACGAACTCCTCGTACGGCGGACGAGGTTGACGCGTTTCCTGTTCGGAATGCGCCCGAGCAGAGCGCAGGCCAGGCCCTAGTTCTGGATGCCGTCGGTCAACTCCCGTGCGTCGAGGGGCAGTCGCAGGCCAATACGTCGATGCACCGAGGCAAGGTCGCTCTCCAGCGGCGAGGGTGGCACGGCCAGGACCGGACAGGTGGCGTGGGCGAGGCAGTACCGGGCGGTGGACGGCGAGAACGCCCGATGCAGCCAGCCACGACACCCCGCGCCGACCACCAGGAGGTCACCGTCCCGGTCGGCACACTCCACCAGCGCGCGCCCCGCCATACCCCGTACGACCAGGCCCTGGAACGGAACGCCGGGTCCCACCTCGCCGAACGCCGTACGCAGCGTCCCGAGCAGCCGTTTGCCCGCCGCCTGCCGGAGGTCGGCCGTCGGAGAGGGGAACACCGCGCGCCCCTGGGCGAGTTCACCCCTGGGCGGCTCCCACGCCAGCACGGCCACCAACTCGGCTTCCCCGCGCCGCGCCTCGGCCACGGCCCGGTGCAGCGCCACCAGACTCCCCAGCGACCCGCTCACCCCGACCACGATGCGCCGCCCGTCGAACTCGCCCATCGCCTGTTCTCTCCTCGGCCTACGTCCCTCTACATATCGGCGTCCCATAGAAGGGCCGAGGGGCGTGGGCGGACGGCTCTGTTGGCGATTGCCTGACGCCGGGGCGCCGGTTCATAGCGACTCTCTGACGCCGGGCGGCCCAAGTGGCCGCCGCCCGGTGCCCTGGGTGCAAGCGGTTTCGATAGAGGCCCTCGATCGGGCGATAGGGAGGCGGTCTTGGACGGGCGTCGCCCGGCAAGGTCACGATGCCGGGGATGATCCCCGTCTTCACGGACGACGAGCCGCCGTGGGCCGGAAGCGGGGACTCTCCGAGGAGTTCCCGTGCTGCTTCCGTGCGCCCAGCAGGTGTGCGACCCGCCTGAACTGGGCCGATCTACGGCTTCCGGCCTCACCTCCCGATCTGAATCCCGCATTCATGGCGTCTGACGCGCCTGAGATTCCGGAAGTCGTGGACGTACACGCCCGCCCGGCGAACCACCCCGCGAACCGCTGGTGGAAACCTGACGAGCCACGGTCTCCCCGGCGCACCGTCGCGTCCGCGGCCATCACCACGTCGGTCGGGCTGGCCGTGCTGGCGGCCGTGGGGTCGCTCACCCACCAGACGGCGCTCGTACCGCCGCTCGCGGCCACGATGGCGATCGTGACCGCGACCCCTCACTCGCCTCTCGCGCAGCCCCGCCATGTCATCGGCGGCCACATGCTGTCCTGCCTCGTCGCCTTCGCGGTGCTCGCCCTCGGCTGGCGCGGTCCTTGGGCCGCCGCGGTGGCCTGCGGCATCGCCTGCGGACTCGTTCTCATACTCAAGACGGCCCACCCACCGGCCATGGCAACCGCCGTCATGATCATGCTCACCCACCCACCGCTCACCCCCTTCGTACCCCTCCTCGCCGTCGGCGCGGTGCTGCTCATCGCGGTACAGATGGTCTCCGCCCGCCTCCAGCAGGAGGTGTATCCCACGTCCTGGTGGTGAGGCCGCCTCTTGCGCGCTCTGTACGATCCGCAACCGGCGCACCCAGGCTCGGCGGACGCTTTGACGAAACTGGCGAGTCGTTGCACGTTCCTCTCGGTTCTGAAGATCATCGCCGGTCATGTGCTGCAATCGAGGCATGTCTCTGGGCGAACTTCGCGACCTGCTGGAACGGCATGTGCGTCCCGATCTGACCACTGCCATCGACGAGGTCCGGATCTGCAAGGCCGACCACGCCGTGCCGCCGGAGTCCGCGATGTCCGGCACGGTCCTCGCGGTGATCGCTCAGGGCCGCAAGCGTCTGGCACTGGGAGACCGCGTCTACGAGTACGGCGCTGGTCAGTACCTGATCACCTCGGTCGATCTCCCGGTGACGGGGCACTTCGTCGACGCCGCCCCGGGCCGCCCCACGCTCGGTTTCGGGATGACTCTGGAACCTGCCGCCATCGCCGAGCTGCTGCTGCTGGCAGGGTCGGAGGATCTGCCGAGGTCCCCCGGCACCGTACGCCCGGGAATCGCCGTCAGTGACGCCCCGGACGAGTTGCTCGACGCCATCGTGCGGCTGCTGCGCCTGCTTGACCGGCCTCGGGACCGGAAGGCACTGGTCCCGCTGGTCAAGCGCGAGATCCTCTGGCGGTTGATGACCGGGGAACAAGGTGATGCCGTGCGTCAGCTCGGCCTGGCCGACAGCAGCCTGAGCCACATCAGACGTGCGGTGCAGTGGATCCGGGAGAACTACACCCAGCCGTTCCGGGTGGAGGAAGTGGCACAGCTTTCGGGGATGAGCGTCTCCGCTTTCCACCGGAACTTCCAGGCGGTAACGGCGATGACCCCGATCCAGTTCCAGAAACACATCCGGCTACAGTCGGCGAGATTGCTCCTTGCGAACCATCCGAACGACATCACCGGCGTCGGGCACCGCGTCGGATACGACAGTCCGGCCCAGTTCAGCCGGGAATACCGGCGCCAGTTCGGTGCCCCGCCCAGCATTGACGCGTTGCGTATGCGTGGCCGAGCCGGTCCCGCTGCCGCGGCGCTCCCATAAGAGCCGCTTGGGCGAAGAGGATTGTGCAACCAAGCGAGAGGATCTTGCTGGCTCGGCGCCCGCCGCATTGGTTCCATGGAGGTACCGGAACGTTCCACGAATTTCGGGACGAAGCAAGAGGCGGGTAATGGCGGCGGTGATGAAGGTCGCCGACCGCCCACCGAATGCTCTCCGATCACCTCCGAGGGAGAGAATCATGAATTACCGCACGCTGGGCCTGTCCCGAGTCGAGGACGGCGACGCGCCCCTCGACGAGGATCCGCGGACCGGGCTGTGACTGTCGATGACGCCGTCGCCCGCGCCCTGGCCATCGGGCCGGACTCCTCGGCGGCCGAGCGCACGATCGACATCACGACGCTGGGTGCTCGCAGCGGCATGCCGCGGCGCATCGAGATCTGGTTCCACCGCGTCGACGGCCGCTGGTATCTGACCGGCATGCCCGGACCACGTAACTGGTACGCGAATCTGCGCGCGCATCCGCGGTTCACCGTGCATCTCAAGCACGGGGTCACAGCCGACCTGCCGGCGACCGCGGCGCCGGTCGACGAGCCGACACGGCGGCGAGTGATCACCGCGGTCCTCGACCTGCAGAACCGGCCCGAGATCGCGGCGCGGGTCAGTCAACGCCAGAACTTCGACACGTGGTTCGCCCACAGCCCGCTGGTCGAGATCGTCTTCGACGACGAGCAGTTGCGGACAGCCTCCTCGGCGTCGGCCGGATAACCCGAACCATCAGGATCAGACAACCGCCGCCCCTCTCTGTGGTTTCGGCGGCGGACAAGTCCAGGAGACCACCATGAAAGACAACGTGATCGACAAGATCTACATAGACGGTGAGTTCGTCACCCCGCACGGCATGGAACTCGCCGACCTTTTCAATCCCACCACCGGGAAAGTGATCGGACAGGTCCAGCTTGCCGACGAGGTCGATACAGCGGCGGCTGTCGCAGCGGCGAAGCGTGCGCTGCCGGCTTGGTCCGCGACATCTAAGGAAGAGCGAATCGACGCGCTGCGTCGGCTTCAGGCCGCGGTCGCCGCGCGAAGGAACGAAATCGCGGACGCCGTCCTCTTGGAGTACGGCGCTCCGGTGCGCAACGCGTTTATGGTCGATTCGGCTCCCGGTGCGATAGCCGACATGATCACGACCTTGGAGGGCTTCGACTTCGCACGGCACGTCGGTAATGCGACGGTGGAGATGGCGCCGATCGGCGTCGCCGGCCTGATCACGCCGTGGAATTCCGATCCGTTCATCATCTGCGACAAGCTCGCGACCGCATTGGCGGCCGGCTGCACCGTCGTCATGAAGCCGAGCGAGATGAGCGCGACGCAGACCCATGTCGTGACTCAGGCACTCCACGAGGCCGGGCTGCCCCGGGGTGTCTTCAACATCGTGACGGGGCGCGGCGATGTCGTCGGGTCCGCGATCACCCGTCACCCTGACGTCGCCAAGATCTCCTTCACCGGCTCGACCGCGGTCGGCAAGGTCATCTTCCGCGAGGCGGCCGAGACGATGAAGAGCCTGACGCTCGAACTCGGCGGTAAGTCTCCGTCGATCATCCTGGACGACGCCGATCTCGATGAAGCCGTCACGGGCGCGCTCATGGCCGGGTTCGCCAACAGCAGCCAGGCGTGCGTCGCCGGCACCCGCATCCTCGTCCCGGAGAGCCGATTGGACGAGATGCTCGCTGTCGCCACGGCGAAGATGGCCGACTTCCCTGTCGGTGATCCGGGAGACCAGGCGACCGTCATCGGTCCGATGGTGAGCGAACGGCAGTGGGAGCGGGTGCAGGGTTACATCCGTCGCGGTGTCGAGGAAGGCGCCCGGATCGTCGTCGGTGGACCCGACCGACCGGAGGGCCTCGCGGACGGATACTTCGTGCGCCCGACCCTGTTCGCGGACGTCACCAACGACATGACGATCGCGCGCGAGGAGATCTTCGGGCCGGTGCTGTCGATCATCACCTACCGCGACGAGGACCACGCCGTCGAGATCGCCAACGACACGGACTACGGCCTGCACGCCTACGTGTTCTCGTCGGATCCCGCGCGAGCGCATCGTGTCGCGTCGCGGCTTGAGGCCGGCCGGGTGTCGATCAACGGTGGTTATGCGCCGCTGTCCCCGTTCGGGGGGTTCAAGCAGTCGGGCATCGGGCGGGAATACGGCACCTTCGGTCTTGAGGGCTTCCTCGAACCGCGGTCCGTGATGGCCTGACCGGCCCGCCCGTGCCTGGTGACTGATGCGCGAACCTGCGGCCCATCGGCGGTCCCATAGCGCCTCGGTCAGCCATGACGGCACCGCGGTCCGAGGTCACCGTACCCCTCTCGGTGACACCTGCGGGCGCGGGCTGTCATGGCCAGGTGCGGTCGAGGCCGCCCTGCCGTACGGCGTAGGCGGCCGGACCGCCCTTCTCGACGGCTCGGTGGATCGCGCTGCGGTGTGCATCGAGCCGGTCCATCATCTCCAGACTGCGGAGCTGCTGGTTGTCGAGGTAGAAGAGCACCGCGCAGCGGTCGAGGACAGGCTGGATCTCCAGGTCCCGTGTCTTGATGCGGCCATCCTTCGACAGCGGAACCCAGGACCGGTCGAGACCGTAGGAGATCCACTCCTCGTCGGGGATGTTCTGCGCGTCCTCCGGGAAGACGTCGACGATGCGGTGCACCGACCAGCCGCGATCCCTCAATTCCTCCGCTACCCGGCGTCCCGGGTTCCGGTCGAGGAAGAACTCAGGCGGCAAGGCGCACCACTGCGTGGCAGAGTTCGTCGACCTGCTCGGGAGTCATCCCGTACTCGTAGGCGATGTCCTCGACGCTTTCCCCGGCCTCCCAGAGGTCGGTGACCGCCTTGACCGAGACACGGTTGGTGGCGATGACGGGCAGTCCGTGGCCGAACCGCGGGTCGATGACGACAGGAACCGATTCCCCGTGCTGCCGCAGTCGCAGGCTCGCTGGGTAGTCGTCGTCGCCCTCCCAGTTCAGGTATCGGAGGTAGCGGGCCACCACTTCCTGGATGGGGGCCTGACCGTCCCGGGCCCTGCGCAGATCCCCGAAACCGTGCTCTACGAAGATGTCCACCCCGTCGGTCGCGACGCGCTTCGAGACCAGGCCGTAGGGGGTGTCGAACGCCTTTCGTACGGCGGCCGCCGCCTCCCGGATCTCACTCATGCGCAG
Source organism: Streptomyces sp. NPDC093544 (assembly GCF_040683495.1). NCBI lineage: Bacteria > Bacillati > Actinomycetota > Actinomycetes > Kitasatosporales > Streptomycetaceae > Streptomyces > Streptomyces sp. NPDC093544. Next base: position 149,913 of record NZ_JBFBEA010000017.1, on the reverse strand, counting down.
ACCGAGCGAGCGAAGAGAACGCAGGACGTGAGCCTCGGCCACGGCGATGAAGGGAACCGACGGCTGCCCGCTGCGTACCGGCTCGACCCGGTGCACGAGCGGTGCGCCGGCCGCCGTCCCCTTGAGCCAGCTGGTGAGCGTCGACAACGGGACCTCAAGGTGCGAAGCCGTCTCCGTGGGCGTCAGAAGCCCGTCATTGAACCGGTCAACCATGACCCTCCTCCCGCTGATCCCAGGTTTCGCATGCTCGCACACGCGGGTCCCTGGCTGCCTCAGGATCATCAGGCCGCTTCCCGGCAGTCGCGGCAGGAGGACGGTTCCGGGGCCCGGAAGGCGCGTTCGCAGCCGTCGCAGGTTTGCCAGGGCAGGACGGGCTGCTGGGCGGGCGGCGGTGCGTACAGGGCTGGTGGCGCCGGGAGTGGGACCTCGGCGAGTCGGTGTGCGAGAAGGCGCGCTGGGCGGGACCGGAAGTGCTCGGGGAGTCCGGCGGTGAGCAGGCCGGTGATCTCCTCGGGCCGGAGACCCCGCGCGAGCCACTCGGAGACGTCCGGGGCCAGTTCGGCGACCTCGCGGCGGGACAGGACCAGTCTGCGGTCGACGATCCGCAGGGAGGCGAGGATGACGACGGCCTGGGGGTCGGCGGCATCCAATGAGGGGGAGGGTTGCGGTGATGAGGGCGTGGGCTCGGGTGCGGTGACTGTTCCGTGTGGGGACTCTTCGGCGGACTTCCGTGGCTGAACAGGCCGATTGGGTCGGTTCGGCGGCGGGGTGGGCTGACCCTGGCCGCGCGGTACGTCGTAGAAGAAGGTCCGCGTGCGTACCTGGCCGTCGGGCCCGCGTTCGCGCCGGCGTTCCAGGTATCCGGCGGCTTCCAACTCCCTTAGCGCGCGGGAGATCAGGATCTCGCCCTCGGTGAAGTGCGCGCAGAGCGCGGCGATGCTGACGATGGCGCCGTCGGGCAGCGAGAGGATGTAGGCCGCGACGCCGACCGTGACCGCGCTTCCGCGCCGCTGCGCAAGGGCGTTGGCGATCACGGTGAAGTCGGCGGTGAGGCGGGTGCGGACGTGGATCACGCCGGAGGTCGGAGCGCCAGTGTTGGCGCGCGAGGGCGCGTTAGACTGCGGATCAGCCATCGGGAAGCTACTTCTTCCTGAGCGGTCAGGCCCTCGTTCAGGATTGCCGTCCTGGCGGGGGCCGTCGTTCGTGTGGAGTTGTCGCCGGGAACGTAACCTCCCGCCACCACTCACCGCAACTGGGTCACCCCTGAGGGTGAACGGGCGGGAGGGGGAGGGTAGTTGGTTCTTTCCTTAAAGTCCTTGGGGGAGGGCCGTGGCCCACCGGGCCGCCGCGAACGAGGGCCCGGTGGATCGGGAACGCCGTCCGGTGCCGGTACCTGGGCGGCTCGGATTCGGTCGGCTCAGATGCGGTGGCGGGACTTCAACTCGCCTATGAACAGGGCCCAGGAGGCGGCGGCGAAGGCGAGCGCCGGGCCGTCGGGGGCCTTGCTGTCACGGACGGGGACGAGGCCTGGGATTCCGGACGCCACCTCGACGCAGTTGCCGCCCTCCTGATTGCTGTGACTGCTCTTGCGCCAGGCGGCGCCGTTCAGTTCGGGACGGGATGGTCGCGCCACGGTGGTTGCCCTCCATCACTGATCGGATCATGTCGAGCGACATGAGCGGGGGCAGGGCTGCCGCCCGGAGCCGATCGTAAAACAGCCGGAAGCGCTCGACGTCGGCCGGTTCTTCCACGAGTTGGCCGTAATGGGAACCCTCCGTATAGGCGACTTCGCTGCCGTCCGACAGCTCCAGGATGGTCAGCGACCCGCCCATCACATCGTGCTCGCCCTGTTCGAACGGCAACACCTGCACCGTGATGAGACGGTCGGAGGCGGCATCCAGCACACGCGCCAACTGGGCTCGCATAACTGCCCATCCGCCGACCGGCCGCCGTAGCACCGCCTCGTCCAGTACGACCCACAGCGCGGGTCGGTCGGATGCGGTCAGCCGCTCCTGCCGACCGAGTCGCGCCGACACCCGCTCCTCCAGGTGCTCCTCGCCCTGGAGGGAAAGCCCGACGCTGAGTACGGCCCGCGCGTAGTCCTCCGTCTGCAAGAGACCGGGCACGAGGTGCGCCGCGTACTCGCGAATGAAGACCGCCCTTTCCGAGTGCGCCATGAACGCCCGCGACCAGTCCGGAAACGCCTCGCGGTAGACATACGGCCACAGGTCGATCAACAAACCGTCCGCGCCGAGGACTTCATCAAGAGCGCGGGCCAGCTCCAGCGTCGGCTTCGCCCCCGACGCCCGCTCGACCTGCGTGATCCGAGAGGCGACCACATGTGTCCTCTCGCCCAGTTCCGCCTGGGTCAGCCCCGCCGCCGTACGGAGTCTGCGAACGCGTGATCCGAAGAGCGCCGCCATCGATGATCCCGGGTCAATTTCCTTGGCCAAGGCGCTACATCCATTCCTTACGGTCCGAACGGTAAGGCTCGATCACCTTTTGAGCGTAGGCCCGCATGACGACCCTTGTGTACGGAACGTCACGACGCGCACACACTGCGGGTCGTGCTTGCGGCTACGAGAGGGATGCGATGGACGGCACTGTGTCGAAGGAACCCGCGGAGGCGACCGGGGGTCCCCTGTTCGCCATGCAGTTCACGTCGTCACCCCGAGGCGCCCGGCTCGCCCGGCAGCTGACGGTGCGCCGCATGGCCGAGTGGGGCTATCCGTCGACATCGGACACGTCCGCGACGGTCTCGCTGCTCGTCGCCGAACTGGCCACCAACGCCGTACAGCACGGCCGGTTGCCCGGACGGGACTTCCACCTCCGGCTCGCCATGGACGCACGAACTCGGCTGATCCGTATCGAGGTTGGGGACGCCTCCACGCGCCAACCCCGGTTCGGATCGGAAACAGTCGCGGGGCCGGAGGACGAGTCCGGTCGAGGCCTGCTCCTGGTGGCGGTGCTCGCCGTGCGCTGGGGGACGGTGCCCCGTACGCCCGTCGGGAAGACGGTGTGGGCGGAGGTCGTGGCGGACCCGCCGGAAGGCGCATGCGGCTACCCCGGGCCGTGCGAACCGTGCGAACCGTGCAGGCCGTGACGGCCTCGCCCCTGTCTGCGTCGCTGTTCGAGGTCGATTACCCCACTGCTGGACGCACGGAAATCTATGTTGGCCGGAGTAGACATTGGGCGGTGTCCTGGTTATGGTTTCTCTCGTAGCCCAGAGAGACAGCAGGGCCTGGCAGACACGAACTGCCGGGCAGCAGTACATGCAGTCGCAGTGCGTAGGACGGTGCGGTGGTGGAGTTCCGAAGCCAGGGTTGTTGCAGGACGGCGACGGGACTGACGACCGGACCGGGTGGCCCGAGGTGATCAGGGGCCGCCGTGAGCAGGACCGCGGTTGACGCGGCGGCAGTAACCGTAGGTGCAGTTCGCAATACCCAGCAGTACGCCGTCTCCGCTTGGTAAGTGATTGATCCAGAGGGAAGAACGGAGGGGCCGAGCGCCGTCAGGATCGCCCGGGCGTAAGTGTTGAGCCCGGGTACCGCAGGACATCGATAGTGAGGTGGTCTCCGGTCGAGCAACCGCGATCCCCGCACCCCCGACAGAATCTCGGTCGGGTGCGCGGAAACAGAAGGCCGGCGCAGTACCAGGGCCGGCAGATGGTGTAGCAGTTCCTTCGGGGCCCTGGTGCCATACGGCACCGGGGCCCCTCCACGCGTTCCGCAGAGAGGTGCAATGACAGCAGACGACTCCTACGGCCGTCTCGATGACGACGACTACCCCGCCTACACGATGGGCCGGGCCGCCGAGATGCTCGGCACCACCCAGGGCTTCCTCCGCGCCATCGGCGAAGCCCGCCTCATCACCCCGCTCCGCTCGGCAGGCGGACACCGCCGCTACTCCCGCTACCAACTGCGCATCGCCGCCCGGGCCCGGGAACTCGTCGACCACGGAACCCCCATCGAGGCCGCCTGCCGCATCGTCATCCTCGAAGACCAGCTCGAAGAGGCCCAGCGCATCAACGCCGAACATCGCCGCGCCGCCGAATCAGCGAACCCAACGGCCGCGGCCTGAGGTTCTTGTGAGCCCTCGTCGTATTTCAGGGGGATACCCGCGCTCCTCTGCCAACGGCAGAACAGCGGCCGAACCGGGCTCGACGATCACTAAAGTCCAGTCTCATGACGACGATTACGACGCGTACGGTCGAGTACCCGGCCGACGGTCTGACGATGATCGGGCACCTCGCGCTCCCGGCCGGTGTCGACCGCCGGCCAGCGGTGCTGCTCGGGCCAGAGGGCATGGGGCTCAGCGACGTCGAGCGCCGCCGGGCCGATGCTCTCGCCGAGCTGGGATACGTAGCGCTGGCCTTCGACCTTCACGGCGGGCGCTATTTGGGTGACCCCGAGGAGATGCTGGCCCGTTGCATGCCACTGCTCTCTGATCCCGACCGGATGCGGGGCATCGGTCATGCGGCGCTCGACGTGTTGCGCAACGAACCGCGGACCGATTCCGACCGGATCGCCGCCGTCGGCTACGGCACCGGGGGCGCCGTCGGGCTGGAACTCGGGCGCGACGGCGTCAACCTGCGCGCCATCGGGACAGTCAACGCGCTGACCACGGGCCGACCGGGCGAGGCGGCGCGCATTCGCTGCCCGGTGTGGGCCGGGGTCGGGTCGGAAGACCCGATCATGCCGCCCGCGCAACGCAAGGCGTTCACCGCTGAGATGCAGGCCGCGGGCGTCGACTGGCGCCTGGCGGTCTACGGCGGCGCCTTGCACGCCTTCCACCATCCGCCGGTCGACCACCCCGTGGTCCCCGGCGTCGGCTACCACCCGCGGCACGCGCAGCGAGCCTGGCGCGACGTCGTCGACCTGCTCTCCGAGTGTCTGCCTGTGACGGAGGAGCTGGGGGCATGACCCAGGCAAACATGCTGGCCCCAGGCTTGGTCGGCGTCATGCCTGGGACGCCTCAACCAGCGTGGACGGGTTCGGCAGATCGGGTCATGGATGCGTTGGGCTGGACGGCGGGCCGGGTGAGCCTGCGGGTCATAAGCGTGATCGAGGCGAGGGTGAGCATCGCCTCGGAGTGCTCAGGTCGGGTCTCGTAGTCGCGCACGTTCCGACGCGCATGCGACAACTGAGCCAGTGACCTCTCTACCACCCAACGCCTCGGCAGGATCACGAAGCCCTTGGCGCCCTTGGGCCTGCTCACGGTCTTGATCGTGAGGTGGAGGAAGGACTTGGCCCAGGCCACAAGGGTGCCCGCGTAGGCCAAGTCGGCCCAGACGATGGTTGGTCCGCGTGCGTACCTGGCCGTCTGGTCCGCGTTCGCGTCGGGTGCCCGGACGGGACGTCCACCTCCGGGTCACCATGGACGTACGAACTCGGCTGATCCGTATCGAGGTTGCGGACGCGTCCACGTGCCAACCCCGGTTCGGCTCGGAAACAGTCGCGGGGCCGGAGGATGAGTCCGGTCGAGGCCTGCTCCTGGTGGCGGTGCTCGCCGCGCGCTGGGGGACAGTGCCCCGTACGCCCATCGGGAAGACGGTGTGGGCGGAGATCGCGGCGGACCTGCCGGACAGGTCCTAAGTCCAGCCGTGCAGCGAGACTTCGGGCCGGTCCGCGGCGAGGTATCGGCGGAGAGCGACGGCGCTGGATTTCACGAAGGGATCGGGGATGGCGCCGATGTCGGTCCAGCGCACCTGGGCGTGCTTGAGCGGCTCGCGGTTCTCTGGTTCGCCGCTCCATTCGTGGGCGGCGAAGACGACGGTGAGGAAGCCGTTGGGTGCTTCGGCCCCGAATGCGCCGTGGATGATGTGAGCGACCTTCAATGCCTCCGGTCTCACCGTCACGCCCGTCTCCTCATACAGCTCGCGCACGGCGGTCCCGGTGATCGGCTCGCCGGGTTCGCTCTTGCCTAGGGGGAGATCCCACATGCCCCGGCCGAACTTGGCGTTCTCACCACGCTGGAGGAGGACGACGCGGTTGGTGGCCCGGTCGTGGACGATGACGGCGGCGGTCAGCACGGTCATGGCTGCGAGGGCGGGCTTGAGAGCATTGGGCTGGTCGTCGGTCTTCGGCTGAGCCACGGTGATCCCTTCGGCGGGCGGGATGGGCGACAGCATGGCCAGGTGCGGTCGGGGCCGCCCTGTCGTACGGCGTGGGTGGCCGGGGCCGGCGGTCGCGTCAGGGCACCAGCGGACCGTCCAACACCGCCTGCCCGGCTCGGCGATCACCTTCCCATGCCAGTGCGTCATCGGTTCGCGGCAGCCGCCGCCCCCACAGTGTCAGCAGGAGGTTCTCCGCGGTGCCGGAGAGTACGGCGACCGGGTCTCCCGGACCGTACGTCCAGGTCGACCCGGTGTCCGTGGCTTCGAGCCGGAGCGCGACCGTGGGCGGGATCGCCCGGCCACGCGCGATCATCCGCAGGGCCATGGTGTCGAAGACCTCGGACACCCCGTCGTCGACCAGCTCCGCGTTGAGCGGCCCGGGTGCCCCGAGGGCGTTCTCGGCGTCCCACCTGTGCACGAGCGTTTCCATGCAACGCCGTCGTTGCCAGAACCCGACCGTGTGCGGCGGATGGAACGTCCAGGCCGCGGTGGACGGATCGGCGTCCAGGGCCGCGAGCAGGGTCTCGGACGTGTCGTCGAACCACCGCCCCAGCGCCGCCGGTTCCGGAGGCGCCGCCGCCGCTCTGAAGTCACCGTTCCCCTCGGTGACAGCGGCGGCCGCCCACAGGTTCTGGCCGCCCAGATGGTTCGCCAGGTCGTACAGCGTCCAGTCCCCGCAGTGCTCGACCCGTGCGGCTGGATCGCCGTCCAGGCAGGCCCGAAAACCGTCCAACTCGCGGCGCAGATGGAGGAGTAGAGACGCGGAATCCATACCGCGAACCTATCCCGATCGATCGGGATGGTGGGGGTGGCGGGGATGGTGGGGATGGTGGGGTGGGTCCGGCTGATCGGGCTGATCGGGCTGATTGGACTGGTCAGGCTGGTCAGGCTGGTCGGGCTGGTCGGACTGATTGGACTGGTCGGGCTGGTCGGGTGAGCCGCCCATCATTCGCATCATCATCAGGCCGCCGGTGCGCCAGAACCGTACGAGCATGGACGCCGCCAGCAGCAGGAAGACGATGTTGAGCCAGGTCGTGTAGTTCCAGGTGATCCCTTCCTCCGGGATCGTCGCGTCGGCCTGGTCCGGAATCAGTCCCAGGCCGCCGAAGGCGAACTCGACGATGTATCCGGCGACGGCCATCGCCGTGAAGAACGTGACCAGGAGGAAGGTGGCCATCCGGGCGCCGTAGTACTTCCGGTAGATGTTCAGGATCGGGAGGATCAGAAGGTCGGCGAAGATGAAGGCGATCACCCCGCCGAAACTGATCCCGCCCTTCCACAGCACCACCGCGAGCGGCACGTTGCCGATGGAGCAGACGAACGTCGCGATTGCCACGAGTGGCCCGATGAGCGGCCCGACGAGCTTGGCGGCGAGCGGATGGTCCGTCAGGAAGAACGCCTGCCAGAAGTCGTCCGGCACCCAGGCGGCGATCGCCCCGGCGATCAGGAGCCCGGCCACCAGGTCGCGCAGGATGGCCGCCCACTCCATGACGAAGATGTGCGACACGGACGTAAAACCGTCCCGCGAGAACAGTCGGCGCGCGAAGCCGCCCTCACCTCCCACGGACATGTCCATCGCCGCGTGGCCCTCCATGGACCCGGCCAGCCCGCGCTCGGCCTGCTCGCGGGCCTGGCGCAGGAGCCGCTCGCGCAGGAAGACCCGGAACAGCACGGCGATGACGACGATCATGATCGGGCCGCCGACGAACTCGGCCACCGTGAACTGCCAGCCCATCAACAGCGCCAGGATCACGCCGAGTTCGATCACCAGGTTGGTGGAGGCGATCTCGAAGGCCATCGCCGCGGTGAAGTCCGCGCCCTTGCGGAAGAGCGAGCGGGCGAGGGCCACGGCGGCGTACGAGCAGGAGGACGAGGCCGCCCCGAGCCCGGCGGACACGACGAGGGTGCGCGGCCTGTCGTTGCCGAGGAGCCGTACGACGGTGGCGCGGCGCACCACGGCCTGCACGACGGCGGAGAGCGTGAAGCCGAGGATCAGCGCCCAGGCGATCTCCCAGGTCATCGACCCGGTGATGGACAAAGCATGCCCGATGGCGTCCACGGAGATGCACCCTTCCCGAGGTGGCGGTTGCCTCCGGCGAGTATCCCCCTAGGGGTATGTCCTGGCGGGAGATGGAGGCGTGATTCGCTGCCGGCTCACCGGCGCCGTCGGCCTGATCGCGCTGCGCCTCGACGTCGCCACGTCCACGTCGTTCATCAACTTCGGCGCGTTCACCGCGTTCACATTCGTCAACCTCGCCGTCATCGCCACGTACATGCGCGAACGCGCCGCCGGCCGGCACCCCAGCCCGCTGGTCCATGTCGCCGCACCCGTGATCGGTGCCGGAGTCTGCGTCTGGTTGCTGGCCCACCTCGACGGCAGGGCACTCACCCTCGGGCTGATCTGGCTCGGCCTCGGTGTGGTGTATCTGGCTTACCTCACCCGGCTGTTCCGGGTCCCACCGCCCGAGATGGCCTTCACCGAGGAGAGCGCGGACGCCCCGAAGACGGAGCCGGTTGGCTGAGGCACCAGGCCGCCTCCCGGCAGTCCCGGCAGGAGTACGTCGCCGGGGCGCGGAAGGCGCGTGGCCGCGCGGTACGTCGTACAAGAAGGTCCGCGTGCGTGCGCACCTGGCCGACGACCATCTACCTGGTCGGAGTCCCCGTCGCGGGCATTTTCCGTTGGTCTGCCGCGCACACAGAAGGCCAGTCAGGAGCAGGAGCGAATCGCATCGTCCCAGGCGCGAGGACTGCGGTAGTGGTTTTTGTGCCCTTCGACGAGCACGCGGCGCAATTCTGCGAGGTGCTGGGTGCCCGCCGGTAGATCCAGCTGGTCGAGGAGGGCCAGCGCGGCAGCCGGCTCCAGGTCGCCGTAAACGTCGTGGTAGCTCGCCCGGAGGCCCTTGAAGAGGGCCGGGTGCAGGGCGGGGAGCCGCACGGAGGTGCGGTAAGTCGGTTCCTTCACCGGCCAGGGCACCGGACCCGAACACTCCAGAACCCGACGGGCTCGGCGAAGCAGGGCTTCGGAAGGTTCGGCGACCACTTGGTCGATGTCATTGCCGAGCACTTCGGCGAAGGCCGTCGCGGCAGTGTCACGGTCCTCGAACCAGTCGACCCAGAGCGAGTAGGTGAGAGCCTCGGCGTCCCTGGCCGCCTCCAACCGCTGGCGGTAGCCGTCCCACAGCACGTCAGCCGGCAGGGGGCCCTCCGCGCTCTTGTTCGCGAACCGGATCTCGCACGTCACCCAGTATTCGTCGAGGAGATCCAGCAGCCCAAAGGCCAGCCGTACCTGGTCGGTTGCCTGCACGTCTTCGGCGAACACGTCGCCGGCCCAGGAGTGCGCCACTTGGCCAGCCGTGAGCAGCACGTCCGGTACCTCGGTGCTCAGCCACCCGTCGCGCACTTGGCTGACGCCCTGATCCGCCAGCCAACGCCGCGCCCTCGCCATGGCTTGCGTCTCCATTCGGGAAGTATGACAAGCCTCGCAAGATCCGAACGAGAGGGCCTAGCGGGCCCCAACGGACCGTCTCGGCATCCTCTTCGCGGAGTACGCGTACGAGTGCGAGATGGGTACCCCTGCTTCCGTTGCTCCCGTCGTCATTCCCAGGTGACCCGAGTCGGCGAGATCTCACGAGCGATGAGGTCGAGACCCTCTCGGAACGAGATCTTTCGGGCCCGGCATGTGGCTATCCATGTCCCTTCTCCTCGCAAGGCTCGCCGGCCAGGTCGACGTTCCAGCCCAACGGGAGTTCGCTGCCGCAGAAAACGCACACGAAGTAGTTCTCGCGGACGATGCTGAGTTCCTGGCAGTCGGGGCAGTGCCGGAACTCCACTTCGTGGGTGAACGCGGTTGGGTGCTCGATCCCCGCCTGCTCCGATGCCTCCGCGACCGACTGCCACGAGTCGATGTCCGGGCAGTATCCGGTTGACTGGTTACTGACCTCGTCGAGCGTCCACCGGCTGGTGGTGGATTTGCGGCAGAAACTGATCTCGCCCGCGCTGCGAACGGCATCTCCGCCGGCGCAGCCTGCCCCTCGGCTCCGGGCCGGACCATGTCCAGCAGCTCAACGGGCCCCACGTATCGATAAAGCCGCCCCGAATAGGCCACGCACATCAGCCTGGACAATCAATTCCAAGGGTCGGTGCGACCGCCTGGCCTGATTGACTATTGATGCAAACGTCTTGAGGACATCCGCGTATGGATCGCCGGCCTTGAGCGGTTCTGTGATCGATTAGGGTTGCGCAATGTTCGAAGGAAGTTTGGTAAGGCTCCGTGCGCTGCGCTCCGAAGACGCGGAGCATCATCTTCGGTGGCGCAACGACCCGGAAGTGGTGCGCTGGGCGGCGGCCGGCGATCCGTCTTTCGGCCCGGTCACGGCAGAGGCGATCGGGCTCGGCTTCGACACCATGCTGCGCCTGATCCCGAGGGAGTCGGCCGTGTTCACGGTCGAGGATCTGGCAGGTGGAAGGGTGATAGGCATGGCCGACTATCGGGACCTGGACCCGCACGCCGGAGTGGCCACACTGGGAGTCACCATCGGCGAGCGAGAGTTCTGGGGTCGCGGCCATGGCAGCGACGCGTTGCGGCTGCTCGTGGGCCATCTGTTCGGCGCGTACTCCCTGAGCCGGCTGGAGTTGGACACGTGGAGCGGCAACGAGCGCGCCGTGCGCGCCTTCACCAGGCTGGGCTTCCGTGAGGAAGGCCGCCGTCGGTCGGCGGTGCTGATGGAGGGAGAGCGCTACGACCGCGTGCTCTTCGGGATGCTTCGCGAGGAGTGGGCGAACCCCGCGTGACGCCGTAGAAGATCTTCCAAGGGCTGGTCGCGGGGGCGAGAACGAGGGGCGCGCAAGACCGTTGTGTGACACGGCGTGAGGATCGTGGACCCCACATCGGTGACCGGCGATCACCTTCCCTCGATCGGGATCGTTCAGTAAAACGAACGTGAGGTTCACTGATTCTTCAGGGGTTCGGTATGGTGAACGCATGGTTCATTCAATCGAGGCTTCTCGGGTGGGCGGACAGGTCAGCGTCTACCTCGATGACACATACCTGGAGCAGGTCGATACGCGGGTGATCGCAGTCGGTGAGAGGGACGGGGCGCCATGGGCGGCCGTCGAGCACTGTCTGTTCCATCCGCAGGGCGGGGGGCAGCCCGCCGACCTGGGGTGGCTGGAGGACACGGAGATCGTCCCGGTCCGGGACCGCGAGTCGGGGCTGGTCGTGGCGATGGCACCCGAGGGCCTTCTCTCGCTCACTGAGGGGCAGCAGGTGCGAGCCCGGATCGACCTCCCGACCCGGACAGCGCACGCCGCGCTGCACACGGCCGGACACCTCGTCGAAGCGGTCGGGCGGGCGCAGGGGTGGGACATGGTCGGCAGCAACCATTTCCCCGGTCAGGCACGCATCGAGTTCCAGGCGCCCCAGGCGGACGCGCGGCTGGCCGACCCGGAAGGGCGGGAGGAGGTGACCGCCGCGCTGCGCGCCGCCGTGGCCGCCGCGGTCGCCGACGATCTACCGGTCTTCGCACGGAGCCTCGCCGACGGGCGGCGCGTGGTGCACCTGGACGCGCTGCACGCCGCGCCGTGCGGGGGCACACACGTGCGCGGCCTCGGCGACCTGGCCGACGTCGTGCTGCCGACGCTGAAGGTCAAGAAGGGCCGTATCCGCGTGTCGTATGCCGCGAGTCATGTGTCGTACGCCGCAACTCACTTGTCCGGCAACGCAATCCACGCGTCGGACACCACAACGCACGGGAGCCGTTGATGACGCCCCCTCCGTCCGGCCGTCAGCCGGTGAGCAGTACCGCGGCCGCGGTCGGCGCGAAGATTCGGCTGCGCCGTCAGCAACGTGGCATGAGCGCCGCCGAGATGGCCCGGCGCGCCGGGCTGAGCAAGGCCACGCTGTCCCAACTGGAGGCCGGCAACGGCAATCCGACGATCGACACCCTGGACGCGATCGCGATCGCCCTGCGCATCCCGATCGCCGACCTGCTGGCGCGTGACGCCGAAACCGGGCCGGTCTTCCGGCCGGCCACGGACGTCGAGCCCGGCGAGGTCTCCCGCGAACTGCTGCGCCGTATCAGCAGCGGCAACAGCCTGGAGATCTGGCGGCTGCGCATTCCGCCCGAGACGGAGTTGCCCGGCGTCCCGCACGCCACCGGCACGATCGAGCACCTGCTCGTCGCCACCGGGCACTTCACCGCGGGCCCCGTCGACGCCCCGCAGGAGTTGGGCCCCGGCGACATGCTCGCCTTCGCAGGAGACGCCCCGCACTTCTATCGCACGGGGGCGGAGGAAGTGGACGTCACTGTTGTCTTCGCTTCGCCCATCAGTACCTGAGGTCGGGTGCCTGAGGCCGAGACCTGAGGTCGGGTGCCTGAGGCCGAGACCTGAGGTCGGGTGCCTGAGGCCGAGACCCGAGGCCGAGAACCTGAGGCCCGGCGCCTGAAGCCCGCGCCTGAAGCCCGCGCCTGAGGCCCGGCGCCTGAAGCCCGCGCCTGAGGCTCGACGTCTGCGCCCTGGCACCTGGCACCTGGCGCCTCCGCCCTGGCACCCGGCGTCTGCACCCCGGCACCTCCGCCCCAGCACCTCCGCCCCGGCACCTGAAACCCGGCACCTGAAACCCAGCGCCTGCGACCCAGCCCCTGAGACCAAGGAAGCCCCCTCATGACGACCCCTACCGCCGCCGCCCCCATCCCCACCACCCCCTCCGGCCGCGCCTTCATCAGCGACAACATGGCCGGAGCCTCCCCGCAGATAGCCCAGGCCGTCGCCGACGCGGTCGCCGGGCAGGTTCTGCCGTACGGCAACGACCCCTTCACCGACAGCGCCCGCCGCAGGCTCGGCGAGATCTTCGAGCGGGACGTCGATCTCTTCCCGGTCTCCACCGGGTCCGCCGCCAACGGCCTGAGCCTGGCCGCTCTCACCCCGCCGTGGGGCAGCGTGCTCTCGCACCCCGGCAGCCACATCAACACCGACGAATGCGGCGCTCCGGAGTTCTTCACAGGCGGCGCCAAGCTCGTCGGCGTACCGGGCCCCGACAGCAAGATGGACCCCGAAGCGCTGCGGGCGGCGGTGCGGCGCCGGGCCGGTGACGTGCACAGCGTGCAGCCGTCCGTGGTGAGCATCAGCCAGGCCACCGAGAGCGGCAGCGTCTACACGCTGGACGAGATCCGTCGCCTGTCAGCCATCGCCAAGGAGGCGGGGCTGCGCGTCCACATGGACGGCGCGCGTTTCGCCAACGCCCTGCTCCATCTCGGCGTCACCGCGGCCGAGATGACCTGGAAGGCCGGCATCGACGTCCTGTCCTTCGGCGCCACCAAGAACGGCGCGATGACGGCCGACGCCATCGTCTCCTTCGACCCCGCACTCGCCACCGAGCTCGCTTTCCGCGCCAAGCGCGCCGGCCAACTCGCCTCCAAGATGCGCTTCCACACGGCCCAGATCGACGCGTACCTCACCGACGGCCTGTGGCTGCACAACGCCCGCCAGGCCAACGCGATGGCCACCCGCCTCGGCGACGGCCTCAAGACCATCCCCGACGCCGGCCTGCTGGCCACACCGCAGGCCAACATCCTTTTCTGCCGCCTGCCCCAGCACGTCACCGAAGGACTACTGGCCGAGGGCTACGCCTTCTACCACGACCGCTGGGAACCGGGAATCGTCCGGTTCGTCACCGCCTTCTCCCACAACGCCGACGACATCGACCAACTCCTCGACGCGGTACGCCGCCACACCCGCTGACCTCGATGTGCCGGTCCGCACGGAAAACCGGTGATCGCCGGGAACTCAGAGCCACTGCATGCCGACTGCTGTACCGGAACGTCAGCGCAGTCCGTACGCAAGGAGCCCGCATGTCGATGTACCGGCCGGTCGCCACCGCTCTGGCCGCGGCGCTCTGTCTGCTCACGGCGGCGTGCGGCTCCTCGTCCGAGGTCACGGCGAGCGGCAGCACCACCGGGGCCGCCGCATCGAAGTCCGGCTACCCGGTGACCCTGGACAACTGCGGTGAGAAGGAGACGTTCGAGAAGGCACCCGACCGGGTCGTCGTGATGAACGGGGCCTCCGTCGCCGAGGTCTCCACCCTTCTCTCCCTCGGCCTACAGGACAAGATCGTCGCCAACCAGCAGTCGTACGGCATGTCCGAGGTGCCGGGCCGCGCCGAGGCCATCAGGAAACTGCCCACCGGTGACGTACAACTCAACGAGGCCTACGACATCCCCCGCGAGACCATGTTCGGCCTGCGCCCCGACCTCGTCCTGTCCGTCACCACGTACGGCTTCGACGAGAAGAACGGCTTCGCCACCCGTGAGCAGTTGAAGCAGGTGGGCGCCAACAGCTATGTCTCCCCGCAGGGTTGCGACGACGACCCTTCGAAGATGACCGTCGCCGACAGCTACCAACTGCTGCGCGACATGGGAAAGATCTTCAACGTCAGTGAGAGGGCCGAGAAGTTGATCGCCGCCTCCGAGAAGAACATCGCGGCGGTCTCGGCGAAGGTCAAGGGGGAGAAGGAGACCCCCAAGGTCATGGTGCTCTTCTCCAACATGTCGATGGGCAGCAATGACTTCAGCTCGGTCGTCGCAAAGGGCATCATCAACGACATTCTCGCCAAGGCCGGCGCCTCCAACGCCTTCGAGAACGCCTCCGGGACCACCTTCGCCGACCTGAGCAAGGAGACGGTGGCCGCCACCGACGTCGATGCGGTCGTCGTCATCGCCTACAACGACCCTGACCCGGCGGCCTACGCCGAGAAACTGCTGAAGGAGTTCCCCCAGTGGCCGGCCGCCAGGAACAACACGTATGTGACGGTGTCCGACTCGATGTACCTCGGCCCCAGCAACGACCTGGCCGTGGAGAAGATCGCCAAGTCCCTGCACCCGGACGCCTTCTGAGCCGGATCAGGGTCCCGCTGGCCTTCACGCTCCTGCCGGTCGCGCTGCTCTCGCGACCATGATCGTGGCGATCAGCATCGGCGCCGTCAACATCCCGCTCGGTGACGTGTGGGCGATCGTCCTCCACCACGTCACCGGCGCAGGGACGCCGCCGAGCGATCCCGCGCTCGACCAGATCGTCTGGAACTTCCGCACTCCGCGGGTGGTGCTGGCCGCCCTGGTCGGAGCGGGGCTCGCCGTGTCCGGCGCGGTGCTCCAGACGGTGGTCTCCAACGCGCTCGCCGATCCCACCGTCCTCGGCTTCTCCTACGGCGCGACGCTGGGCGCGGTCCTCGTCATCACCGTGGGCGGCGGTGCGGCGCTGGCCGGACTCGGGGTGTCCGCGGCGGCCTTCCTCGGGGCGGTCGCGGCCGGCGCGCTGGTCTTCACGCTCGGTCAGCGGCGGGGCAGACTGGCACCGACCCGGCTGGTGCTGGCGGGCGTGGCCGTGGGCTACGTCTTCCTCTCGGCGACCAGCTACGTTCAACTCCAGGCGACGCCGACGGAGTTGCGGACGGTCATGCTCTGGATGCTGGGCAGCGTCGCGGGAGCGCAGTGGGACCAGATTCCCACCGTGACCGTGGTGGTGCTGGTCACCACCGTGCTCCTCACTCTCTTCGGCCGGCCTCTCAACGTCCTGCTGGCCGGCGACGAGTCCGCCACCGCGCTCGGTGTCGACGTCAATCGGCTGCGCGCCGTCCTGCTGGTCCTCAGCGCGCTGCTCACCGGCACGGTCGTCGCCGTCTCCGGCGGTATCGGCTTCGTCGGCCTGATGATCCCGCACCTGGTGCGCCTGACGATCGGCGCCGACCACCGCAGGCTCCTGCCCTTGACCGCCCTGCTGGGAGCCGTCTACCTGGTCCTCGTCGACCTGCTCTCCCGCACTCTCGACCGCCCCAACGAACTGCCGCTGGGCATCCTCACCGCCCTCCTCGGCGCCCCCTTCTTCCTCTGGCTGCTGCGCCACAACAAGGGCCTGGACTGACAGCATGAAACTCACCGTCGACCAGCTCCACATCACCCTGGACCACACCCCGATCCTGCACGACGTGAGCCTCGACGCGCGCAAGGGCGACATCGTCGGACTCGTCGGCCCCAACGGCAGCGGCAAGTCGACCCTGCTGCGCGCCGTCTACCGCTCACTGCGCCCGGCGGAAGGAGTCGTCAGGGTCGGAGACGATGACGTATGGGCGTTGTCCGCCCGCGCCGCGGCCCGCCGCACTGCCGCCGTCCTCCAGGACACCGGCGGCAACACCACCGGCCTGAGCGTCACCGAGATCGTCGCCCTCGGACGGGCGCCTCACCACGGCCTGTTGGGGCGTGACGGCACCGAGGACCACCTGGCCGTGTCGGACGCCATCGACCGCTGCGGCGTACGGCCCTTCGCGGACCGCGACTACACCTCCCTCTCCGGAGGCGAATGCCAACGCGTCCTGCTCGCAAGGGCGTTGGCCCAGGGCCCTCGGCTCCTGGTCCTGGACGAACTCACCAACCACCTCGACATCCGCGCCCGGTTCGAACTGCTGGACCTCATCCGTGCCACCGGGATCACCACGCTCGCGGTCCTGCACGACCTCGACCTCGCCGCCCGGCTCTGCGACCAACTGGTCGTCCTGCACGAGGGAGCGGTGGTCGCGGCGGGACCCGTCCTGGAGGTACTGACCCCGCAGATCCTCGCCGAGGTCTTCGGCGTCCATGTGAACACCGAGCGGCACGCCGACGGCGTCATCCGCATCACCTACGCGGCGCAACCTCTCGCGGACACGGATGCCGTGCCGGAGACCGCGTAGGAGGGCCCGAAGACCCCGCCCGCTGCCGGCAGATCTCCAACTCACGGCCAGGCAAGGCAATCAGGCTGATGCCCCGCCTCGTGCGACCGGTGGCTGAATCAACCGCGTGATCAAGCTCGCGCCCGCGCCGCCTTCGGCTTCCGCACCTCCGACAGCCAACGCCTACGGACACGCTGCGTGACTACCCGCCGGGCCCGTGGACATCTCTGCACCCCTCAACTTTGCAGACCCGGTTGACGCCTCTTTTGGATAACCGCTATCTATTGTGGGTCGTTGAGGAGGGTGATTCGTGCAGGACGTGGTGCTGGCGCTACTGGTCAAAGAGCCGTTGCACGGTTACGACCTGCGCAGGCGCCTGGCAACGGCACTCGGGCCGCTCGGAGAGACGCTGAACGCGGGGCAGGTCTATGTCACGCTCACCCGGCTCGAAAAGGCGGGCCTGGTCGTCCAAGTGCGCGAGGAAGCGGCGCTGCGTGGCCCGAAACGCAAGGTATTCGCGCCGACCGCGGCCGGCCACGAGCGGGTGGTCGCGTGGATGACCGAGAGCACCGGGCCCCGGGCGGACGTGACGGAGTTCCATCTGAAGCTGGTGGCCGCCCGCGAGTCCGGCACAGCCGATCCGCTCGCGCTCGTGAACGCGCGCCGACGAGAGCTGATGAGCAGCCTCGCCGAAGCCCAGCATGCTGCCCTCGCTCGCGATAGGGGTTCGGAGGCCGGGCTGCTGCTGGAGGGCGTCGCGCTCCGGCTACAGGCTGATCTGCGCTGGTTGGAGGTGTGCGAGCGGGCCTGGTCCGGCCGCACGACGCGGAGGAAAGGCAGAGGAAACGGATGACAAGAGACAGCAAGTGGAGCCGGTCGCGGCGGCGCGGTACGGACGACAGCGTGGAAGCGCGCCGGCCCGGTGAGGCGGCCGGGCCGGCGCTGCGGGCGGTCGGCCTGGCGCGCGTGTACGGCGAGGACGAGAGCGCGATATGGGCCGTCGACGGGGTCCACCTCGAAGTCCCCGCCGGGCAGATGCTCGCCGTAACCGGGCCCAGCGGCTGTGGCAAGTCCACGCTGCTCCAGCTACTGGGCGGCCTCGACCGGCCCACCGAGGGCGAGGTGTGGCTCGGAGGACGGCGCATCGACGACCTCGGCGAGCGGGAGCTCGCCCGGCTGCGGCGCAGCTCCCTCGGGTTCGTCTTCCAGGCCTACCACCTGGTCGACGAGTTGACCGCAGCGGAGAACGTCGAGCTGCCCGCGCTGCTCGCCGGCGCCTCGCCCCGCACCGCCCGCCGTCGCGCCGACGAACTCCTCGACCAGGTCGGACTCGCCGACCGGGCCCGGCATCTGCCCTCGCAGCTGTCCGGCGGGCAGCGGCAGCGGATCGCCATCGCCCGCGCCCTGGTCAACAAGCCGCTGGTCGTCCTCGCCGACGAGCCCACCGGAAACCTCGACAGCGCCTGCACCCACGACATCCTCCGGCTCTTCCACGAGCTGCGCGCCGCTCGCCAGACCTTGGTCATGGTCACCCATGACGAGCGCGTCGCCGCCACCGCCGACCGCATCGTCTCCCTGCGCGACGGGACATTGGACGAGGACACCCGCCTGGACGGCCACGGCGCCGGCACCGAAAGGCTCGGCGCTCTCTTGAACTGGGAGAACTGACGGTGGGACACCTGCTCCTGATAGGGCGCCTGGTACTGCGCGACATGCGCCGCCGCCCCGGCGAGGCCGTCGTCTTCCTGCTCGCCGTCACCATCGCAAGCACGAGCCTGACCCTCGGCCTTACGACCAGTAACGCCGTCGACATCGGGTACGAGAAGACTCGCGCAGCCACTGCGGGACCCGACATCATCGCCGTCACGACGGCCGACGATCCGTCCGGCGTGTCCGCGAGCCTCGCGGACACGCCCGGTGTGACCGAGCAGGCCGACCCCGTCTTCGCGTTCGACACGTACATCAAGGCCCACGGCAAGAGCGCGCATTCCGCGGTCGAAGGGCGCGACACCTCTCAAGATGCCGCAGTCGACCAGCCGCTGGTGACGTCGGGCACCTGGGTACGGCCCGGCGGCGCGGTGCTCGAACGCGGCTTCGCGAAAGCACTCGGCGTGAGCGTCGGTGACCACGTCACCGTCAGCGGACGCGACTATCCAGTCGTCGGAACCGCGATCAGCGCGGCCACCTCGGTGTATCCGTGGAGCGACAACGCGCAGGGGCCCGGAACCTCCGACTTCGGCGGCAGGATGTGGCTCACCTCAGCAGACACCCGCGAGGCCGCGGGCGAGGACGCGGGAGTCCACCTGATCTATTTGAAGCTGGACGATCCCACCGCGACGCAGCACTGGATGGACACCGCGTTTGCCGACTGGAACGAGGCCGACGGCTGGGTCAACGCCCATGACTGGCAGGGCGTCCTGCTGACCGACAAGGCCATGATCAGGGACATCCAGCCCGCCCTGGTCGTCGGCGGCTGGCTGCTCGCTGTCGCCGCGATCGTCACCCTCGCCGCACTCGCGACAGCACGCGCCGCCCGGGACAACCGGCGGGCCGCATTGCTCAAGGCCATCGGCGCCGGACCTGCCACCGTCACCGCCGCCCTGCTCACGCAGTACCTGCTGCTCACCCTCCTGGCCACCGCGATCGGCCTGACCGCCGGGGCGCTTGTCGCGCCCCGCCTGGTC
This sequence comes from Streptomyces sp. NPDC093544, assembly GCF_040683495.1. Classification (NCBI taxonomy): domain Bacteria; kingdom Bacillati; phylum Actinomycetota; class Actinomycetes; order Kitasatosporales; family Streptomycetaceae; genus Streptomyces; species Streptomyces sp. NPDC093544. The sequence continues at coordinate 130,415 of NZ_JBFBEA010000017.1, read as the reverse complement.
GACCCCAGCGCCGGGCTGCTCAACACCGTCGGTCCTCCGGACTTCGGCACCGTCTTCGCCGCGGTCCTCCTCGCCGTCGTCGTCGCGGTGACGGGCGCGTTTCGCCCTGCCCTGCGCGCGGCCCGTGCCAGTACCGTCAACGCCCTGACCGACCCCGCACATCTCCTCACGCGACGCCCGCGCCTCCATGCCGTAACGGCGTATCTGCCCACGTCGCTGCTACTCGGCACCCGGCTGCTCGCACGTCGGCCCGGCCGCGCCGTGCTGGCCTGCGCCGGAGTGGCCGCCACCACGCTCATGGTCACCGCCCTGCTGACCTGGCACATCGAACTCGCCGCGCGGCCCGACTCCACGCAGTTCGGCCCCATCGAGGTACGGGCCGACCAGACAGGTCAGGTGCTGCTCGCCGTCACGTTCGCGCTGGTGGCGATGTCCATGCTCAACACCGTGCTCCTCGGCTTGAGCACCGCCGTGCAGGCCCGGCGCGCCCTGTCCGTCGCCCGCACTCTCGGCGCCACACCGGGCCAGGTCGTTGCCGCGCTCTGCGTTGCACAGCTTCTGCCCGCCGTGCCCGGAGTGGCGGCGGGTATTCCGGCCGGGCTCGGCCTGTACTGGTTCTTCGGCACACAGACCATGCCCCCGGGAGCGTGGCTGCTCACCGCCGCACTCGTCATCCTGCTGGCAGTCGGAGCACTGACCGCCCTGCCCGCGTGGGCCCACACACGCAGCCCTGCCGGACGCTCCCTCAACGCCGAACCTGCCTGACGGGCCCTTCACCGGGCCCTTCACCGGGCCCTTCACCGGGCCCGGTCTGTCGGCGGTGCTGTCACCGCGAACAGGCCAGGGTGTATCGCGGGCGTATCGAAGATCGCATACGCCGCCGCAACAGTCCTGGGTCTTCAGTGGAGGCATGGACCACAGCGCATCCGTATCTGGGTGGCGTACGGGTCGGTATGTCGATCGGGAAAGGGTCGCGGTCATGGATTCGGATTTCGTACGTGGTAACGACCGGCGGTGGCTGCTCAGGTGGGGCGGGCTGGCGGCTGTCTGCGCGGTGGCGGCCGGCGTGCCGCTGGTGGGCGCCCAGCCCGGCCACGCGGACCCGGCCCCGACCGACCCCGACATCCCTCCGGACACCTTGCCCGGCGGAGCCTACGACCGGTACCTGGCAGAACTGGCCGCCCAGGACAAGTTCTCCGGCGTGGTGCTGCTGTCGCACCGGGGCCGGACGGTGCTGTCCCGCAGCTACGGCATGGCCGACAAGGAAAAGGGGATCCGCAACCACGAGGGCATCGCGTTCAACCTCAGCTCGGCGGGCAAGCCGTTCGGCGCGGTGGCCATCTTGCAGTTGGTGCAGCAAGGCGCGGTGAAGCTGTCGGACACGGTGGGCACTTTCCTGACGGGCTTCGCCAAGGAGATCGCCGAACAGGTGACCATCCACCACCTGCTCTCGGGCACATCCGGGCTGAACACCCCGGCGGAGGACCTGCAACGCATCTTCCAGAGCCGGGAGGAGGTGCACGAGTTCTACGAGCAGTGGGCCCGGCAGTCGACGCTGGTGGCCACCCCCGGCACTCCCACCGACCACTCCGGTGCCGAGGTCGTCATCCCCGCGCAGATCGTGGAGGCCGTGACCGGCAAGACGTACTGGGACTACGTGCAGGAAAACATCTTCGAGCGCTGCGGCATGACCGGCACCGCGTTCTACACCAGGCCGCAGTGGCTCACCGACGAGCACATCGCGCACTCGTACATGACGCTGGCCGACGGCAGCCGGGTGGACGCGGTCCGCAATCTGAACGAGGGCAGCCCGTACCCGTACGAACTGGGCAAGAACCCAGGCCGCAGCTTCATCGACGCCCCCGGGGACGGCGGCTTCGCCACCGCACCGGATCTGGTCCGGTTCGCACAAGGGCTGGGCAACGGCACGGTGCTGGACCGGCCCTACGCCGATCTGCTCACCGGGGCCAAGATCCCCCATGGACAGGCCCAGGGCGGCCTGGCGGCCACCGCCGACTCGTCGTTCGGCGCTTACGACATGCCGGTCCACATCGTCAATGGACAGTGGGTGTTCGGGCGCGCCGGCGCCAACCCCGGCAGCTGCGCCAGCTGGAACATCTACCCGTACACCGGCTGGGTCGGCGTCGTCCTCAGCAACTACGACGGCCTGCCGCTTCAGGAGATCAGCCAGCAGGAGGTGCAGGCCGTCACCGGCCGGCACTGACATCGCCCCGGCGCCGGCCGGCCTTCGGGAACTCCACCGCGTCCAGCACGGTGCGGGGCACCGCCGGACAACCGGCACACCTGTGGGGATATCGAAGGGATCGTGCTGACCTGCGGGTGGATTCCGCGGTCGGGCGGAAGCGGAGGAAGCGTGATCAAGGGGTGGCACGGCTGGTTCGGCACGTTCAATGGGGTGGCACTGATCACGGTGGGCGCACTGCCGTTGGCCGCGCTGGCGGTGGTGGCTGTGGCACTGCGTCGGCGGGCCACAGCCACCACCCCGGCGTGGGTGTGGCGGATGTCGCTGGCCGAGGTCGGCATCGTCTACGGGACGGTGCCGTGGGTGTGGATGATCATGTTGCCGGGCGGTCGGGCCGGCTCCGTCCCCGCTCGGGTGAGCCTGGTACCGCTGCGGGACCTGCTCGCGAGCGCGGCGCGCGCTACCTCCAGGCGGCTCCGGAAGACGGCATGCACGCCCTCCGGCACGCCTACGCCTCCGTACTCCTGGACGCGGGGGAGAGCATCAAGGCGCTCTCCGAGTACCTCGGCCACTCGGACCCGGGCTTCACGCTGCGGACGTACACGCACCTGCTGCCGTCCAGCGCGACCCGCACCTGCACGGCGATCGATGACGCCTTCACGGAAGCCGAGGCGGAAGACGAGGACGACCTGCCCGCCGACCAGGGGCACTTCAGTGCCCCCAGCAAAACCAATGTGCTCTGGCCGCCTGTCGGCCCCTCCGAGGACATGAAAAAGGCGAGGCCCGAAGACCCCGCCCGCTACCACCAAATCCCCAACTCACGGCCAAACGAGACAATAAGGCTGATGCCCCGCCTCATGCAGCCGATGGCTGAAGTCCTGCCACTCGTGCAGCAGTTGGTACACATTGAACGCGTCCCGCGGGCCGCCCCGGTCCGGAACCGTCGACCAGATGAAGGCTGCCGCGCCGACCTGCTCCTCGCCTATCCCTCGAAGTGGGTCGACGACGGTCATGGGGAGCTTGACCACGGCGTAGTCGGGGTGGAGTACGACGAGTTCGAGTGGGGGCACTTTGTGGAGGGGGACGCCTTCTATACCGGTGAGGACCATGGCTGCCATGGTTTCCGGCTTGATCTTGGTGAACATGCCGTTCATCCCGAGCTCGTCGCCGCCGAGTTCTTCGGGGCGCATGGAGATCGGGACCCGGGCTGCCGTCGCACCGTCGGGCGCGCCGAAGTATTTGTACGTCACCCCCACCCGGCCACCATTCCCGCTCCCTGCCGCCAGCCGCTCGATCCTGCGGTCGGCACGCTCGGGGTCCTGTCCGGCTCTGGCCCCGGCCGCTTCCTCCGCCTCGCGTCGGTGCTTTCCCCCGCGGGCACGCCGAGGACCGAGGTCATCGGTCCCCTCGCCCAGTCCGCCACCGCGATGCATATTCTCCACCCGACTGCTTTTCCAAGGCGCGCGACCCCCGCCACGCAACCCGATCATCGTGACAGTGACCTCCCCCACGGCCGCACGCCGAAACGTGCGCTGAAACACCTGTCCGCAGGATCTTCGCGGCCTCTGAACACCATCGTTCATGTGAGCTGTCCGTACCAGGTCCCAGTTTCGCAGATGGCCGGAGGCCGCAGCCCGTTTGTCGTACCGAGCATGGGCCCGCTGCCTGTGCGATGGCTGGGATCTTCCGTACGTGGGGCGAGGCGCCTGCGTTCACGGGACCTCTACTCAGGTGTCCATGACGTGCCCGCGGTGCCGCGCTCTCGTGCCCGCGGCGGCCGGAAGCCGCTGGCCTACCCTGAGTAGGTCACTAGCCCCCCGGAGTCGGAGACGTCGCAGGTCATGACCGAACTTCCTTATCCCTATGAAGCCCCAGCCTCGCAGTCGCTGTTCGACCGTGCGGCCGTTGTCACGCCAGGTGGCGTGAACTCTCCTGTGCGCGCGTTCCGTGCCGTGGGCGGTACGCCCCGGTTCATGGTGTCCGGTAACGGTCCCTACCTGACCGACGCGGACGGGAGGGAGTATGTCGACCTCGTCTGCTCCTGGGGGCCGATGATTCTCGGGCATTCTCAGCCCGATGTCATCGCCGCGATCCAGGACGCCGTCTCCCGAGGTACGTCCTTCGGTACGCCCGGCGAGGGCGAGGTCACTCTCGCCGAGGAGATCGTCGCCCGCGTCGAGCCCGTCGAGCAGGTCCGGCTGGTCTCCAGCGGGACCGAAGCGACCATGTCCGCCATCCGTCTCGCACGCGGCTTCACCCGACGGGCGAAGGTGATCAAGTTCGCCGGGTGTTATCACGGTCACGTCGACTCGCTGCTCGCCGCGGCGGGGAGCGGGCTGGCCACGTTCGCGCTGCCCGACACCCCCGGCGTCACCGGGGCCCAGGCCGGCGACACCATCGTCCTCCCCTACAACGACCTCGAAGCCGTGCACGCCGCCTTCCACGCGCACCCCGGTGAGATCGCCTGCGTGATCACCGAGGCCTCGCCCGGGAACATGGGCGTCGTGCCGCCGCGGCCCGGGTTCAACCAAGGACTCAAGGACGCCTGCGCGAAGAACGGCGCACTCTTCGTCTCCGACGAGGTGATGACCGGGTTCCGGACCAGCAAGGCCGGCTGGTACGGCATCGACGGGGTCAAGCCCGACCTCATGACCTTCGGCAAGGTCATGGGCGGCGGCTTCCCGGCCGCCGCCTTCGGTGGGCGGGCCGATGTCATGGGCCACCTGGCGCCCGCCGGGCCGGTGTACCAGGCGGGCACACTGTCCGGGAACCCAGTCGCCACCGCTGCCGGGCTCGCCCAGCTGCGGCTGCTCGACGACGCCGCGTACGAGAAGATCGACGCGGTGAGCGAGCAGATCCGTACCCTCGTCACGGACGCGCTGAGCAAGGAAGGCGTGGCCCACCGGCTGCAGAACGCCTCCAGCATGTTCTCCGTCTTCTTCACCGGGCGAGAGGTGCGCGACTACGACGACGCGAAGGCGCAGGAATCCTTCCGGTACACCGCGTTCTTCCAGTCGATGCTGGCGCAGGGCGTGTACCTGCCGCCGTCGTCGTTCGAGTCCTGGTTCGTCTCCACCGCCCACGACGACCGGGCGATTCAGCGGATCGCCGACGCCCTTCCGGCGGCGGCACGGGCGGCAGCGGAGGCGGCAGCGGCATGAGTTCCGACAACAACAGCGGCAACAGCGCCGGCGGCAACGTCGACAACAGCACCGGCATCAACATCGGCGGCAACACCCGCGGCAACGCGGGCAGTGGCGCCGTCGACAAGGCCGATGACATCACCGTCGTACACCTGATGCGGCATGGTGAGGTCGCCAACCCGGACGGCGTCCTCTACGGGCGGCTGGCCGGGTACCACCTCTCCGAGCTCGGGCGGCAGATGGCCGACCGGGTCGCCGAGCACCTCTCGTCGCGGGACGTCACGCATGTCGTCGCCTCGCCGCTGGAGCGGGCGCAGGAGACCGCGACGCCCATCGCCAAGGCGCACGGGCTCGACCTGTCGACCGACGGGCGGCTGATCGAGGCCGAGAACATCTTCCAGGGCAAGACCTTCGGGGTCGGGGACGGAGCGCTGCGGCGCCCCGAGAACTGGAAGTACCTCGTCAACCCCTTCAGGCCGTCCTGGGGTGAGCCGTACGTGGATCAGGTCGTACGGATGATGGGGGCGCTGGACGCCGCCAAGGACGCGGCCCGTGGGCATGAAGCGGTGTGTGTCTCGCACCAGTTGCCCATCTGGATCGTGCGGTCCTTCGTGGAGCGGCGGCGGCTGTGGCACGACCCGCGCAAGCGGCAGTGCACGCTGGCGTCCCTGACGACCTTCACCTACCGCGGCGACAAGATCGTGTCCGTCGGTTACACCGAGCCCGCACGCGATCTCGTCCCCGCCCATCTCCTCGCGGGCGCCAAGCCGGTGAAGGGGAAGGACAAGGCGTTCGGTGCGTAAGCCCCTCTGGCGCTCCAGCGGGAGGTGTGCGTACTTATACCCGCAAGGCGTACGCCCCGTTACATAGCGTATGGATTCCTGCCATCTGAGCGTATTTTCGTAAAAACAGCTAAATGTGCGCGAGTTTGGCGGAACCCCTGTCTTCCTCGCGCCCTCTCATGAGGTGTCGGCCGGAGCCGGCCAAGAGGGCGCGAGGAGACGGGGACGGAATGCGGGACATCAGTCGCAGGGGAATGATCGGTCTGGGCGCCGGTGCCACGGCCGCGCTGGGACTTGCGGCCTGCGGTACCGCACCGCAAGAGGGTGCGGGGCAGGGTGGCGGTTCCAGGAGTGGGCAGCCGGGGGCTCCGAAGAACCCCGTACGTCCCCTCGGCGACGGCTCCACCGCCTTTACGGGGAAGCAGCCGGGGCAGCCCGCACAGCCGGTGCCGCTCGAACCCGGCGAGACCCCACCGCAGTTCGTGATCTTCTCCTGGGACGGTGCGGGAGAGGTCGGGACCGGGCTCTTCTCCCGCTTCCTCGAACTCGCCAAGGACCACGACGCCCACATGACCTTCTTTCTCTCCGGGCTCTATCTGCTCCCCGAGTCGAAGAAGCGCATGTACTCGCCGCCCAACAATCCCAAGGGCGCCTCCGACATCGGTTATCTCACCGACGACCACATCAGGACGACGCTGAAACTCGTCCGGCAGGCCTGGCTCGAAGGCCATGAGATCGGCACGCACTTCAACGGCCACTTCTGCGCCGGCACCGGAACCGTCGCCAACTGGACGTCCGCGCAGTGGCGCAGCGAGATCGACCAGGCGAAGTCCTTCGTCAAGGAGTGGCGGACCAACAGCGGCTGGACCGATCTGCCCGCGCTGCCCTTCGACTACGAGAAGGAACTCATCGGCGGCCGCACCCCGTGTCTGCTCGGCCAGAGCAACCTGCTGCCCACCGCCAGGAAACTCGGCTGGCGCTACGATGCCTCCTCGCCCGGCGGAGTCCAGCGCTGGCCGCAGCAGAGCCAAGGCCTGTGGGATCTGCCCCTCCAGGCGATGCCCTTCCCGGGGCACACCTTCGAAGTGCTCTCGATGGACTACAACATCCTCGCGAACCAGTCGATCAACACGACCCGCGCCCCCGCCTACAACTACCCGGCCTGGCGCACCCAGGCGACCCAGTCCTACATCTCCGGATTCAAGCGGGCGTACGAGACAAACCGCGCCCCCTTCTTCGTCGGCAACCACTTCGAGGAGTGGAACGGCGGCATCTACATGGATGCCGTCGAGAACGCCTTCAAGTACATCGCGCGGGAGAAGGAGAAGGGCGAGGACGTACGCCTGGTCTCCTTCCGGGAGTTCGTGGACTGGCTGGACGTGCAGAAGCCCGAGGTGCTTGCCGGGCTCCAGTCGCTGGACGTGGGGCAGGAGCCGGCCGGCGGCTGGAAGGCCCTCCTCGGCGAAGTCGGGACACAGTCCGCCAAGGGGTCCGAAAAGGCCGCCTGAAATGCGGGTTTGCGCCCGCAAGGGGGGCGCGCAAGATCCCCGGAACGGACATGCGAAACTTTTCACATGAGTGCTGCCTGCCGCGCCGACCAGCGTTCGAACCGCACCCTTAGTCGTAACCGCAGTCGTACCGCCCTGCTGACCGCGGGAGCCGCCGTCGCGGCTTTCGCCCTGGCCGCGTGCGGTTCCGGGGGTACTTCGGGCGGCTCGGGCAACACCAACTTCGTCGCCGGCGAGGACGGTATCTCCACCGTCGCCAAGGGCGGGCGGAGCGCCGCGCCCGACCTCTCCGGCGAGACCGTCGACGGCAAACAGCTCGATGTCGCCGACTACAAGGGCAAGGTCGTCGTCCTCAATGTGTGGGGCTCCTGGTGCCCGCCGTGCCGCGCCGAGGCGCCGAACTTCGTCAAGGTCGCCAAGGACACCGCGGATCAGGGCGTGCAGTTCGTCGGCATCAACACGCGTGACCCCAGCACCGCTCCGGCCAAGGCCTTCGAGGACGAGCAGGGAATCACATACCCCAGTCTTTACGACCCCACGGGCAAGCTGATGCTCCGCTTCAAGAAGGGCACGCTGAACCCGCAGGCGATCCCGTCCACGCTCATCATCGACCGGGACGGGAAGATCGCCGCCCGCACGCTTCAGGCCCTCAGCGAAGACAAGCTGCGCGAGATGCTCGCTCCCGTCCTCGCGGAGAAGTGACCTGACGTGTCTCTTCTCGCCGCGTCCACGGACTTCGCCACGTCCGCGCACCTCGCCGGGTCCATGGACCTCGCCGCACCGATCGGCAACAACAAGACCGTCTACGACGGAGCACTGCTCCTCGCCCTGCCGATCGCCGTGCTCGGCGGACTGATCTCCTTCTTCTCGCCGTGCGTGCTGCCGCTCGTGCCCGGTTACCTGTCGTACGTCACCGGGGTCAGCGGCACCGATCTGGCGGAGGCCAGACGGGGGCGGATGGTCGTGGGGGCGAGCCTGTTCGTGCTCGGCTTCACCGCCGTGTTCGTGTCGGGCGGGGCGCTGTTCGGGTACTTCGGCGCGACCTTGTACGAGCACCAGGACACGCTGTCCAAGGTGCTCGGCGTCCTCATGGTCCTCATGGGCGTCTTCTTCATGGGGATGATGCCCTGGCTCACCCAGCGCGAGTTCCGCTTCCATAAGCGGCCGGTGACCGGTCTGGCGGGCGCCCCGCTCCTCGGCGCGCTCTTCGGGATCGGCTGGACCCCCTGCATCGGCCCGACCCTCTCCTCTGTACAGGCTCTGTCGATGGAGCAGGCGAGCGCCGGCCGAGGGGCCATACTGACCGTCGCGTACTGCGCCGGGCTCGGAGTGCCCTTCGTCCTCGCCGCGGTCGCCTTCCGCAGGGCGCTCGGCGCCTTCGGCTGGGTCAAGGCCCACTACGCGTGGGTGATGCGCATCGGCGGCGGCATGATGATCGTGACCGGCCTCCTGCTGCTGACCGGTGCGTGGGACAGCCTCGTTCAGCAGATGCAGGTCTGGTCCAACGGCTTCACGGTAGGGATCTGATCGATGAGCACGACTGACGCCGGTAAGACGGCGAAGGACGGCGCCGGCAAGGCGGCGACCGACACCGGCGAGACGACGGACGGCGCCGGTGAGGCGACGGATCCGGTGCCCGCCAGCCGGCATGTCGGTGTGAGCGCCCACGGGGAGCTCGGTGCCGCCGGGTCCCAGCTGTCCACCGCCCCGCTGGACACCGTCGTCCCCGGCTCCTTCGGCGGCGTACGGAAACCGGGTGCCGTCGGATGGCTGGCGTGGACCGGGCGCGAGATCATCGGCTGGGCCCGTTGGTTCTGGCGGCAGTTGACCTCCATGCGGGTCGCGCTGCTCCTGCTGTTCATGCTGTCGCTGGGGGCGATCCCCGGCTCGCTGATCCCGCAGTCGGGGACCGACGCGGTGAAGGTGCAGGACTTCAAGGACGCGCACAGCCTGCTGGGGTCCGTCTACGGCAAGCTCGGGCTGTTCCACGTCTACAGCTCGGTGTGGTTCTCGGCGATCTACATCCTTCTCTTCGTCTCGCTCATCGGCTGCATCATCCCGCGCACCTGGCAGTTCGTCGGGCAGCTGCGCGGCCGTCCGCCGGGCGCGCCCAAGCGGCTGAACCGGCTGCCCGCGTACGCCGCCTGGCGCACGGACGCCGATCCTGAGCAGGTCCGTGCGGTCGCCCTCAAGGTGCTGAAGAAGCGACGGTTCCGGGCGCACCTCGCCGGGGACGCCGTCGCCGCCGAGAAGGGCTATCTGCGCGAGACCGGCAACCTGCTCTTCCACATCGCGCTGGTCGTGATGCTGGTCGCCTTCGCCTGGGGCCAGCTCTTCAAGTCCGAGGGCAACAAGCTGATCGTCGAGGGCGACGGCTTCTCCAACACCCTCCTGTCGTACGACGACTTCAAGTCCGGCAACCTCTTCTCCACCGACGACCTCACACCGTTCAGCTTCGAACTGAACAAGTTCACCGGCACTTACGAGGAGACCGGACCCAACAAGGGCACCCCTCGCACCTACCAGGCGGACATCACCTACAGCGTGGGCGCCGAGGGCAAGGAGCAGAAGAAGACGGTCAAGGTCAACGAGCCGCTGGAGATCGGCGACTCGAAGGTCTACCTCGTCAGCCACGGCTACGCGCCCGTGGTCACCGTCCGGGACGGCAAGGGCAAGGTCGTCTACTCCGAGCCCGTGCCGATGCTGCCGCTCGACTCGAACGTCACCTCGCAGGGCGCGATCAAGGTCATGGACGGCTACCGGAACGCGAAGGGCGACAAGGAGCAGCTCGGCTTCGCCGCGTTCTTCGTGCCGACCTTCGCGGGCGCCGGTGCGGGCGACATGTTCTCCCAGTTCCCCGCGCTCAAGGACCCCGTGCTCGCGCTGAGCGGCTACCACGGCAGCCTGGGGGTCGACTCGGGCCTTCCGCAGAACGTGTACCAACTGAACACCTCCCAGATGAAGCAGTTCAAGGACTCGAAGGGCGAGATCCTCAAGTCGAGGCTGGCGCCCGGCGAGACCATGACGCTGCCGAACGGTGCCGGCTCGATCACCTTCGAGAAGGACATCAAGGAGTGGGCCGGCTTCCAGGTCACCCAGCAGCCCGGCAGTGACTGGGCGCTGGCCGGAGCCTTCACCGCGATCTTCGGTCTCGCCGGGTCGCTGTTCATCCAGCGCCGCCGCGTCTGGGTGCGGGCCGTCAAGGGCGCCGACGGTGTCACCGTCGTCGAGATGGCGGGCCTTGGCCGAAGCGAGTCCACCAAGCTTCCCGAGGAACTCGGCGACCTGGCCGCACTCGTGCACGATCAGGCGCCCACCAAGCACGACGAAGCCGAGGTTGAAGCCGAGGTTGAAGCCGAAGCCGAAGCCGAAGCCGAAGCCGAAGCCCGAGCCCAAGACGAACCCGTCCCCGATCCCGACGCCGAACCCCCCGTACCTGCCGCCGGAAAGGCTGAGAAGCAATGACTCTCGCCACCGCCACCGATCTGGCCACGGCCACCAACGAACACCTCGCCAACATCAGCAACACGCTGATCTACTCCTCGATGGCCGTCTACACGCTGGCCTTCTTCACCTACATCGCCGAGTGGATCTTCGGCAGCCGCAGCAAGGTCGGCCGCACGGCCGCCGCGCTGACCTCCCCGCGGAAGGCGGCGGCTCCCGCGGTCACGGTGAAGCAGGCGGGCGGCACCGCGGTGCTCGATCGGCCCCAGGTGGTCACCCGGTCCGCGGCCGGCGCCCGCGACGTGCCCGACGGTCCCGGCGCGCACGGCGGGGACGAACAGGGCGATCTCTACGGACGTATCGCGGTGTCCCTCACCGTGGTCGCCTGGGCCGTCGAGACGGCCGGTGTCGTCGCCCGTGCTCTGTCGGTGCAGCGGGCGCCGTGGGGCAACATGTACGAGTTCAACATCACCTTCTCCACCGTCGCCGTCACGGTGTACCTGGTGATGCTCGCGCTGAAGAAGAACATCCGCTGGCTCGGCCTCCCCCTGGTCACCACGGTCCTCCTCGATCTCGGTCTTGCCGTCACTGTCTTGTACACCGCCAGTGACCAATTGGTTCCCGCGCTCCACTCGTACTGGCTGTACATCCACGTCTCGACCGCGATCCTCTGCGGCGCCGTGTTCTACGTGGGCGCGGTCGGTGCCCTGATGTACCTCTTCAAGGACAGCTACGAGAACAAGCTGGCCACCGGCGGCAAGCCGGGCCGCTTCGCGACCTCCGTCATGGAGCGGCTGCCCGCGTCGGCCTCCCTCGACAAGTTCTCCTACCGAGTGAACGCCGCCGTCTTCCCGCTGTGGACCTTCACGATCATCGCGGGCGCGATCTGGGCGGGCGACGCCTGGGGCCGCTACTGGGGCTGGGACCCCAAGGAGACCTGGGCGTTCATCACCTGGGTCGCCTACGCCTGCTACCTGCACGCCCGCGCCACGGCCGGCTGGAAGGGCCGCAAGGCCGCGTACATCGCGCTGATCGCCTTCGCCTGCTTCCTCTTCAACTACTACGGGGTCAACATCTTCGTCACCGGTAAGCACTCGTACGCGGGCGTGTAAGTCCCTACCAGTCCCTTGCGGCAAGTCCCTTGCGGTGAAGGCCGGTTCCTGTGACGCGGGTCACGGGAACCGGCCTTCGTCGTACGGACAGGTAAGTGGGTGTGGATACGAATCTGCGGCATCTGAGGAAACGCATCCGCGCGGGGGACCACGACGCCTTCGGCGAGCTCTTCGACGCGTACGCCCGGTCCGTGTACAACCATGCCTTCCGGCTCACCGGGGACTGGGCGCAGGCGGAGGACGTCGTCTCGCTGACCTTCCTGGACGCCTGGCGCCTGCGCGACAAGCTCGACGAGGAGGGTGGTTCGGTGCGGCCCTGGCTGCTCGGGATCGCCACCAACGTCACGCGCAACACGCGCCGGGCGACCCGAAGACACGCGGCCGCCGTCGCCCGGCTGCCCCGCGACGAGGCCGTACGCGACTTCGCCGACGAGGTCGCCGGGCGCCTGGACGACGCGGCGCAGCTGGACCTCGTACGGACAGCGCTTCAGCAACTGCGGCGGGCCGAGCGGGAAGTACTGGCCCTCTGCGTCTGGTCGGGGCTCGACTACGCGGCGGCGGCCGAGGCGCTCGGGGTGCCCGTCGGCACCGTACGGTCGCGGCTCTCCCGTGCGAGAACAAAACTCGCGAAACATCTGAAAACCACGGAACTCCCCGCAGCACGCGGACAGATGAGAGGTGACCGCATCACCGCGGTCGGCCCCCTGAGGGAGGGAAACCAATGAACCAGCTTCCCGAGCAAGACCTTCCACCGGGCCGTCACCAACTCCTCAAGGAGCGTCTGATGACCGAGATCCGGCACGAAGACCCGGCACGTGCCCGTAGCGGCAACAAGTGGCTGCGGCCCGCGATCGCGGCAGCCGCCGTTGCCACCGCCGCAGCCGTCACCTTCGTGCTCCTTCCGTCGGGCGGTACGGCAGCCCCGGCCGCCTCTCAGAGTGCAGTGGAGCTTCTGGGCGACATCGCGCTCGCGGCGGAGCACCAGAGGGTGCCGGACGGTATCCGCGACGACCAGTTCGTCTACATCGAGAGCAAGTTCGGCTACCCCACCCGGGGGGGTGGCAAGCCGGCCACCGTCGACCCGGTTCACCAGCGGGAGGTCTGGTTGTCGGTCGACGGTACGCGCTGGGGTCTCCTACAGGAGGACCAGAACGACAAGCAGCTGGAGCTGGACCCGGTCACCCCCGGCAACCCCACCAATATCAACTACCGCAATCTTCAGACCCTGCCGACCGACCCCGACGCGATGCTGGACTGGCTGCACGAGAACGGCAAAGGCCCCAGGAGCGAGGACCAGAATGCCTTTGATCTCGTCGGACGCCTGGTGAGTGATTCACTGCTGCCGCCGGATGTGGCCGCGGCTCTGTTCCGGGCGACCGCGAAGATCCCGGGGGTCGTCGTCGTCCCGGACGCGGTGGATGCGGCGGGCCGGCATGGCGTGGCCGTCGCACGGGTGGACAGCGGGCAGCGCGAGGGGCTGATCTTCGATGAGGAGACGTACGAGTACCTCGGTGAGCAGACGGTCACGCTCGTGGATCTGGACGACGGCCTGAAGAAGGGGCAGACCGTCGAGACCAGCGCCGTCCTGAAGCGGGAGATCGTCGACAAGGCGGGTCAGCGGCCCTGACGGGTGCCGGTGGGCGGGTTGCGAGCGGCTCCTTCTCGTACTCGGCGGCTAGGGGGTGTCGTTTGGATCACCTCGGGTCCGCGACGCCTGGCACGGCACCTCGCCGCGTTGTCGCATCACCCGAGTACGTCCAGTACGCGGGTCATGCTCCGCCTTGCGATGCACCGCACCATGCGCCGCGGCCTGATCCGAGGTGATCCAAACGACACCCCCTAGGCGGGCGGCAGGCACTCCTTCGCCGGGGGCTTCCCCTCCGGCCAGGCGATCTCCACGAAGCGGGCCTTGCCCTCGGGGGTCAGTTCCACGATGGGGACGGCCTTGTCGTACGGGTTGCCGTGGACGTCCAGGCAGATCCAGCCGCTCGCGCCGTTCACCCGCTGGGAGCCCTTCGTCAGCGTCCACTGGTTGGCGACGTCGGCGATGGGCGGGACCGTCTTTCCGTCGGCCGTGGCCTCGCGGATGCCCTGTACGGCGAGCGTCATGGCGTCGTACGCGATGATCGTCTGCCCGTCTTCGAGGGAGACGTCGCCGATGGGACCGACGGGCTTCTGCTCGCCGGCGGTGAGCAGTTCGTCGAGCACCTTCGCATCAGTGGCGCTTCCCCCGCTCTTCGGCGCGTCCTTGGCGAGCCAGGCGTCCGGGTGGGCGAGTGCCGTGTAGCGCACGGAGATGCGGTGCGTGAGGGCGGTGCGGTCGAGGTCCTTGTCGCCGGTGAGGTAGGAGCCCTCGTCGCCGGTGAGCAGGGTGAAGCTGCGGTCCTGGCAGCCGCGGTCGCCCAACGCGTTGATGAACTGGCGCAGTTGGGTGTGCCGGCCCGCGAACAGGATGGTGTCCGTGGAGCGTGCCGTGTCGCAGACGAGGTGGGTGATCTGCCGGAAGGTGTTGGCGGTGGTGCCCTCCTCGCTGCGGTCGTCGGGCGGGGTGAACGGCTGCGGCTGGTACGGCGACCCCTTGAGCAGCCTCTCGAAGGACTCCTGGAGCGTGCGCGAGTACGGGTCGCCCGGCTTGTCGTACACCAGGAGCGCCTTGCCGGGCGTGACGTCGGCGAAGGAGGCGAGAGCGCGGGCCTCGTCGGTGTTGGTGGGGGAGACGCGGGCAAGTCCGGGGTAAGGGTCCTTGCCCTCCTGCCCGTTGGCGAGGTCGTCGGCCGTGATGGAGGAGCCGATCACCGGGATGCCGCGGCGGGTGAGCTCCTTGACGGCCTTCTTGTTGTTCTCGGTGCTCAGGCCGACGCCGGTCACCGCGCGCAGCCGGTCGGGCCCGGTGGCCATCCCCGCCAGCTGGTCGACGGTGTGCTGCCACTGCTCGCCGGTGGCACCGGGGTTGGCGAGCACGAGCCGGATCTTCGGTGTCTGGTCGTTGGAGTTGTGGTTGGCCCGGTACTGCGCGAGATAGGCGCCCTGGAGCTCGTGCAGCGCGTCGCCCAGATTGTCGGCGTCGGTCGCCGTGAAGGGTTCGAGCAGGGCGACGGTGACCCAACTGCCGGACTTGAGGCTCCTGTTCTCCGCGTCGATCGCCCGTACGGCCTCGGTGAACTGGGAGCGGCCCCAGTTGTACGAGGTCGCCGAGACGCCCACACACTCGTCACTGCCCTCGGCACGCTCGACGCCGGGAGCACAGGAACGGTCCTCCTGCGCGAGTGTCGTACCGCCCCAGACGCCGAAGGCGACGAGGACGGCCGCCAGCAACAGGGCGATGTACCGCCGGAACCGGATCTCCCAGACGTCCTCGCGCAACCACACCCACAAGCGCGCCATTACCCGCCCCCGTCCTGCGTCATGAGTTGGCTCCGCCCTCAGTCATGAATTGGCTTCGCCCTCGTCGTCCTCGTCACCCGGGATGCGGAAGGGCCGGCCCGCGAGCGCGTCCGCCGGCCAGTCCCTGGAGGCCCGCCACAGCAGGGCGTTGCCCGCGGGCCGCAGATTCGACAGCTGCTCCAGCTCGAACCGCAGCCGCTCCGTCACCTTCGGGTCCGGCAGCACCAGCGGGTCGGTCAACTGCCAGACGGCGTGCAGGAGTCGGCGTACCCGCAGATGCAGTACGGCGTCCACGCTGTCCGGCGGGGACTGCGCGGCGTCCGTGCGGCCGAGCGCGACGGACGCCCGGTGGTCGTGGCCGTCGAAGTCGTGGCCGTCCGGATCGTGTGCGTGGTAGTAGGGCGCGGAGGCGATGAAGACCAGCGCCGACAGCCAGGCGCGCGTGTCGACGCGGTGGAAGGTGTCGCGAAGATACGCGACCGCGAAGTCCGCCTTTCCCAGGGCCAGTTCGTGGTGCAGCCGGTACTGGGCGCGGCCGGGGTTGTCGTCGCTTCCTGGTACGTCGGCGTAGTGGTCGATGAGGGTGCGGTGCACGGCCCGCCACTGCTCGTGACCGGGATCGCGGTGGTGCAGGCGCAACAGCAGCAGGGCGCGCAGGAACGGGTCGCCGACGAACTGGTCCGCCGCCACCGGCCAGCCCTCCTCGGCAAGCCGCGCCTCCAGACCCAGTACGCCCGACGCGCCGAAGTCGTCCGGCAGTCGGTCCTGAGCCAGTGCTCGGGCCGAGTCGGGGTCGTGGGCGGCGGCGAGCACGGTCAGCTCGTCCAGGCTGTCGCCGGGCACCAGCTTGTCCAGGAGCTCCTGGTAGGCGGCCCGTCCCTCGCGGTCGTCCAGCAGGGCGACGTCGGTGGTGAGCAGCGCGCCCAGGGTGCCGGCCTCGGGGAGATTCTGGTGGGCGGACTCGGCCAGCACGGCGATGCCCAGCGGATTGCCGCCGGTCAACCGGTGTGTGGCGTGCGGGAGTTGGGGCGGGACCGGGACGTCGAGGCAGGTGGCGCCCACGATGTGCAGGGTGTCGTCCGGAGTCAGCGGCGGCAGCGACACGAGCAGCGCGCGCGAGGAGGGCGAGGTGTCCGGCGTCCAGTCGCTGCGCCGGGCGACGTCGGGCAGCGTGCGGCGGACGGCGTTGCGCAGCGCCGGATGGCTGTATCCCCGTAGGGAGGTGAAGAAGACGACCTGGTCGGCGATGCCGTCGGCGCGGTCCCGCAGCACCGACTCCATCAGGCCCTGCCCTGCGGGTGCCTGCACGTTGTCGACGAGCACGACCGGACGGCCGAGCCGGTGCGAGCGCTGCAACGCCCCCGTGTACGCGTCGTCGAGGTCCGCCAGCAGCGCTCGTACGAGATAACGCTCCGCGTGCGTACGGGAGTTGCCGCCCGCCCTGAAGTGCCGGGAGAGCAGGATGAGTCCGAGTTTCGGGTTGCCGCCCGCGTTGGGATAGTCGCGGTACCAGGCCGCCGCCTTGCGCAGCCGGTGATGGGTGGGGGAGACGCCCTCGGAGAACGCCTCCAGGGTCGCCTCGATGATCGGCTCAAGTACTGGTCCCGTACCGGACATTGAGGCGATCAGCTTGGCGACGACCTTGTTCACCCAGCGGTTCGCGAAGCCGGAGAGCCAGGAACCGGACTCGTTCAGCAGCAGGATCCGCTCCGCCTCCTGCCGGATCCGCGGCAGGTCACGATCGCTCCAGCCGCTCGCCGCGACGGCCAGCAGCCCGGCCGCGAGCCGCGGGAAACTGATCCGCTTGGCGCCGGTCACCGGCTCCGCGAGCTGCTCGGCGATCGTGGTGAGCGCCTGCGCGACCGGCGACCAGGACTCGGCGGGACGCTCCGGCGGCGGTCCCGCGAACTGTGCCTCCTCGCCGTCCACCAGCGCGACCGGCGTATGCCCCTTGCACGCCTTCCGCAGCTCGGCGAGCAGCGCGGTCTTGCCGAGGCCCCGGCCGCCCGCGAACACCACGAAGGGCAGTTCCTTCGGGTGTTCCTGCGGCGTCGAGCGGTGCTGGTACGGACGCAGGCCGACGAGCCGTGGAGCGAGACCGGGCGGATCGCTGTCGAACAGCGCCCCCCGGCCGTGCAGCCCTCTGTGCACCGCAACTCCCCCCGGGGCGGTCAGGTCCGATGTGCTGCTGTGAGGTCTATCAACACCAGTGTAAAAAGGGGGACTTGGTTCGGGATAGGGCGCCTGGTGACCGTTGGGTTACGAAAGTTTGCGGTCTGTCAGTGGACTGTGATCGAGTCGAGCTTCTCCCGCAGGTAGACATGAGAGTCCACGGGCGGGTAGGCGACCCGGCCCACCGGCGCCGGTACGGACTCGACGAGCGTCCCCGGGGTGCACTCGCCGAAGTAGACCAGCGACATCAGCTCCTCGGTCGGTTCGTCGGCGGGCGGCGGCAGCACGCGGTGCCGGCCCGAGCGCCACCTGTCTCCCGTCCAACGGGCCATCAGATCCCCGATGTTGATCGTGAAAGCCGCCGGGTCGAAGGGCGCGTCCTCCCAGCCGCCCTCGTCAGTGAAGACCTGGAGCCCACCCTTGCCGGCCTGCCGGTCGAGGATCGTGACGGTCCCGAAGTCGGAGTGCGGGCCGATGCGGAACTGGCCCGGCTCCGGCTCGCCGACGACCTCCGTACCCGGATACCAGTTGATGTTGAACCCGTACGTCGGGTGGTCCATGTGCTTCGTGAAGAAGTCCGGCTCCAGGCCCAGAGCATCGCCGAGGAGCGCGAGCAGGTGGTTCTCCAGCTCGCCCATCCTCGTCAGATACTCCTCGCACAGCTTCTGCAACTCCGGCGCCTCGGCGGGCCACACGTTCGGTGCGTACCACTCCGCGTTGGTCTCCGGGTCCTCGAACGCCTCGTGCGTCGCGAAGGTCAGCGACTCCTTGAGGTCCGGCGGGGTCTCCGTACCCTCCGAGTAGCCGTTCGCCTCGGCACCTGGGCCGAGCCAGCCACGGCCGCCGACCCGGGCGGCGTACGGCTGCTTCCTCTCCGCGGGCAGAGCGAAGAACGCGCGGGCGGCCTCGCGGATGCCGCTGCGCAGCGACGGGTCCACGCCGTGTCCCGTGACGAGCAGGAAACCGGCGGTCCGGAGGGCCTGGTCGACGGTGCGGGCGATGTCGGCGCGGGCGTCCGGGTCGCCGGAGAGCCAGGGGCGCAGGTCGATGGTGGGGATGCGGGGGGTGGCGGGGGTGCGGGGGGTGGGATCGGGGCCGGGCTGGGGTTTGGCGTCGGCTTGCGGTTTGGTGTCGGCCGGGGGCTTGGCGTCAGTCACCGATGTCCTCGTTCCAAAGGGCGGGGTGGTTCTTGATGAAGTCACGCATCAGGGCGGTGCAGTCGGGGTCGTCGAGGACCACGATCTCAACGCCGTGTTCCGCGAGCCAGTCATGTCCGCCCCGGAAGGTGGCCGATTCGCCGATGACGACCCGGGTGATCCCGAACTGCCTGACCAGACCGCTGCAGTACCAGCAGGGGGAGAGGGTGGTCACCATCGTCGTACCGCGGTACGAGCGTTGCCGTCCCGCGTTCCGGAAGGCCGCCGTCTCCGCGTGCATGGACGGGTCGTCGTCCTGGACGCGGAGGTTGTGGCCGCGGCCGAGGAGGGTGCCGTCCGCGCCGTACAGCGCGGCCCCGATGGGGATACCGCCCTCGGCGAGTCCGGCGCGGGCCTCGGCGAGGGCGGTGGCGAGCCAGGCGCGGGCCTGTGCCTGGGCGCGGGCCTGTGCCTGCGCCTGCGCCTGCGCCTGGTCCATGGGGTGATCCGTGTCCATGGGTGGATGCATGCCTCCACTGTCCGTCGGCGCAAACACCGAGGCAACGTGTGGATCCGTAACCAGGTCAGCAGCCCGCGCCCGCCCTCCGGTACTGACGGGCCAGCGCGCGGAAGGACTCCTTCGGCTCCCAGTGCCAGCCGGACGCGGGGTCATCGGGCCGGTCCTTGATCGGCTTCACGATTCCGTAGCTCGCCATGTCGAGGTCGTGGCGCGGGTCGTGGGGGAGGTGCGGGGCGTCCGGGGTGACGAAGGTGAACGCCATCGCCGAGTACAGGCCCATCGACTCGAACACCGACTGCACGTCCGTCAGGTACGCGGCCTGAGTGTGCTCACTGCGCACCGGACCGCCCTTGATCTCGGGCGGCTCCTTCGTGTAATCGACGACGTCCCAGCCCATGCCGCCCGCCTCCGGCGCCCCTTCGAAGGTGCAGCAGCCGAACTCCATGATGGCGACCGGCTTCCCGAAGCGCCGGAACCGGTCGAGATCGCGGACGTACTCGGCGCGGCTGCGGAAGTACGAGTAGTAGTCGATGCCGACGAGGTCGAACAGGCCCCAGTCGACGTCGTCGTCCTGGGCGGCCGCGTAGGTCAGTTTTCCGCGGAAGACGGACCGGCCGACAGCCGCCGCCTTCGCGGTGAAGCGGCTAAGGCGGCGTGCCATCAGCACCGGATCGAAGTTGCCCTTCACCAGGTTCTCGATCCGCTCCACGGCGTTGTCGCCGGGCACGATGCCGGGTACGAAGAGCCAGAACTCGCAGCCGACGCTGAGGTGCACCCCGGCGCCCTGCCGCCGCAGCCGCTCGGCGAACCGCCCTGTCTCCGCGAGGTGTTCGAGGATCTCCTTCTCCGGTACGTCCCCCAGCGTGGGTTCGAGCCAGACGTTCAGCCCACGCTCCGCCGCCTCGGCCGCCGTGGCCGTGAGCCGCTCGACACCGGCGCCGGTGACCTTGACGGAGTTGGCGTGCAGTTCGCGGTCGATCGCCCGCATGTCGGCGCGCATGCGCCGGGTACTCCAGGCCGTGCCCGGCGTCTCCCCGTCAGCGACCTCATAGACGACACCCCGGTACGTCAGCCCGCGCCCGCCCCCGCCCCCGCTCGCCGAAGCCCGCCCCGCCGCCACCGGCAGCACCGCGGCACCCCCGACCCCCGCGGCCATCCCCAGAAACCGTGCCCGAGTAATCCCCTGCATAGCGCCTCCCCAAGTCGTCGTCCCGACCCAGTCTGGGAAGCGACCCCGCGTCCCGCCGTCCGCCGATGGTCTAGGCACGGACGCCGAAGGTATGAAGTCGGGGGCGACTTATGGCGGGTGGTCGGGGAGAGCTCAGCCCTGGGTCACATAGGAGTGCAGCGCGCCCGCGCCGTCCAGCATGGCCGTCGTGCGGGCGGTCAGCGCCGTGTTCCGGGCCGCGATCGCCGTACGCAGCGCGGCGGAGCTGCCCGTGCGGCGCAGCCCGTCCAGGACGGGCTGGATCTGGGGGAGGGGGTAGTGGCTCTGGCGAAGGGTGTGGATCAGGCGGGCGTCCCGTATGTCGGCGGGGGCGAAGAGCCGGTATCCGGTGCCGCGTTCGCGCCGGGGTGTCAGTAGGCCGGCGGTCTCCCACACCCGCAGCGCGGAGGTGCGGACGCCGAGGCGCGCGGCGACCTCACCGATGCGCAGGTCCGGTGCGGGTGCCTCCCGAGAGTCCGCGAGCGCCTGCAAGGCCTCGCTCGCCGCCCGCAGTGAGACCCGCTCCTCGTGCAGCGCGGCATGCGTGGCGTCGACGAGCGCGAGTGCGCCGGGTAGGTCCTCGGCATGCACGGCCCGCATGATCTCCGTCGCCCGCGTGGGCCCGTACCCCTTCGAGAGCGACCGGTATGTGAGCAGCGCGCGACGGTGTACGTCGCCGAAGGTGCGGTATCCCGACGCGGTGCGCGGCGCCGGGGGCAGCACGCCGTGGTCCTCGTAGTTGCGTATCTGCTGGGTGGAGAGTCCGGAGAGACGGGCCAGATCCACGGGGCGCAGTCGTGCGGGGTTCATCACGGATTTGAAGGTTACGCGCGACCAGATCACGGTGATGCAGGTGATGCAGCACGGGTATGAGTAAAAGTCCCAACACGTTGTTCAATGAAAAACTTGAAGCCATGGCCGACTTCATTCACGTCAAGGGCGCCCGTCTCCACAACCTCAAGAATGTCTCCCTCGCCATCCCCAAGAACCGCCTCGTCGTCCTGACCGGTCTCTCCGGCTCCGGCAAGTCCTCGCTCGCCTTCGACACCCTGCTCCGGGAGGGCCAGCGTCAGTACCTGGAGTCGCTCGGCCTCGTCACGAACTGGGTCAGCAAGCCCCCCGTCGACTCGATCACGGGCCTGTCCCCGGCGATCAGCGTCGACCAGCACCTGACGAACCGCAGCCCGCGCTCGACGGTCGGCACGGTCACCGAGGTCTTCACGTATCTGCGGCTCCTGTGGGCGCGGATCGGCAGCCGCGCCTGTCCGGGGTGCGGGGCGGGCATTGCGCCGTCGTACGAGTCCGGGGACGCCTGGGACGAGGAGGCACCCGAGGGCGAGTCGGTACCCTGCCCGCACTGCGCGACCCCTGTCCCCGAGTTGGTGATGGGCAACTTCTCCTTCAACAAGCCCGCCGGAGCCTGCCCCGCCTGCACAGGACTGGGCGTCGCCTTCCAGGCGGACGTGCGCCATCTGCTCGACGAGAGCCGGAGTGTGGCCGGGGGAGCCGTCCTCGGCTGGCACCCGAGACTCACCGAGCGCAACGTCGCCGTGCTGCACGCCGCGGCCCGGCACTACGGGTTCACCTTCGACGCGGATGCACCGGTAGGTGAACTGGACGCTACGCAAAGGGACTTGCTCCTGCACGGCGTCGAAGGCCAGGCATTCCAGCGGCACTTCCCTTCCTCCGAAGCTCCCTCCTCCGAAGCTCCCTCCTCCGAAACTCCTTCCTCCGATGTCCCCTCCCCCGAAGTCCCCGCCACCGTCACCGCCGGTCGCTTCGAGGGCGTCGTCACGAATGTCATGCGGCGCTACGCCGAGCGCATCGAGGACGCCGACTACCGGGAGAAGACGGAGCGGTTGCTGGTCAAGGAGGTGTGCCGGGAGTGTGAGGGCACCCGGTTGCGTCCGGAGAGCCGGGCGGTGACCGTCTCCGGGCGCACGATCGTCGACGCGGCGCGCATGCCGCTGGACGAACTCGCCAAGTGGATCGACGACTTGGAGGTCGGGACGGAGGAGCAGCGACTTGTCACCGAACCGGTCGTCGCGGATCTACGTGATCGCGTACGCCGGCTCGTCGACGTCGGCGTGGGATACCTGACCCTGGAGCAGCCGACCCCCAGCCTCTCCGCCGGGGAGACCCAACGGCTCCGGCTGGCGGCTCTGCTCGGCTCCGGGCTCACGGGCGTGCTGTACGTCCTCGACGAGCCGACGATCGGCCTGCACCCGGCGGACACGGCCCGCCTGATCGAAGTCCTCCGCAAACTGCGGGACTTGGGCAACACGGTGCTGGTCATCGAGCACGACCTCGATGTGCTGCGCGCGGCCGACCATGTCG
This sequence comes from Streptomyces sp. NPDC093544, assembly GCF_040683495.1. Lineage (NCBI taxonomy): Bacteria > Bacillati > Actinomycetota > Actinomycetes > Kitasatosporales > Streptomycetaceae > Streptomyces > Streptomyces sp. NPDC093544. The sequence goes on along the minus strand of NZ_JBFBEA010000017.1, from coordinate 107,467 downwards.
TGGACGTGGGTCCGGGCGCGGGGCGGGACGGCGGCCGGATCGTCGCCGAGGGGACGCCCGCGGAGGTGGCCGCGAGCGAGGGTTCGGTGACCGGCGCGTACCTCTCCGGCCGTCTGCCGATGCCGGTGCCCGAGGCCCGCCGCCCCGGCGACGGCAAGGCGCTCACGATCCACGGCGCCCGTGCCCACAACCTCAAGGACATCACCGTACGCATCCCGCTCGGCATGCTGGTCACGGTCACCGGACCGTCGGGGTCGGGCAAGTCGACGCTCCTGCTGGACATCCTGGACCGGGCGGGACGCTGCCGCTTCTACGGCGCGAACGAGGCGCCCGCGGAGCACGACAGGATCGAGGGCTGGAACCTGCTGGACAAGATCATCACGATCGACCAGCAGCCGATCAGCCGCATCCCCCGCTCCAACGCCGCGACGTACTCCGACGCCTTCACCCCCATCCGCGAGACCTTCGCCGCCCAGGCCCCCGGCCTCACCCCCGGCCACTTCTCCTTCAACGTCCCCGGCGGCCGTTGCGAGCGCTGCGAGGGCGCGGGCGTCCTCACCGTGCGGATGCACTTCCTGCCCGCCGTGGAGGTGCGCTGCCCCGCGTGCCAGGGGCGCCGATTCCGGCGGGAGGTGCTCGGGGTGCGGTACGAGGAGTACGACATCGCCGAGGTGCTTGAGGCGACCGTCGACGAGGCGCTCACGGTCTTCGCGGACGTACCGCCCGTCGCCGCCCGCCTGCACCGCATGTCGGACGTGGGCCTCGGCTATCTCCCGCTCGGCCAGCCCGCCACCACCCTCTCCGGAGGCGAGGCCCAACGCATCAAGCTGGCAAAGGAGTTGGGCCGCAGAGCCTCCGGACGCACGCTGTACCTCCTGGACGAGCCGACAACCGGCCTGCACGCCGCAGACACCGCCCGCCTCCTCGGCGTACTCCAACGCCTCGTCGACGCGGGCAACACGGTGGTCACCATCGAGCACGACCTCGACGTCGCCCGCGCCTCCGACTGGCTGATCGACCTCGGCCCGGAGGGCGGCACGAACGGCGGCCGGCTGGTGGCGGAGGGCACGCCGGAGGCGGTGGCGGGGGTGCCGTCTTCCCGAACGGGGGTGCTGCTGGGCGGCCGCCGTCCTACGCTTTCCGCTCCCCGACCCCGAAGGGAGAACGCCAACTACTGAGCGCCCGCCCTGTGCCGCTCCGGAGCCTCACCAATCCTCCCGCCAATGCAAAGATCCACGATTGGCAGATTTGTCCCACCGCTCGGGGAGAAACCCCAGGTGAGAGAGGCTCATGCATGGGACAGATCTGCCAAACACGTTGCGGACCGGGCCTGCCCGGTCCGGGGAGGCGGGGACGCGGGGAGGCGGGTGTCCGGGGAAGCGGGGACGCGGGTGTCAGGGGTTGGCGGGCTCCATGATCGCGTAGTCCGCGAAGTTGCGGCGGTAGCGGGTGTGCCGGGTTTCCTGGGTGTGGGTGCGCTGCCACTCCTCTACCTCCGCCGGGCCGTCGCAGGGGCCGGACGCGGCACCGCAGTCGGCCTCGTCGCCTGAGACGCACCGCGCCTCGTACTCCGGTTCCGCGGTCGCGTCCTGAACGATCGAATACGGCACGTAGCGGAAGATGCGGCGGCGGCTGCCCGGCACGTCGTGGCCTCCTCGCAGATGTCGGCGCAGCAGCACGTTGGCGTCGGTCTCCTCGGTGCCGTCGCACCGGGCGCGGGCTTCGTCACGCCGTACGGCGAGGCCCTCGCACGTCGCGCAACCGGGGACGGGCTCGGGCGGGCGGCTCGCTTCATCGCCCTGGGGCGCCGCCACACCACCTGCCTGCCCGGAACGGCTGTTGGCGGCCCGCACTCCCGCGCTGAGCCGTTCCTCTGCCGTGGCCCGGCGGATCAGCGCGGGATCGGCCTGCCATTCCCGGCCGCCGCCGACGGGGCGCAGCATCGCGTACGGGCCGGTCCTGTCCCGGTACTCGCCGACCTTGTCCGTACGCGGGTCGTAGACCAACGTCCCCGTCTCCCACTGCTCGGCCATGCTCACTCCCGTACGTTCGTCATCACTCTGGGTGTATCGAGCGTGACTCAGGGGAACGGTCGGTATCAATGGCGGACGCGTGACAGTGGTCCACTGTCACGGAGGGGGTGCGGTGAGCCGACGTAATGCCGACGGGGGAGCGGCCGTCACGACTGCCGCCGTGTTCGGGGAGGTGTTGAAGCACTACCGCGAGGCGCATGTCCTGACGCAGGAGGATCTCGCGCGCCGGATCCCGTGCGACCGCTCGCAGGTGGCCCGCGTGGAGGCAGGTGCGCGGGTACCGCAGGACACCTTCGCCAAGACGTGCGACGAACTGCTCGATACCGGCGGGGTGTTGCTGCGACTGTGGAGCCGGATCGACTGGTATCCCCAGGTGGAGCATCCGGACTGGTTCCGGCGGCGGGCCGAGATGGATGCGGTGGCGGTGGCTCTGCGGGAGTATCAAGAGCGGGTCGTACCGGGTCTGTTGCAGACGGAGGATTATGTGCGGGCGCTGTTCAGCCGTCGTCGCAGGAGCGTCGACGAGGTGGAGGAGCGGGTCCGCGCTCGGCTGAGCCGGCAGCAGCGATTCCTGGAGGCTGACGGCCCGTTCTACGCCGTCGTGCTGGACGAGAGCTGTTTGCGCAACCTGGTGGGGAGCGCGGCCGTCATGCGCGACCAGGGTGCGCACCTGCTGCGCGTAGGCCGGCGCCCCAATATCCACATCCAGGTCGCCCCCTCCGACCTTGCATTCGTCCGCCCCAGTGGCTCCATGTCGCTCATCACGCTGCCCGATGGGCACCAGTGGGTCTACTCGGAGTCCCTGGACCGTGGCCATTTCAATGATGATCCGGCCGTCTACGAGCGCCACAGCCAGACCTATGATGTGCTCAGGGCGGACGCTCCGTCAGCCCGAGAATCCGCCGCTCTGATCAGCGACGTGATGGAGGGGTACGGGCATCATGGACAGGCACGAGCTGGGCGCGGCGACCTGGATCAAGAGCAGCCACAGCGACGACAACGGCGGCAACTGCATCGAAGTGGCCCCCGATTTCCCCGCCGTCGTCCCCGTCCGTGACAGCAAGAACCCGCACGGCCCGGTGCTGGTCATCGACCGCTCGGCCTGGGCGGCGTTCGTCGCGGGCGTGCGGCAGTAGTCACCGGTATTCAGCGCACCTCCGGCTTCCGGGCCAGGATGAACGCCTGCGGAGTGCCCTCCGGCGCCTCCGCCTCGCGCACCAGCCGCGCGACCTCGACAAGCCCCGCCGCGCGCAGCAGTCCAGCGACGCGCTCGGGTGGGAAGCGGTGGACTTCGAGGTCCAGGTCGTGGCCGTACGCGTGCGCCAGATGCACGTGCTCGTCGCCCACCTTGAAGGCGAGGAGGAGATGACCGCCGGGGGCGAGGACGCGGTGGAACTCGCTGAAGAACAGCGGTAGTTCGTCCACCGGTGTGTGCACCGTGGAGTACCAGGCGAGGGCTCCGGCCAGGGAGTCGTCCTTGATGCTGTCCAGGGCGGTCATCGTGCCGACCTCGAAGCGCAGGTGCGGATGGTCGCGCCGGGCCACCTCCACCATCCCGGGGGACAGGTCGATGCCGAACGCGTCGAGGCCGAGCGACTCCAGGTGCGCGGTCACCCGACCCGGCCCGCAGCCCAGGTCCGCGACGGGCCCGCCCCCGCCCGCCCGCACGTGCCCGGCGAACGCGGCCAGCATGGCGCGGTCCAGCGGCTTGTTCTCCAGTTGGTCCCTGAGGATCTCGGCGTAGTCGGCGGCGGCGGTGTCGTACGACGCCCGGGTGGCGTCCAGATGAGAGGTCATGGCCGGAAGGCTAGAGCCAGGATCTGACAGTGCGGTCGCCATTCTGACGGCACCATCGCCATATTGGATCCTGTATGCCATCCTGTGGCGATGACCTATGGCGACGACGCGACAGTCAACGACATCCTCACCGGCGCCGGAGACATCTGGGCCGTGGTCGGGCTGTCCGACAACCCCGAACGGGCCGCCTACCGCGTGGCCGAGAAGCTTCAACGCATCGGCAAGAAGGTGGTGCCCGTGCACCCCAAGGCCGAGGTGGTGCACGGTGAGCAGGGCTACGCCTCGCTCGCCGAGATCCCCTTCCCGGTGGATGTGGTGAACGTGTTCGTCAACTCCACCCTGGCCGGCGGCATCGCGGACCAGGCTGTCGCGCTCGGCGCCAAAGTGGTCTGGTTCCAGCTGGGCGTCATAGACGTGGCCGCCTACGACAGGACCCGCGAGGCCGGCCTGCGGATGGTGATGGACCGCTCCGCGGGACGGGAGATCACCCGGCTGGGGCTACTGGCCTGAGCCATCGGCGCCATCGGCTGATCGATCCGCGCCATCGGCTGATCGATTCACGGGATCTGCTGATCGATTCACGGCATCGCTGATCGATCCGCGCCATCGCCCCCGCCGATCCCCCCATCGGCAGGACCCCCCACTGGCTCGTGGACCGGCGATGGCCCCCGCTCGTAGCTTCAGGCCATGGCCTACGAAAGCAGCCCCGAGCACAAGGGCACCGTCCAGCTCACCGCCGCGATGGTGCTCTCCGGAACGCTGGGCATCTTCGTCGTCGAGTCCGGCGCCTCCCCGTTCAACGTCGTCTTCTTCCGCGTCCTCTTCGGCGCACTCGCCCTCGGCGGCTACGCCCTCGCCCGCGGCTACTTCCGCGACCACGGCCTCACCCCGCGCAAGCTCGGACTGGCCGCGCTCGGCGGGGTGTTCATCGTCTTCAACTGGGTCCTGCTCTTCCAGTCGTACGAGAACACGTCGATCTCGGTCGCGACGGTCGTCTACCACACACAGCCGTTCTACGTCGTCCTGCTGGGCGCCCTGCTCTTCCGCGAACGCCTCACCGCGGCGAAGGTGGGCTGGGTCGGCGTCGCGTTCGTCGGCCTGATCCTGGTCTCCGGGATCCGTCCCGCCGACTTCACCGGCTCGGACACCACCTACCTCCTCGGCATCGGCCAGGCCCTCCTCGCGGCCATCCTCTACGGCCTCTCCACCCTCGTCACCAAGCGCATCACCGGCGTACGCCCGCACCTGATCGCCCTCGTCCAAGTCCTCATCGGCATACCGCTGTTGCTCCCCTTCGCCGACTTCGGCGCGATGCGCGGCACGGGAGCGGACTGGGGCTGGCTGGTCGGGCTCGGGCTCATCCACACGGGCCTGATGTACGTCCTCCTGTACTCCGCGTACGCCAAACTCCCGACCGCGAAGATCGCCGTACTGGCCTTCACCTACCCGGCGGTCGCGATGGTCGCCGACTGGGCGGTGTACGGCCACCACATCGGCCTCGTCCAGGCGTTGGGCGTCCCGCTGATCGTGCTGGCGAGCCTGCGCGTCACCCTGGCGAAGCCGGTGGAGGTCACGTCTGCGACGACGGCATCCGCGTCGGTGGAGGTCACGCCTGCGACGACGGCACCCGCGCCCGTGGAGATCACGCCTCCGACGACTGCTCCCGTACCAGCCGCCTCGCCTGTTCCACGAACAGCCGCACATGTGCCGGAAGCCGCTTCCCGGCCCGCCACGCCAGCTGAGTCCGAAGCGTGAACGGCGCCTCCCACGGCAGCCGCAGGAGGCTGCCGTCCGCCAGTTCCGCCGCGACCGTCACCTCGGGCAGCAGCGCGATCCCGAGGCCGGCCGCCGCGGCACGCTTGGTCGCCTCGATCGTGCCGAACTCCGTGAAGGCGACCGAAGAGCCCTCCCGAGCAAGGGAGTTGAGCTCCAGCTCGAACAAGTCCCGGTAGGCGCAGCCGGGTTCGGTGCCGAGCAGGGACTCCCGTACGAGATCGGCCGTGAGCACGGCGACGGAGGCCAGCCGATGACCCGGCGCCGCGACGAGCGCCAGCGGCTCGACCGCGAGCACCACGGTCTCCAACCCCGCGTGCTCGGTCTCCCGCTCCATCAGGAAGCCCACGTCGTACGTGCCCTGCCGCAGCGCCTGCCGGGTCTCGTCACCGATGGTCGTGCGGAGCGAGAGCCGGACGGCCGGATAGCGGTGGTGGAACAGCTCAAGGAGGGGCAGCAGACGGTACGCGGTCAGCGACTCCATCGTGCCGACGGTCAGCGCGCCGGCCGGCTCCTCTGCGCCGACGACCGCCGTCCGCGCCTCCTCGCTCAGCTCGATGATCTGCCGGGCGTACGGAAGGAGCCGCTCGCCCGCCTCGGTCAGCCGGATCCTGCTCCCCAGCCGGTCGAAGAGCTCGGTCCCGAGCGAGGACTCCAGGGCGCGGATCTGACCGGTCACGCTGGACTGCGCGTACTTCAGCTCGGCGGCGGCCTGCGTGAAGCTCAGCACGGTCGCGACCTTCTCGAAGGTGACGAGCAGCCGTAGTTCCATGTCGGCCATGGCCGGCTCAGATCTCGTTCGTATAAGGCATGGCGTGCTCAGGCCTCGTTCGTATAGGGCATACCGGGCTCAGGCCTCGTCCTCGCGCTCGCGCCGCTTCAGTTCCTCCTCGCGGCGCTGGAGGTCGGCCTCCCACTTCTTGAGGAGCGCCTCGTCGTCCTTGCCGCCGCCCTTGTCGACCTTCTTGAGGGACTTGAGGAACTCGGGGTTGTCGTCGGGCGCGACGAAACCCGTGCGCTGGTCGCGGCGCCACGCCGAGGGCGCGGAGCCGTCTCCGGGTGCCCTGCGCTTCTTGCCCGCCACCAGCCAGGCGACCGGACCGACCAGAACCTCGCCGAAGAGCAGGATGATAATCACCCACACCACCTTCGGCAGGCCCCGTACTTCCTTCTCCGGCGTGTTCAGGCAGTCGATGAAGGCGTAGATCCACAGCGCCAGGACCAGCAGGAAGGGCAGATACCTGAGCATGGGCGGACGTTCCCCCAGTGAGCGGCGGCGGAGCGGCGAAGGGCCCCGGTGACGGGCACAGGTTATCGGGTGGCCGATACTGGGACGCATGGCTTACGACGATCTTCGCTCCCTGTTGCGGGCCCTGGAGCGCGAGGGTGACCTCAAGCGCATCAAGGCCGAGGTGGACCCGTACCTGGAAGTCGGGGAGATCGTCGACCGGGTGCAGAAGGCCCAGGGCCCGGCGCTGCTCTTCGAGAACGTCCGCGGGTCGGCGATGCCGCTCGCGATGAACGTGTTCGGGACCGACCGGAGGCTGCTGAAGGCCCTGGGCCTCAAGTCGTACGGCGACATCTCCGAGAAGATCGGCGGGTTGCTGAAGCCCGAACTGCCGCACGGGTTCGTCGGGGTGCGCGAGGCCTTCGGGAAGCTCGGCGCGATGGCTCACGTACCGCCGAAGAAGGTCAAGGACGCGCCGGTCCAGGAGGTCGTGCTCCGGGGTGAGGACGTGGACCTGGACCAGCTTCCGGCGCTGTTCACCTGGCCGCAGGACGGCGGGTCCTTCTTCAACCTGGGCCTCACCCACACCAAGGACCCCGACTCCGGCATCCGCAACCTCGGGCTCTACCGCCTCCAGCGGCACGACAAGCGCACCATCGGCATGCACTGGCAGATCCACAAGGACAGCCGCAACCACTACCAGGTGGCGGCCCGGCGCGGCGAGCGGCTGCCGGTCGCCATCGCCTTCGGGTGTCCGCCCGCCGTGACGTACGCCGCGACCGCCCCGCTGCCCGGTGACATCGACGAGTACCTCTTCGCCGGGTTCATCCAGGGCAAGCGGATCGAGATGGTCGACTGCAAGACGGTGCCGTTGCAGGTGCCCGCGAACGCCGAGGTCGTCATCGAAGGATGGCTGGAGCCGGGCGAGATGCTCCCGGAGGGGCCGTTCGGCGACCACACCGGGTTCTATACGCCGCAGGAGCCGTTCCCGGCGCTGACCATCGACTGCGTGACGATGCGGAAGCGGCCGCTGATCCAGTCGATCGTCGTAGGCCGCCCTCCGACGGAGGACGGACCCCTCGGCCGGGCGACGGAGCGGTTCTTCCTCCCCCTGTTGAAGATCGTCGTGCCGGACATCGTGGACTACCACCTCCCCGAAGCAGGCGGTTTCCACAACTGTGCGATCGTCGCGATCGACAAGAAGTACCCCAAGCACGCCCAGAAGGTGATGCACGCTGTGTGGGGAGCCCACATGATGTCCCTCACCAAGCTGATCGTGGTCGTCGACTCCGACTGCGACGTCCACGATCTGCACGAGGTCGCGTGGCGGGCGCTGGGCAACACGGACTACGGACGCGACCTCACCGTCGTGGAGGGCCCGGTCGACCACCTCGACCACGCCTCGTACCAGCAGTTCTGGGGCGGCAAGGCGGGCATCGACGCGACGAGGAAGTGGCCCGAGGAGGGCTACACCCGGGACGGGGGCTGGCCCGAGATGGTGCTGTCCGACCCGGAGACGGCGTCGAAGGTCGACCGCCGCTGGAAGGAGTACGGCCTGTGAGGTCGCCCAACAACGGAAAGGCGGGAGGCCGGTGAGCAGCGCTTCCGCGGCACTCCCGCAGCCGGGCCGCACCAAGGCGTTCCTGCGTCTCGTTGTGATCGAGCACTCGGTGTTCGCGCTGCCCTTCGCCTACATCGCCGCGCTGACCGCGATGTTCCAGTGGGACGGCAACATCCACTGGGGACGACTGCTGCTCGTCACCATCGCGATGGTCGGGCTGCGTACGTTCGCCATGGCCGCGAACCGGATCATCGACCGCGAGATCGACGCCCGCAATCCCCGTACGGCCCATCGCGAGCTGGTCACCGGCGCGATGAGCGTGAAGCACGCCTGGACGGGCGCGCTGGTCGCCCTCGTCTTCTTCCTCGGCGCCGCGGCCCTGCTCAACCCGCTGTGCCTGGCCCTCGCGCCCATCGCGGTCATCCCGATGGTCGTGTACCCGTACGGCAAGCGGTTCACGAACTTCCCGCAGGCCATCCTGGGTCTCGCCCAGGCCATGGGCCCGATCGGCGGCTGGCTCGCGATCAGCGGCGAGTGGTCCTGGGACGCGGTGATTCTCGGACTCGCGGTCGGTATCTGGATCGGCGGCTTCGACCTGATCTACGCCAGCCAGGACGTCGAAACGGACCGGGCGGTCGGCGTGATGTCGGTGCCGGCCCGGTTCGGCATCCCCGCCGCGATCCAGGGCGCGCGCGTCTGCCACGCCGTCACCACGGCCCTCCTGGTCTGGTACGCCCTCGCCACCGACGCCGGAACGTTCTTCTGGGTCGGCCTGGTGATCGTCGCGGGCGCCTTCCTCTACGAGCACTCCATCGTCAAACCCCACGACCTGTCCCGCCTGAACCGCGCGTTCTTCAGCGTCAACGGATTCATCGGCATCGCACTCTTCGTATGCGCACTGCTGGACCTGCTGGTGCGCGGACTCAGCGTCTGATTTGCTCCTCGGACTGAAGCCAGGCAGAAGCCCGAGAATTCTGGCCTTCTCGTATGTACGGCCGGCCGCGGTTGCCCCCCAGTCGTCCCCACCGCGGCCTGGCGCTACTCGTCAGCTGAGGGAGCTGTCAATTGAGGACAGTGGCACGGAGAACAGCACCCGTTGCGGAATCGCGTTGCCGGTACCCGTCCAGTGCCGCGCTGTCGGCCGCCCATTCGGTGAGCGTCCACACCCGGCCCGTACTCCACCAATAGGACATGCTCTCGGTGTGCTGGCCCCAGCAGGCGTACGCGATGTCCTGCCCGCAGTTGGCGGCCGCCTTGGCTCCGGTGGTGTTCTGCCGCCACAGGATGCCGTGCTGGCCGACACCGCCGCGTGCGTCGTCGACGTAGAAGTTCGGTGTGCCGCCGCTGGTGGCGCTCCGATGATGGTCACTGGTTCGGGTCCGGCGCTTATCTCGAACGGCCGCGACGAACTGCTGATGTGGATGTCGCTGGTCCGATACGCGATTTCCTGCCTGCCCCGGGTGGCCGATCCATTCCCTTGCACCAGGAAAGAGAGGTGATAGACCTCGGGGTCGGACTGGCGTATGAGTCTTTGGGTCCGGCGGAAGACCAGGGAGTCGAAGGTCGCCGGCCACACCGTCACGTCCGCGAGCTCGATCAGCCGCTGGCGTCCGCGGTAGTTCGCCGCGCGGTCGCTGGACAGTTGCATGGGTGCGTGAGTCCGCCCCATTCGCTGAACCCACGCCTCGAACCGGTCTTCCCTCGGCAGATCCATGGTGTGAAAGATCGACTCCTGCAACACGGCCGTAGTCAATCACAGGAACCGTCGGCGGCGACCAACTCTCCGTGGTCAGGCGGTACATCCCGGTAGCTGTAGCTGTAGCTGTAGCTGTAGCTGTAGCTGTAGCGGTACTTACGCGGTGACGGCCCGTCGGTCGGTCCTGCGTCGGAACAGGAACGCCGCTGCCACCCCCGAGACCAGGCCGACCAGGTGGCCCTCCCAGCTGACGCCTGTCTGTGTCGGGGCGAGGCCTATCAGGATCGAGCTGCCCCAGACCGCGCCGACCAGCAGGCCGACGAGGACGCCCAGTGGGCGGCGCTCGATGAAGCCGCTGACGAGGAGGAAGCCGAACAGGCCGAAGATCAGGCCGGAGGCGCCCGCGGTGTTGGTGTTCGCCGGGGATATGAGCCAGACGCCCAGGCCGTCCGCGACGATGATCACCGCGCAGACCGCGGCGAACCGGCGCAGCCCGCCGAGGGCCGCGAGAAAGCCGAGGACCAGCAGCGGCACGCTGTTGGCGGCGACATGGCCGAAGCCGAAGTGGATGAAGGACGCGGGCACGATGTCGACCAGCTCGGAGGCCTGGCGCGGGACGATGCCGAGGCCGTCAAGCGCGTGGCCGCTGACCACGTCGACCACTTCGAGCAGCCACAACAGGGCTACCCAGCCCACCATCAGCTTGGCGGCGGCCCGCGCCCGGTCGCCCCGCGTCCACTCCAGTGCCGCACCCGACCTCGTACCCGACCCCGCACCCGACATGGCAACCCCCACGGTCAACTCGTCCCCTCCGGGGAACGCTCCGGACCCCTTGGCCGGTTCCCACCCCGCGACGCCGGATAGGCTCAGCATCATGAACCCAGGACAGACGCAGCGACGGCCTTGGATCGTGGGGGTGTCGGGCGCGTCCGGTACCCCGTACGCCGCCGCCGTGCTGCGTGCGCTTCTGGATGCGGGGGAGAGCGTGGACCTGGTGGTCTCCCGCGCCTCCCGGCTCACCCTGCTCGACGAGACGGGGCTCGCCTTCCGGGACGCCCACTGGCAGCAGGACCTGCGCGAGTGGCTGGCCAGGGGCGCCGACGGGAAGCCCGACACCTTTGACGTGCGCATCGATGACGTACGGCACTGGAGCGCGCGTGACCTGGCAGCCGGGCCCTCCTCCGGCTCGTACCCCACGAAGGGCATGCTCATCGTGCCCGCCTCCACGGCCTGCGTGGCCGGAGTCGCCCTCGGCCTCTCGAAAGACCTGCTCCAGCGCGCCGCGGGCGTCACTCTCAAGGAGGGCCGCAAGCTGGTCGTCGCGGTCCGCGAGACCCCGCTGAGCGGGCAGACACTTCGGCAGCTGGTCGCCCTGGACGACGCGGGCGCGACGGTGCTGCCGGCCTCGCCGGGGTTCTACGCGGGGGGCACGCACATCCAGGACCTGGTGGACTTCGTCGCCGGGCGGGTCCTCGACGCGGCGGGCGTCGAGCACAGCCTGTACCGGCGGTGGGAGGGCGAACTCGGCGGGGGTTCGCGCGCCACGTGAGTACGGCGATCGGCACCACCTGGGCACCAAGCAGGACCCATTCAGCACTTTCAGGAACTCTTCAGCGGAAGGCTATCGATCGCATGGACGCGGTGGACAGGCAGCTCATCCAGGCCCTGAGAGAGAACGGCCGGGCTTCCTACGCGGAACTGGGGCGCCTCGTCGGTCTGTCGGGACCCAGCGTCACCGACCGCATCAACCGGCTGGAAGCGGCCGGTGTCATCACCGGCTACCGCGCGACCGTCGACTCGGCCTCGCTCGGTCTGGGCGTGATCGCCCTGATCGGCATCTCGCTCTCCGACGCCGCCGACCACGAGGACGTGGCGCGCCGGATGCGGGACCTGAGCGAGATCGAGGACTGCTGGTTCATCGCCGGCGACGACTCGTTCATGCTCAAGGTGCGCGCGAGTGACGTGGACGGCCTGGAGAAGACCATCCGGCGCCTGTCGGGAACGAAGGGCGTCTCCAGGACCCGTACGACCATCGTGCTCTCCACGAAGTGGGAGAACCGGGTGGGAGAGCTGCCCGAAGAGGAGTAGCCGCCTGCTTCGAGAGGGCCGGGAAGCTAGGCGTACGGTTGACAGGGTTCGTCAAAGGGAGAGGTACACGCATGGATGTCGGGCTCAAGCGCGAGCTGGAGGACAAGGTCCGGGCCGGTGAGCGGCTGACCCGCGAGGACGGCATCGCGCTGTACGAGTCGGACGACCTGGCCTGGCTCGGCGGTCTCGCCCACGAGGTGCGGATGCGGAAGAACGGCGATGTCGTCCACTTCAACATCAACCGCCACCTCAACATGACGAACGTGTGCACCGCGTCCTGCGCGTACTGCTCGTTCCAGCGCAAGCCGGGCGAGAAGGACGCGTACACGATGCGCATCGAGGAGGCCGTCCGCCTCGCCAAGTCGATGCAGGGCGAGAACCTCACCGAGCTGCACATCGTCAACGGCCTGCACCCGAACCTTCCGTGGCGGTACTACCCGCGGTCTCTGAGCGAGCTGAAGAAGGCCCTCCCGGAGGTCTCGCTGAAGGCCTTCACGGCGACCGAGATCCACCACTTCGAGACGATCTCGGGGCTGAGCGCGTCCGAGATCCTCGACGAGCTCATCGACGCCGGTCTGGAGTCCCTCACCGGCGGCGGCGCGGAGATCTTCGACTGGGAGGTCCGGCAGCACATCGTCGACCACCGCACCCACTGGGAAGACTGGTCGCGCATCCACCGGCTCGCGCACGAGAAGGGTCTCAAGACCCCGTGCACGATGCTGTACGGCCACATCGAGGAGCCCCGCCACCGCGTGGACCACGTGCTGAGGCTGCGTGAACTCCAGGACGAGACCGGCGGTTTCCAGGTCTTCATCCCGCTGCGCTACCAGCACGACTTCGTGGACGTGAAGGACGGCAAGGTGCGTAATCGCCTTCAGGCGCGTACGCAGATGGCCACCGGCGCCGAGGCCCTGAAGACCTTCGCGGTCTCCCGGCTGCTCTTCGACAACGTTCCGCACGTCAAGGTCTTCTGGGTCATGCACGGCGTCCAGACCGCGCAGCTCGCCCTCCAGCACGGCGCCGACGACATGGACGGCTCGGTCGTCGAGTACAAGATCACGCACGACGCCGACAACTACGGCACCCCGAACAAGCTGACCCGCGAGGACCTCCTCGACCTGATCCGCGACGCCGGCTTCCGCCCGGTCGAGCGGAACACGCGGTACGAGATCATCCGCGAGTACGACGGTCCGGACCCGGCGCGCCGCGAGTCCCCCCAGCCGATGCGGGTCTGAGCGGGCGCGCACGATGGCACTGACCTTCCAACTGGACCCGACCGTCGGTCCGGAGCTGCGTGACGGCGTGATCGGCCTGTGGGCGGACGTCTCCAACGCGGGCGGCTCCGTCGGCTTCGTACCCCCGGTGGACGCCGAGGACATCCGGCCCGAGTGGCGCAGGCACCTCACGGCGATGGCGGACGGCCGCACCCGGCTGCTCGTCGGATACGACGAGCACGGTGTCGTCGCGGCCACCGCGTTCTTCAGCTTCAACACGCACCGGCTGATGACGCACTGGGTGTGGCTGTACACGGTGATGGTGCATCCCGGGCACCAGGGCGAGGGGTACGGGCGCCAGCTGCTGGCCGCCGCCGAGGAGGCCGCCGCCGGCTTCGAGGGGATCGACGCGGTACGGCTCACCTGCCGGGGCGGAGAAGGCCTTGAGCGGTTCTACGGCTCGTGCGGCTACAAGGAGGTCGGCCGGGTGCCCGACGCGATCCGGGTCGCGCCCGGCGACGACCGGGACGACATCACGATGCTGCTGACGCTCGCCTCCCGCGACTGAGGTCATGCCTGACGCTCGCCTCCCGCGACTGAGGTCATGCCTGAGGCTCGCATCCGGTGGCTGAGGTCACGCCTGAGGCTCCCCTCCCGCGGCTGAGGTCACGCCGCTCATGACGGCCGAGGCCCTGCCTCCTTCGCCCGGGGCCCGCCTGCAAGATCCCTGTCCCGCCGTGCTTCACTGGACGGTGCCCTTTGGGATGTTCCAAACGGATTCGGATCGGAAGAGTGGATTGACATGGGCCGCTACACGCTGATGCGTCTTGGAGTCTTCGCGGGCTGCCTCGTGGTCGTCTGGGGCCTGGTCTCCCTCGGTCTCGCCCCGCGCGGCTTCGGTGACTCCAACTACATGTGGATCGTCCTGCTCTCCCTGCTGATCTCCGCCCCGATCAGCTTCGTCGTGCTGCGCAAGGAGCGCGACCGTGCCTCGGCCCAGGTCGTCGCCCGAGTCGACCGCATCAAGACCAACCTGGATGAGAACCGCAGTCAGGAGGACAGCGTGGACGACGCGGCCCGCGGCGGCGCGCAGAGCCAGCCCTCCTGAAGTTCCCCTTGCACGGCCGGCGGCGGCCGATCGTACGCTTGCCCGCATGGGTGCTGTGAAGAGCGACACGGGTGCTGTGAAGAGCAAACGGATGCCGCGCGCGATACGTGAACAGCAGATGCTGGACGCGGCCGTGCGGACCTTCGGGCAGTTGGGGTACCGGGCCGCGTCGATGGACGAGATCGCCGAACTGGCCGGCGTGTCCAAGCCGTTGGTGTATCTGTACCTGAACTCGAAGGAAGACCTCTTCACCGCCTGCATCCGGCGCGAGGCCGAGGCGCTCACCGGCGCCGTCATGGCGGGCGTACAGCCGGAGCTGCCCGCCGACCGCCAACTCTGGGACGGACTGCGGGCGTTCTTCACGCACACCGCGGAGAACCCCGACGGCTGGTCCGTGCTGCACCTCCAGGCACGTACGCACGGCGAGCCGTTCGCCGCCGAGGCCGGCGCGATGCGCGAGGAACTCGTCGCGTTCGTCACGCGGTTGATCCTCGTCGCGGCCCGCGAGGCACACCATGACCCGTCCCTGCCGGAAGGCGAGGTCGCCGGGCTCGCCGAGGCCCTGGTCGGCGCCGCCGAGTCGCTCGCGGCCTGGGCCAACGCCACGCCGGGTGTCTCGGCGAAGCAGGCCGCTGCGACCTTGATGAACTTCGCCTGGGCCGGCCTCGGCGGTCTCATGGAGGGCCGGCCCTGGTCACCGCCCGCCTGAGGGAGTTGTTTCAGGTCATCTGTGTCATCTGTGGCGTCTGTGGCGTCTGTGTCATCTGTGAATTACCTCTTGTAGGAAGGCTGCCGCCCGCGGCGAGGTATCCGGCTCCAGCCAGTCCATGACGTCCGCGCAGACGGTGATCTCCACGCCCGTACCGGCGAGGACGAGCGGCAGGGTGTGCAGAACCGTGGAGGGCAGACTGACCAGGGTTTCGGCGACCGGGCCCCTCAACAGTTCGAGTTCCAGGGGCAGTTCGGGTCGTACGACCTCCAGCTCGGCGTACTCGGCGATGAGCCGCAGCTTGTCCGGGTCCTCGCGGCGGTGTGCGAAGTAGCGTTCCGCGTTCGTCTCGTCGGCGAGGGCGATGATCTCCCGTATGTACCGCTCGGGGTCGATCAGGCCGGTCTCGGCGAGCGAGCTGCCGATCAGGTCCACACCGGGGAGGACCCGCGGCGGTCCGTACCGCCGGCGCGCCCAGCTGTAGGTGTTGACCGAGGCGATCCCGCCGGGCGGCAGTCTGAGGCCGGCCGTCAGGCAGGAGAAGACCTCAAGCTGCCGCCCGTGTCCGGGAGTTATCCGGCGGGCGGCGCGGGCGGCCGCGGCCGGAGCGGAGCCCGTGCGGTGCCAGCGGACCAAGGGGCGGCCCGCGAGCAGATGGCGGGAGAGTTCCAGGGTCGCCGTACCGTCGTCCACGAGCACCAGGTCCCGCGCCCTGGCCAGTGACAGCAGCCGCTGGATCATCCCCGAGAACGGATCGCCGATCACCAGGCGTCCCGCCCCGGCCAGCTTCGGCACGAGCGACGCCAGCGCGAGCGGGAAGCCGGCCGGCACCTTGCGGATGTCGTACATACCGACCCCGATGCCTTCCGCGCGGGCCAACTCCGCCATCGCGCGGAGCTGTTGGCGCGAAGTCGGGTCGCGCGGCAGCAGGACCGCCACCTCGCACCGGGCGGGATCCGGCGCTCCGTCGCGCTCACCCAGCGCCCACTCAAGGAGGTTGAGCAGCTGGGCGGGGCTCTCGACGAGCGCGAGGGTGCGGGTCATGGTCGTATTCCCTCGGGGTTGCGGATCACGGTGTGCTGGCGGCGGGGTTGCGGATCCGCTGTGGGCCGGGGGCGGGCGCGGATCAAGATGTGCTGCCGGGGCTGGGCGTCACGGTGCGCTGCCGGGGTCGGATGTCACGCTGTGCTGCCCTGGTCGGGCGTCATGGTGTGCCATCGTGGTCGGGCGTCACCGTGTGCTGCCGTGTTCGGGGGCCACGGCGGCCCACCGTGGGCGGGGGTCATGTCTGCCCCCAGCGGCGGAGTGCGGGGGCGACCCGCTGGTAGCCCATGCGGTAGAGCCGCTTGGCGCCGCGCCGCGTGGCACCGCGGACGGCCGCCTTGAGGGCGCCGTCACCGGCCCCCAGCGCGGGCAGCGGCCGGCCCTTCTCGTCGAAACCGTTGCGCTCCAGCAGACCGCCGAGGTAGATGCCGGCCCGCTGAGGCGAGTAGTACGGCCGCAGTTGGGGCAGCGGACCCGCGGCGCGCAGCGCGGCGATACGTGCCCGCGTGGCGGCGTACGGGTCGGTCTTGCCGATGCCCTGCGCGGCCGCCCACGCCGGGTCCACCCGCGGCAGTGCGCCGGCGTCGAGCTCGTCCCACGAGGCGAGGGAGCCGGATTCCACGAAGTAGTGGTTGCCGTGCGCCTCGCGGACACCGAAGTCGGTGAGGATCGCGGTGGGGATGTTCCGGTGCATCGACTCCAGCGCGGCAGTGGAGCTGACCGTCACCAAAAGGTCGGTGCGGTCGAGGACTTCACCCATGTTTCCGTACACCAGCTGGAGGTTGGAGGGGGCGGGCTCGGCCAGGTCCTCGATGAGTTCCTGGTACGGGTTCGCCTCGACGTGGGTCGTGTGCTCGCCCGGCAGACTGCGCAGCTTCATCAGGACGAGGCGTTTGGGGTGCCGTCGGGCGTGTGAGGCAGCGCGCTCCAGGAGCGTGAGCCGTTCCTCCCTGCCCTTGGGCACCGAGGGCTGCACGGCGAAGGTGAGCGTGAAGGGGCGGTCGGTGGAGGGCGCGTACGGGTCGCCGCCGAGGAAGGGCAGTGCGCATTCGACGACCGTGTCCGGGTCGATGCCCACGTTGGCGAAGACGCCGCGGAACCGCTCGCTGTCGTAGGCGCTGTTGGCGAGGACGACGTCGGCGCCGGCGCGGGTGAGCAGGCCGTCGACCATCTTCTCGTAGACGACTCCGACGTAGCCGGTGACGGTGACGGGCCGCTCGGCACGCGCCTGCCATGCCAGACCGAGACTGTGGACGAGCGCGAGCGCCGTACCGCCGATGATCGACAGGACCACGATGTCGGCGCTCGCGAACTCCTCGTCGTCGACCAACTCGGCCGCGGTGACGTCGCGTCGGGTGTCCGGTGCGATGCCGACCTCCGCGAGCTGACGCTCCGTCGGAGTGGCCCGGGTGCGCAGGAAGTACGCGTCGAGGGCGTGGTCGGGAGCGATCTGGCGTGCCACGGAAGCGCCCCACTTCCAGCGGGTGTCCGAATCGGCGAGTACGGCGATACGTCTGAGGGAGGGGGGCATGGCTCGGGAGCCTTCCTGGCGTGGTTCCAGCAGGTGGACCGAGGCTAGGAAGGGTGTCTGAGCGTGGACTGAGCGGAGGCTTGAAAAAACCTTGGTGATGCTTAGGGTTTACTGTGGGCGATTTCTTACCTCGGGCCCCTCGACCGGTGTATTGCCTGTTGAGGGGCGGTGCACGAGGGGGCGGTGAGGGTGAAGGCCCGCTGATTGTTTGCCCGTTGTTCACATGGGAGCTGTCTGTATCTCGCCTGTGAGATGCACCCCGGGCATCGAGTCCCCCTCCGCGCCGCGGAGTTCGAAGCGGCTGCCTTCGGCCGCATAGGTCACCGTTCCCGGGAGGAGGACGGGTGCCTTGAACTCCGCCCGCACGGTGAGGAATTCGCCGTCAGCGGGGAGCTCGGCGAGGCAGCGGGCGACGGTCCACATGCCGTGGGCTATGGGCCGGTGGTAGCCGAACAGGCGGGCCGTGAGCGGGTACAGATGGATGGGGTTGCGGTCGCCGGACACGGCGCCGTACCGCCGCCCGACGTCTGAGGCGAGCCGCCACTGGGCGAGGGCGGGCAGCGGCGGGTCAGTTTTCCGAAGCCCGGGAGCGCCGCCCGTCGTCTTGTGCCGCGCGAGATACGTACTCCTCGACTCCCATACGAGTCTGCCCGCGCGCCTCGCCCCGGTCACCACGGTCGCCTCCGTGCCGCGTCGGTGCGGTGACAACCCCTCGACGTGCACGCTGAGTTCGTACTCCCCGGTGGCGGGCAGGGTGCACCGCTGCGTCATCTCCACCGACGTGTGCACGAGCCCGAGCACCGGAAGCGGAAACGCACGGCTCGCCATGACCCGCAGCGTCAGCGGAAACGCCAGCACCTGCGGATACGTGACCGGCATCGCCTCCGCCCCGGTGGCGAACCCGCACACCCGCTCGTACGCGGCGAGCCGCCCGAGGTCGACGCGAACGCCCGAAAGGACATGGGGGGCCGAGGGTGCGACGGCGTCGGGGCGGGGGCGCTTGAGGGGGGAGAGGAGGGCGGCGCGGGCGAGGAGGAGGTGCACGAGGGGTTCCCTTCCAGCCCGTCCGGCGTTTGAGGACGAGGCCGTTCAGGCTGATACGGGGGTCTGGGGGCGGAGCCCCCGGATACGGGACGGGTAGGGGCGGAGGGGGCGAAAAGAACCAGGCGCGGCATCAGCCGGACACCAACTGACGCCGAAGTAAAGTTACCCGGGGTAAGCCCATGTCGGACCCCCAGGCCCAGGAGAGCGCGACAGGCGCCGAAACACGCGCCCCCCACGCCCCCGGAGTACCCGCGGTAACTCGCACGCCGCCCGCCCGCCAAAGCCACAAACCCCACACTCCGGCGCCGTACGATCCCCACCTCACCCGGTTTCAAACACTCGTCCGCCCCACTTGAACCCCGGACTCCCCAGCAACGTATGAGGAATCGGGCATCTCACCCCGCCCCGGCCCCCGGCCGACAAGGAGCCACCCCGTGTCCAGCCAGTACTCCTCCGAACCTCCGTACCTGGAGCCCGAGATCAAGCGGCTGGACGGGGTCGTGCGCGAGGTGGCCACACCGCCGCTGGTCGCCCCGATGACGCACGGCTCCCTCGCGGACATACCGTTCGACAACGAGACCGCGGCCCCGCAGGAGGCCGTCCTCAGCCGCAAGGGCCCGGACGGCGAGTGGACCGACGTGACCGCGGCCGAATTCGCGGCCCAGGTACAGGCGGTGGCGAAAGGCCTGATCGCGGAGGGACTCGCCCCCGGCGACCGCATCGCCATCATGGCGCGGACGACGTACGAATGGACGCTCCTGGACTTCGCCGCCTGGGCGGCGGGCCTGGTCACCGTCCCCGTCTATCCCACCTCCTCCGTCTTCCAGGTCCGCTGGATCCTCCAGGACTCGGGAGCCGTCGCGCTCGCCACCGAGACCGTCGCGCAGGCCGCCGCCCTCGGCCCGGAACGCGACCGGATCCCCGACCTGCGGCACATGTGGGTCTTCGAGAAGGGCCACGTGGAGCGGCTGGCCGAGCTGGGCCGGGACGTCCCCGACCAGGAAGTGGGCGTACGGCGGGGGGTGTTGGGCCCCGACACCCTCGCCACCCTCATCTACACCTCGGGCACGACGGGCCGCCCCAAGGGCTGCGCGATCACCCACGGAAACTTCTTCGCCGAGATCGACAACGCGGTCGAACTGCTCTTCCCGATCTTCAGGACCCGCACCCAGGACGCGGCCTCCATGCTTCTCTTCCTGCCCCTCTCGCATGTCTTCGGCCGGATGGTCGCGGTCGCCTGTCTGCGCGCCCGCGTGAAACTCGGCCACGCGCCGAGCCTCCAGACCGAGGACCTGCTCGCCGACCTGGCCTCCTTCAAGCCGAGCGTCCTGCTGGCCATCCCGTACGTCCTGGAGAAGGTCTTCAACACGGCCCGTGCGACGGCCGAGCGGATGAGCCGCGGCTCGTCTTTCGACCGGGCGGCGCGTATCGCGCAGCGGTACGGCGAGGCGCTGGAGGCCCGCCAGCACGGCACGGGTTCAGGACCGGGCCGGGCCCTGCGCACCGCCCGCGCCCTCTACGACCCCCTGGTCTACCGCCGTATCCGCAACGCCCTCGGCGGCAAGGTCCGCTACGCGATCTGCGGCGGCTCCCCGCTCGGCCGCCGCCTCGCCGCGTTCTACGCCGGCGCAGGCATCGAGATCTACGAGGGGTACGGCCTGACGGAGTCGACCGCCGCCGCCACGGTCACCCCTCCGAACAAACCCCGGCTGGGAACGGTGGGCCGCCCCCTCCCGGGCACCCGGGTGCGGATAGCCGCCGACGGGGAGATCCTGCTGAACGGCGGGCAGATCTTCCGCGGCTACTGGGACCCCCACGCGGGCGGCGTGGTCGACGCGGCCCCGGACGGCTGGTTCGCGACCGGCGACATCGGCGAACTGGACGACGGCGGCTACCTGACCATCACCGGCCGCAAGAAGGAAATCCTGATCACGGCGGGCGGCAAGAACGTGGCCCCGGCCCCCATGCAGGACTGGCTCCGCGCCCACCCCCTCATCGCCCAGTGCATGGTCCTGGGCGACCGCCGCCCCTACGTCACCGCCCTCATCACACTCGACCCCGACGGCATCAACCACTGGCGCCAGATGAACGGCAAGCACGCGGTCCCCGCCGAGCTGCTCGTCGACGACGAGGAACTGCTCGCGGTCCTCCAGCGCGCCATCGACGAGGCGAACAAGCTCGTCTCCCGCCCCGAGTCCATCCGCCGCTTCGCCGTCCTCCCGGGCGCCTTCACGGAGCAGGCGGGTCACCTCACCCCCACCATGAAGCTGAAGCGGGACGCGATCGCGGGCGACTTCGCCAGGGAGATCGAGGGCTTGTACGCGGACTACGAGAAGTAGGCGAGGGCGCGGGGGCGGCCCGGCGGGCAAAGGCAGGAGCCCCGCGACAGGCTGCCGCGGGGCTCCTTGGGTACTGCTATCCGATCCTGTTCAAAGCACTGGGCTCATGGAGCCGCAGGCTTAGAGCGGGGTTACGTTCTCCGCCTGCGGGCCCTTCGGACCCTGCGTCACGTCGAAGGAGACCGACTGGTTCTCCTCGAGTGAACGGAAACCGTTGGCGTTGATCGCGGAGTAGTGGACGAAGACGTCCGGTCCTCCGCCTTCCTGGGCGATGAAACCAAAGCCCTTTTCGGCGTTGAACCACTTCACGGTTCCGGTAGCCATAAGCCCTCCTTGGGCCCAAAGGGTTGCCCTGCTCCAGAACCTGCAAGGTGTAAACATCTGCGTGTAAACAACTGCATTCATCTGAAAACGACGAGAGCCCGCGGTCACATGCTCCGCAGGCTCTGTACTGCAAGGGAAACCAAACTGCAACTTGCGGGCGAGCTTAGCTACCCGGGCAGCTGAAAGCAATAGAGGGCAAGATCACGTCACCCAGAGGTTTGACCAGCAAGGCATCTGGGTTGACGGCGCAGTGGATCAGTACCTGTCACAGGGGTTGACACGAGAGGTACGGACGGTTTCCGAAACCACTCAGGGACCCGAAGCCTGCACCGTACCTCACTGGGTCTAGCCTCGCGATGTGGACAATTCTCGCAACCGGCCGCGCGTCGGCCACATCCAGTTCCTGAACTGCCTGCCCCTGTACTGGGGGCTCGCGAGAACAGGCACGCTCCTCGACTTCGAGCTCACCAAGGACACCCCGGAGAAGCTCAGCGAGAAGCTGGTGCGGGGCGACCTCGACATCGGGCCCATCACGCTCGTCGAGTTCCTCAAGCACGCCGACGAGCTCGTCGCCTTCCCCGACATCGCGGTCGGCTGCGACGGCCCGGTGATGTCCTGCGTGATCGTCTCGCAGGTCCCCCTCGACCAGCTGGACGGCGCCCGCGTCGCCCTCGGCTCGACATCTCGTACGTCGGTCCGCCTCGCCCAGCTTCTGCTGGCCGAGCAGGTCGGCGTCGAGCCGTCGTACTACACCTGCCCCCCCGACCTCCCGCTGATGATGCAGGAGGCCGACGCCGCCGTACTGATCGGCGACGCGGCGCTGCGCGCCAACCTGACCGAGGGCCCGAAGCTCGGCCTGGAGGTGCACGACCTCGGCGCCATGTGGAAGGAGTGGACGGGCCTGCCGTTCGTCTTCGCCGTCTGGGCGGTCCGCCGCGACTACCTGGAGCGCGAGCCCGCCGTCACCCGCAAGGTCCACGAGGCCTTCCTGGCGTCCAGAGACCTGTCCCTGGACGAGGTCGGCAAGGTCGCCGAGCAGGCGGCACGCTGGGAGGCCTTCGACGAGAAGGTCCTGGAGCGGTACTTCACGACCCTCGACTTCCGCTTCGGCGGCCCGCAGCTGGCGGCCGTACGGGAGTTCGCCCGCCGGGTCGGCTCGACCACCGGATTCCCGTCGGACGTGAACGTACGGCTGCTGGAGTCCTGAGGCCCCGGGGGCTCACGGCACTACTCTGCTAGCAGTAGTGCGTACGGGGGAGAGGGATGAGCGCCATGCAGCCGCTCGGAGTCGACGAACCCACGGTCGTGGGGCCCTACCGGTTGCTCGGCCGGCTGGGGTCCGGCGGCATGGGCCGGGTGTATCTGGGCCGCAGCGCGGGCGGGCGTACGGTCGCGGTCAAGATCGTGCACCCGCACTTCGCGCTCGACGAGGAGTTCCGCGCCCGTTTCCGCCGCGAGGTCGATTCCGCGCGGCGGGTGGGCGGCGCGTGGACGGCCCCGGTCCTGGACGCTGACCCGGAGGCGCCGGTGCCGTGGGTCGCGACGGGCTACGCGGCCGGCCCGTCGCTCGCGGCCGCCATCAACGACACCGGCCCGCTTCCGCTCCATTCCGTACGAGTCCTGGGCGCCGGCCTCGCCGAAGCGCTCTCGGCGGTCCACGCGCTGGGCCTCGTCCACCGCGACGTCAAGCCGTCCAACGTCCTGCTGACCCTCGACGGCCCCCTGCTCATCGACTTCGGCATCGCGCGCGCCACGGACGGCACGGCGTCGCTGACCTCGACGGGCGTCTCGGTCGGTTCCCCCGGCTACATGTCTCCCGAGCAGATCCTCGGCAAGACCGTCGCGGGGGAGGCGGACGTCTTCTCGCTGGGCGCGGTGCTGGTGTACGCGGCGACCGGTGAGCCGCCCTTCCCCGGCGACTCCTCCGCGTCCCTCCTCTACAAGGTGGTCCACGAGGAACCCCGACTCGGCTCCCTGGAAGGCGAGTTGCGCGACCTGGCCGCCGAGTGCCTGGCGAAGGACCCGGGCGAGCGGCCGACTCCCGGTGACATGGCCCGCCGCCTCGCCCCGGACGGAGCGGCCCGGCTGGTGACAGCGGGGTGGCTGCCGGGACCGATGGTGGAGCAGGTCAGCCGCAGCGCCGTGCGGTTGCTGAACCTGGAGACGGGGGAGACGGGGTGGCCGCCGGCTTCGGGGCCGGTGGAGTTCAGCCGGCCTTCGGTGGGGACCGGTGAGCTTTCGGCAGGGACCAGTAGTCCTTCGGTGGGGACCGGCGGATCTGTGGCGGGCGGCGGCAGTCCTTCGGTGGCCGGGGAGTTCGGGCCGCCGCCGGTCATGACGCCGGCCGGCCCCAGCTACGTACCGGATCGACGCGGGACCTACATCCCGGATCAACGTGAGACCTACGCCCCGGATCCACGCGAGCCGCGCGATGCGACGCCACCGCCCGCCGACCGCCCCGGCAAGGTCTCCGTCAGTGTGGCCGCCATCTCCGCGACCGGTGTGAACGGCCGTGGCCGCAGGCTGAGTTGCACGGTCGCTCTGGCGGTCGCGGGAGCGCTGGCGGCGGTGACGGTGGGCTCGGCGTTCCTCTTCGACCTGCTGCCGGGCGAGGACAAGCCGACCCAGTCGGGCGACTCGGCGACGGACACCCGCCCCTCCACGTCGACGAGCGCGTCCGCTCCCGGGGAGCAGTCGATCCCCGCCTCCTACCTCGGCACCTGGGAGGGCGACGGCCTGGCGCTCAGCGGCACCCTCCCCATGGGCACCATCCGCGTCACCGTCCACCAGGCTGCCGTGGGCGAGGAGTTGGGCACCTTCCGCCAGACCGATCAGATCGGCGGCATCTGCGACGACGTACTCATCCTGAAACAGGTGACGTCCAAGCAGCTCGTCGTCACAAGCGTCGCCGAGGAGTCCAACCGCGACGTCTGCACGACCGGCGAGCACGAGGTACGCCTGACTCCCGTCGGCGACGACCTCAAGTACGAGACGGACAACGCGGAGGCGGGGGATCCGGTGGCTCGGATGTCTAGGGTCGAGTAGTGGACGGGGCACCGGCGTCGGAGGTCCGGCGCCGCCTGTCGTAGGCGGCGTAGGCCGCGAGGAGCAGCACCGAGCCGACGAGAGTCGCGGCCAGGCCCACGAGGGAGACATAGGGGTAACGGCCGCTGATCCAGCAGTGTTCGCTGGACGACGAGCAGCCTCCGGAGCCGCTGCGGCGTGTGGGGTGCCAGGTCTGCATGGCGATGGCCGAGATGAGGACGGCGGATGCCGCTCCCGGCAGTGAGAGCGCGATCCACGGCAGTGAACGAACTTTGTCCTGCCGCCACTTCACCCGAGTCAGCGGCATCCCGAAGAGTGGCAGCGAGACAGGGAACAGCAGTCCCGCCGTGACGGCGAAACCGTAGCCGCCGCCCGGCCAGTCCGGAGCCACCTCGTGCCACAGGTCACCGGCCCACGCGAGCGGGCCCATGGCCAGGGCGACAACGGCGCCGAGGCCGATGAGAACGACGAGACAGGCGAAGCCGACGGCGCGGGATCGCCTCCAGGAACGCCCCGTTGCTGACGGCCTGCCGGCGCCGGAACTGCTGTACCCGAGGGCAGGCGCGGCCGCCCGTCGCCGCTTCGGTCGCGTCGATCCGCTCACTGGACCTGCCCTCCCCGTCCGCCCCACCCGTTACTACTGTGTCTGCGATAGCGAACACCATCATCACGCAACGGGGAAGGCTCGACCATGGAGATACTGCAGCCGGACGATCCACGGGGATTGGGCAGCTACCGGTTGCTGCGAAGACTGGGCGCGGGCGGCATGGGCCGGGTGTATCTGGCCCGTTCGCCCGGTGGACGCACCGTCGCGGTGAAGGTCGTACGCCCTGACCTCGCGGCGGACGGCGACTTCCGCCGCCGGTTCGAGCACGAGGTCGAGATAGCCCGGGCCGTCTCGGGCCGCTACACCGCTCCCGTCGTGGACGCCGACCCGAGTGCACCGCTGCCGTGGCTGGCGACGTCGTATGTGCTCGGCCCCGACCTCACGGACGTGGTGGAAGCGCACGGGGCTCTTCCCGAACTCACGGTCCGCGCGCTGGGTGCGGGCCTGGCCGCCGCCCTCCAGGAGATCCACGCGGCGGGCCTGATCCACCGCGATCTCAAGCCCTCGAACGTCCTCCTTGCCGCCGATGGCCCCCGCGTCATCGACTTCGGCATCGCCCGCGCGGTGGACGGAAACCGTATGACCCAGACGGGAGTTGTGGTCGGCTCACCCGGCTACATGCCCCCGGAACAGGCGCTCGGCAGGGACGTCGGAACGCCCGGCGACGTCTTCTCCCTCGGCGCCGTCCTCGCCTTCGCGTCGACCGGCCGCAACATCTTCGGCGACGACGCGGTCTCCCACGCGGCCATGCTCTACCAGGTCGTCCACGGCGAACCCGACCTCACCGGCGTACCGCAGTCCCTGCTCGGCCTGATCCGCGCGTGCCTGCTGAAGGATCCGGCACAGCGCCCGGCCCCGACTGAGATCGTGGCGGCCCTGGCCCCGGGCGGCGTCGAGAACGTACTGACCAACTGGCTCCCGTCGGCGGTGGCTTCGACGATCGCCACGCACGCGGCGGGGATCCTGGACCTGGAGGCTCCGGAGGAGCCTGCACAGGTGCAGGTACTGGCACAGACCTTCGGCCCGGCTCCGTCGATGCCAGCCGGGACGCCTGTGCCCGGTGGCACGCCTCTGCCGAGGTATGGGACACCGCCGACCGGTACCCCCGTACCCGGCTATGGCACCCCGCCAGGCGGCACCCCGGGATACGCCAGGTCTTCCCCGGGTACCGTCCACCTCGGCCCGCCCGCCCCGGCCCCCGCCCCCTCCCGCCGACGCTTCCTCGGCCTGACCGCGGCCGGTGTCGCGGGCGTCGCGGCGCTCGGCGGCGGCACCGCCTGGTGGCTCTCCCGCGACGGCACCTCCTCCGGGACGTCGACGAGCTCAAACGGCAACGGCAGTTCGGCCGAACCGGCCGCGGAGAACTTCACCACGCCACCCGCCGGCACCGCACCGCAGCCGCTGTGGCACAAATCGGTGGCGGAGGACAGCACGACCGACAGCCTGCCGCTGCTCACCCACGACGGCGTGCTGCTGATCAGCGGTGACCCCCTGGTGGCGTACGACGTGAAGACGGGCAAGGCGCGCTGGTCCCGTAAGGAGGCCTGCCGCCCGGGTGCCCACCTACTGCTGGCCGACGGCAGGTTGTTCCTGGCCGACACGGACTACGACGGAGTGCTCATCGCACGGGACGTGGCCACCGGCGAGGAATCCTGGCGCAGCCGCCTGAGCAAGGAGCTGCAGGTCGACGGGACGATCGCCATCGACGCGAAGAACGTCTACGCCAAAGTGACGGACTATGGCGAATCACGCAGTGCCACAGACTTCCGCCTGGCCATTGCGGCGATCAGCCACAGCACGGGCAAGCAGGTGTGGCTGCAGAAGCGCGACTGGGGCACCAAAGACTGGGACGTCGAGGGCGTGGTCAATGGGAAGTACCTCGTCTACGCCGACTCCAACTACAACCTCACCGTCCGCGACACCGCCACCGGCGCCCAGCTGTGGACCAAGAAACTGGGCGACGACTGGAGTTGGACCCCCACCGTCGCCGCCGGCCTCGTCTTCCTTCCCGGCGAGACGCTGACGGCGATCGACGCGGACTCCGGGAAGACGAGTTGGACGCTGTCGCCCAACGGCCGTCGCGGTTTCCACGAGCCCACGGTCATCGACGGCGTGCTCTACGTCAGCGACTACGACCACGGCGTGTGGGCCCTTGATGCCAAGACGGGCAAGAAGATATGGCTCTGCGAGGACCCCGGGGCCGACGAGGCCGCGAAGACGTTCCTCCGGGCCGGGGAGACCCTGTATGCGGCCACGCTCATGGACGGAGGCGGGATCTACGCCCTGGAAGCGAAGACGGGCAAGCCACGCTGGGTCTACAACGACAACAAGGATCCGGGGGAGCCGTGGCAGGTTGCGATCTCGGGGAACCGGCTGTTGGTTACGCATGGGTATGAGATCTATGCGCTGCCGGCGGTGTGAGATAGGCCAGAGAGTTCTTGTCAGGTAGGTAGTCAGCGAACCCGAGCGATTGCGATCGTCATGTCTGCAGATTCGTCGTCAGCGTACGAAGTCCACTTCACCTGGACGCCTTTCCAGCTGCTCAGCGGCGCGTGGAAGAAGCGACTCGTCGCGTTCCGCGTCGATCAACAAGGCGTGACCTTGGGTGGTGCACCCGCACGGCATGAGCGTCAGACCGCCTTCGTTCCCTGGAGCGACATCGAAGCGGTGGTGTTGTGGCAGCAGGACACTGCCGCGTTGACGCCGATGCGTTACGTGGGCCTCCGCCGCAGAGCGGGTGCCCCTGTGCTTCCGGGGCCCAACGCTGCCCTGAGCCGGGATCAGACTGGCCGCCTGGCTTCGCATGTCGATCACGAGGTCTTCCTGGCGAGTAGGCACATCAACCTCTGGACGCTCGACCGAGAGCGTTTGGCTGAGGCCATGCGCACGTTTGCTCCGAGGGTCCCGTTGGAGGAGATGGCCAATCCGGAGGATAAATAGAGAAAAGAGAGAACTATCCCAATTTGTCGCATAGTTAGTCCCTCCCCGATATGTGCACAGCGCCGCACCCGGATGGCTGACCACTGCGGGCTAAGCTCTGAGCGGCTTGGTTCAGATCATTACCGGCAGGATTCGAAGGGGAGGGGGACACGTCCCGATGCGAGTGCGGGCGACCGTAGTCCGGGAAGGAGTCGCACCACAGGACGCGGTTATCAACGTTGACGACGGTACGACCGCAGGTGAAGTGGCTGCGGCCGTGGACCGGCTCTATGGGCGAGGCGGTCCTGCGTCGTTCTCGCCTCAGCGGGTGCTGACGCCTCTTCCGCATCAAGCCCCTTCGTGGCAGCGGCCGGCCGCCGTTGCAGGGCTGTGGGTGGACGGCAGGCTCTGCGAACCAGAGGCAAAGATCGGGAGTGCGCTGAGGGACGGGGTCCGCCTCACGACCGACCCATCTGTCGGCCCCTTCATGGTTAGTGGCGAGCCCGTCGGCAGGTATGAGGTCACCGTCAGCGGTGGCGCCGGGGCAGGCCGAGTTGCCCGGCTGTCCGCAGGAGTCAGCACGATTGGCTCCGGGCCCACTGCCACACTCTCGGTAGAGGACCCCTATCTTGCGCAGCTGGCCGCGAGGGTGACCGTCGGCGTCAAGGGGCGGATTGAGATCGCCCCATTCGACGGCGCCGAACTCACCCTGGATGACGAGCCGGTGTCCGGCCCGCAGGCGTGGCAGCCGGGAGCACTGCTGAAGTCCGGCGAATCACTGTTCAGCCTCTCCGAAGTCGGTGAACCCGATGCTCACCTCTCGCCCGCCGGAGCGGGTGGTCTGGCCTACAACCGCCCGCCGCGCCTGACTTCGCCGAGGGCGAAGCCGCGACTGATCGTCCCCGCACCGCCGAACAAGGACGAAGCCCAGCGCTTCCAGCTCATTTCTGCGGTGCTCCCCCTGTTCTTCGGAGTGGGCATGTACTTCGTCACCAAGATGATCTACATGCTCCTGTTCTGCCTTCTCTCGCCCATCATGATCTTCGGCCAATGGGTCAGCGACAGGCGTCACGGTAAGAAGAAGTACCGAGCGGCCATGAAGGAGTACAGGAAGGCCAAGGCCGAGCATGAAGTCGAGGTGGAGCGGCTGAGCGAGCTCGATCAGCGCCGCAGGCGGGAGGCCTACCCGGACCCGGGTCAGCTCTTGTTGTTCGCCACCGGTCCGCGGCGGCGCTTGTGGGAACGCCGGATCACTGACCCGGACGCGATGCACCTGAGGGTCGGTTTCAGTGATCTCCGTGCAGAGATCGACCTGGCCAACGCCCGCACTGCCAGCGCGGACGTGGACGACCCGGAACCTCCAGTGGTGACCAACGTGCCGCTGACACTGCCATTCGCAGAGCTCGGAGTGGTCGGCATCGCAGGAGACCGGCCACGGGCGGTAGCCAGCGCTCGGTGGATGGCTGCTCAGGCTGCGGTCCTCCACAGCCCTCGTGACCTTTCCGTGGTGGTGCTGACCTCGGCGACGGACGCTGCGGAGAACTGGAGTTGGGCGCAATGGCTGCCTCACACGAGTCCTCAGCAGGGCCAGAACTGCGTCGCCTTGATGGGCACCGATGCGGAATCCATCTCGCGACGGGTCGCCGAACTCCTCGCGGAACTCACCAGACGCCAGGCAGTCGCCAGGGAGAACGGCGGGCTGAATGTGCTCCGTCCCGACCCGCAGGTGCTGCTCATCCTTGATGGCGCTCGGTTGCTGCGCAGAGTGCCCGGCGTCCCTCAACTGCTCCAGGAGGGGCCGGCTCACGGAATCTTCGCGCTGTGCGTCGACGAGGACGAACGGCTTCTGCCGGAAGAGTGCCGCACTGCCATCTGCTGGACACCGGAATCGGCGAGCAGGGTTCACCTTCGGGGATACGGATACGAGGCCGCAGGAGACGTACTGGCAGATCAGGTCTCCACTGCCTGGTGCGAACGGATGGCCCGTGCTCTCGCACCCGTGGTGGATGTGAGCCGAGACGACGCAGACAGTGCGCTGCCCACGGCCGCGCGCCTGCTCGATCTGCTGGAGATGCCGAACCCGACCGGTGCCGACATCGCCTCGATCTGGCAGCGAGGTGGGGCGACCACGGCTGCTCCGATCGGACTGGCCGCCGACGGTCCCTTCGTCCTGGACATCCGGCGGGACGGACCGCACGCACTGATCGCAGGCACGACCGGTGCCGGTAAATCGGAGCTGCTGCAGACAATCATCGCTTCGCTGGCCGTGGGTAACACTCCGGATTCCCTCAACTTCGTGCTCATCGACTACAAGGGCGGAAGCGCCTTCCAGGACTGTGCGCGGCTGCCGCACACCGTTGGCATGGTAAGCGACCTTGATGCCCACCTGACGGAGCGTGCGCTCGCGTCGCTCGCCGCGGAGTTGAAGCGACGGGAGGAAATTCTCTTCGAAGCCGAGACCAAGGACATCGAGGACTACAACGATGCCCGAAGACTGAGGCACGAACTCGAGCCCATGCCACGGCTCATGCTCGTCATCGACGAGTTCGCCTCGCTGGTCGCGGAGCTTCCCGACTTCATCGCGGGGCTCGTGGACATCGCGAGGCGGGGCCGGTCGCTGGGTGTGCACCTCATGCTTGCGACGCAGCGCCCAGCAGGTGTGGTCAGCGCGGACATCCGGGCCAACACCAACCTTCGTATCGCGCTTCGCGTCACCAACGGCGAGGAATCGCGCGACGTCATTGACGCCCCCGACTCGGGCAACATCTCGAAGGCGACACCCGGTCGCTGCTATGTACGGTCCGGAGCCCAGTCGCTCGTCGGAGTCCAGTCCGCGCGTATCGGTGGGCGTCGGCCCGGCCTCGACACTGCGCCTCAGGTCAGCTTGAACCTCCTGGACTGGGTGGCTTACGGACATCCGCCACCGCGAGCCACGCAGGCCGACGGCGACGACGGCACGATGGTCACTGACCTGGCTGTACTGGTGGAGGCGATTGGCTCGGGGGCACAGCAGCTCGGCTGTGCCACTCCCCGGAGCCCGTGGCTGCCGCCAATTCCCTCGCACGTGCTGACCTCGGAGCTGCCCGCTCTGCCCGAGGCGGGTCCGGGCGCCGATACGGTCCGCCCCGTGCCCTTCGGACTCACCGACCTGCCGGCCCAGCAAGCACGTGCCGCACTGGCGCTAGACCTGGCCGACGGGGAGCACCTGATGATCGCGGGTGGTCCGCGCTCCGGGCGGTCGACAGCACTGCGGACGGTCGCAGGAGCGCTTGCGCAGAACTGCGCACCGAACGACGTCCATATCTACGGCATCGACTGCGGAGCCAACGCGCTGCTCCCGCTGACCAGCCTTCCGCACTGCGGCGCGGTCGTAACCCGTGATCAGACTGCTCGCGTCGATCGTCTGCTGGGACGGCTCCTTGACGAGGTCACACGACGACAGATGCTCCTCGCGGAGAAGGGCCAGTCAAGCGCTGCTGAGCAACGCGCCGCCGCGGAGCCCGCGGACCGTCTGCCGTGGATGGTCGTTCTCATCGACGGGTGGGACGCTTTCCGCCTGGCGTTTGAGAACTACGACTACGGACGCCTCGTCGAAGCAGCGAAGCGGCTGTTCCGCGAGGGTGCCGCCGTTGGCGTCAAAGTAGTTCTCGCCACGGATCGCAGCGGCCTCATGGGCGAGATCGCCAGCTCCTTCGCCGAACGGCTCGTACTGAGGCTTGCCGACCCACAGGACTACTCGTTCGCGGGCATCACGCCGAAGGACGTACCCAAGGAGGTGCCGTCCGGCAGGACCCTCAAGGCGACGGACGACGGCGTGCAGGAGAGCCAGATCGCGCTGCTCGCCGAGAACCCGAGTGGCCAGGCGCAGGTGGCGGCGCTACAGGAGATCGCACGGATGGCGGTGCAGACCTGGCCACGTCCGGTTCCTCATCAGAGGCCCATCCGGGTCGACGTGCTGCCGGCGCGGATCAAGGCCTCTGAGGCCCTGGCGCTGCAGCCCGACTCCACTCCGCCGTCGGAACTGTGGGCGCTCTTCGCGGCAGGCGGGGACGAACTGTCGCCGCTCGGTATGGACTTGGAGGAGTCGGGGCCCGGCTTCGTCATCTCGGGTCCGCCGAAGTCAGGGCGCTCCAGCACTCTGGTGGCGGCGGCGATGTCGTTGCTCGGCCGTGGCACGGAGGTCATTCTCATCACCCCGCGGCGTTCTCCCTTGCGTGACCTGGCCTCGGAGCCCGGTGTGCTCGGGTCGCTCGACAGCGAGAGCTCGTCCGACGATCTTCAAGCACTGACGAGCAGTGCGCGGGGACCGTACGTGATCCTTGTGGATGACGCTGAGTTGATCTATGACACCCCGCTTGACGAGGCGCTCGAGGAGGAACTGCGCCGTGGCATGGACGGAGGCCTTGGCCTGATCGCGGCTGGCGCGGTCGACACGCTGTCGTCGCAGTACCGCGGCTTCGTGGTGCAGGCACGGCGTTCGCGCAACGGCTTTCTGCTCTCCCCGCAGGGCACGGCGGACGGTGAGATGTTCAATATCCGCCTGTCGTCGAACAGCGGGGGTGGCGGGCCGACCGGTCGTGGACTCTTTGTTCGGAGCGGAGAGGCCACGCCGGCGCAGGCGGTGTTGCCGGACTAGGGGCGCCTTATCTCTGAGGCGTAGCAACGCATTCGGGCCGGACAGCTCCAAGGCTGTCCGGCCCGAATGCGTTTGCTCGAAGCGGGGTCGGTCGACCGACCCGCAGCTACGACTAATCCTTGACTAGTCGTTGATAGTGTCGTTCGCCTGGGCGGCGTCGTTCGTCTCCTTGCGAGCATTCTCAAGAGACGTGAGGAAGTTCTGAAGCTGCGGCTTCAGTTTGTCCCATTCCTCGCGGAATCGGTTGGCTCGGCCGCCCTTCCAGAACTCCTCGCTGTGGCCCGTACCCGCCGAAATGGCCCGAATCAGATCGTCCAGGTTGCCGTGCTGAGTCTTGAAGGTGGTGGAAAGACTCCGCAGTCGAGTGGTATCTGCGCCCTTTAGCGTCATGACTTCCTCCCCGTGTGTCGATAGCTAGACGAACCCTCCGTCCGCCGAACCCGATGCTATCGCAACGGGCGGAGCTGCGTCAGCTACCGGAGTGCTCCTTGCCCGGGTCACTGGAAGCTCCGTATTCTTGAATCGGAAGTCCTGTAAAATTTCCGAACGGTATCTTGACATCGCGCTGGAGGGCCAATGGGGGAGACGAACGAACAACCGAAGGTCGACAACCCTTATCGAACTCATCTCGAGACGTTGAAGGGGAATCTCGTGGATGAGGTCAAAGAGCTCAAAAAATGCCTGAAAACCGCATCTCAGGATGTTGGGGACAAAAGAAAGTCTTGGGTCGGCAAGACCGCCAACGGATGGCATGACGAAATTGAAGGCAACCGTGGCCGCATGATCAGGGAGATCGACAAGCTCATCCCGGCGGTGCAGAAGAAGATCGACTCCCTGCCTGAGAAGGTGCCGCTTTCCGAGGCGAAGATGATGCGGATGGATCTGCGTTACTGACGCTCGCACGCTCGCGCATGGAGCGCTTGCCCGAGGAATCCGCGCAAAATATTCGCAGAAAATTCACGAAGATACGAAGACATGCCAGGCAAGCCAGGCATCTGAAGCACGCAAGATTTACTGAACGGGGAGACTTTCATGGGAAGTGGCAAGGACGGCGGCAGCGGTGGGGACGGGTTCTCCGGTATCGACCCTGATCAGCTGGCCAAGACGATCCAATCGCTCCAGAAGGACCAGGAGAAGCTGAAGTCCAGCGCGACGTGGATCAAGTCGAGTTTCGAGCGATACGGCGTCGAAACGGCCCCGCTGACCGACCTGCTTGCCATCGCCGGGTGGGCCGAGAATCAGCTTCCCATGCTCAGGCGCCGACACCATCTCGCCATCGGGGAGGACCAGAAGTACGGCCACGGCTACAAAGGCATGGTGCAGATCAAGGAAAGCATGGTCGGACAGACCAAGCAGTCACAGGCTGACGGAAAGAAACTGGGCGATGAGTTCAAGGAGAAGTTGAACAACGGGGACAACATCAGTCCTGAGATGTTCGCTGAATTGCGCGCCAACGAGGCAGATGCGGATTATTTGAAAGCTTTCTATAACACACTTGGATCGCAGCGCCTGATGTGGATGTCCAACGAAATGGGCGACCACAACAATGATTTCTACAAGGATCACCCTGACCAGCGAGAGAAGGATCGTGCGGTCATCGCAGACACCTTCGGAACATTCACGAAGGTGGCCTTCGAGGGGAATTCGCCCAAGGCTAAGCAGCAGGCATGGAACAAGTGGTTCGACGATTCCGCATTGGGAGAGTATGAGGGATTTCGTCCTGACCGGCTAACTCCGTTCCTTAAGGGAGGCTCGCACGACAAGGACTTCCTTGTAGCCTTTGGTGATCGAGTTTTCAAGAAGGATACGAAGACCGACGAGACTCGGTTCTTCGGGAATAGCGGAATGGGTGAAGGGGAGTGGGGAAAGGATAACTATACTCAGCTCTTCGACGCTATTTCGCAAAACCCGGAGGCCTCCGGTGAGTGGTTTGACCATAATAATGGTTTCGCCCTGAAGGCCCTTTACCCAACGGGCCCGTGGAAGGTGGATGAGCCGAAGGAACGCGGGAAGGCGTTCTTTGACTTGCTCAATTCCGGGACTGTGGGACTCAAGAGCGAGAACCCATCGCTGGCCGAGAAGAACACAGCACGGATCCTGTTTGACAATTATCAGCACAGGAACGGATCCGACACAAAGGGGCTGCATCCGGTCGACGGAACTCAGGCTCTCTATGCGAGCATCATTACAGCGTATTGGAAAGACCTTGAATACGCGGTCACCTCGCCGGTGGGTAATTCACTCTGGGGGGGCGATATCGTGGCCAAAGGTGAAGCGAAGTTCAAGGATGCCAGCAAATGGAGCCTCGCGGACTACATGAAAGGCCAGGACGGCAGCCGTCCTGGCCTTGAAGCATCCGCGAGCATGTGGCGATCACTGATGGAGGAATCAGCTCGTGATCCCAAAGCGGCCGGCACTCTCAGTGCGCTTTTCCAGTCCTACGACAAGAAGGAACTTGATCACGCGTACGGGACTCACGAGAGCTCCAAAGATGCTGGCTCGTATGATTCCATGAAACGCGGCATGATGCAGCAGTTCTATGTGACCACATTCAAGACGGCCTCGACCGAACTCGATATGGGCATCGATAAATGGGTCAATGACACAAATGCCTTCCGGGCTTCGGTGATCGACAAGGCCGGCGCTGTGGCGATGGGTGCAACGGGCGGAGCAGGGTTGGCCGGTGCCAAGGGTGCAGCTATCGGGGTCGCTTACGGACTGGGATCGGACGTTGCCACTGGTTGGATCAAGGAGCTTGTGAAGGTCGATGCGAACGATGCTCCCAAGGGTCTGAAAGAGCAATTTAAGGGAGTCAAGGAAGCGACAGCTGATTTCTCTTGGCAGACCGACTACCAGAATAATGCAGACTCGGCTCGGGAGCATGACAGGATCGAGAAAGTGACGATTATGACTGACGGAGAGAAGGGAGAGAAGACCACCAAGGAGTACACGGGCGATCCCAAGGACTACGCAAAGGGTGACGGGAACTTCCTGGACAAGGGCGGCAAGATCAAGGATGTTTCCGACATGACGAATGCGCAGCGCACTGCCTACGGGAAATGGCTGCAAGATCCGGCGGTTGTCAACGCGGTCTGGCCAGAATTCTCAACGGGCAGGGACGGGCGGGACTATCCCGGGCAGGATGGGTAATTGTGCCAGGCTGGTGACATTCATCTAGAAAGCACTACAAGTGAGGTGCGCGCAATGGGTATTGTCGGAAAAAGAGTTGCTGCGACCATCGCCACGACCGTTGTTCTACTCAGTGCAACGGCGTGCGGAGGAGATGAGGGAACGGCGGGAAGTGAGCCGCTGACCAAGGCGCAAATAAAGCAGGCAGCACTGAATCAGGGTGATGTGCCCGGGTACACGATCCGCGATAATTCGGACATCAAGTCCGATCCGTCGGCACAGGCTGTGCAGAAATCATGCCAGCCGATTGTTGCGGTGATGGCTCCTGTGGTTTCGTCGAATGACGAGCGTCTGGCGCTGCGGAGCATTGTCAGGACATCGACTGGTTCCGAGAGTCCGGAAGCAAGCTTTCAACTTGTGCTGTCGAGCGCCGGGTCGGAGTCGGCGGCCGAGCAGGCCGTGCAGGACTTGAGGAACGCCATCTCGTCTTGCAGTTCGGGGTTTGAGGTGACACTTTCCGGAGAGGACTACAGGATTCGCCAAGTAGCGGCGAACAAGACCGATCTCGGAGATAAGTCCGTGGACTTCTCACTTGAGTACCAAATGGGCCGGAAGATTCGCTACGTGATGGTCCAGAACGGGGCATCGTTGACCAAGATCTCCGCCTCGGATCAGTTCGAGCACAATTTTATTGCCATACCGCAAAAGATCGTTGATGCGCAGCAGCGTAAGCTGGATGAAGCGGCAAAGTAAGTCGGCACGCGCTTTTCTTACTTACTCTCGGGAAGTTGCAGTTGGACTACTGCCGTTCTCCGGTTCTCCGGGTTACTTCTGTCGTCTCCGGACTGGGATTCCACTGCGACGAACAGAGCGCTGTCGGAAGCAGCGATGGCTTGAACTCCTCCGATTACAGGAGCCAATTTGCCATTGGTTACTCGGTAGACAAGCTTGCCATTGGTCGATTTTTCGATGAGCTCTTTCTGCGAATCGGATGTGACACCACGCCAGCGATACGAGCCTTCCAGGGAGGGGGTATATTTATCCCCTGCCTCTGTGTAGTAAACCTCGCCACGCCCCGGAACTACGGCCAAGTCGCCTCGAGTGCCATCGGAGGCGTTGCGTTGGATCTCCGCATCGAGAGCACGGCCCACACTTTCGAAAGGACCTTTTGCTTCAGTGATCTTTCCAGGAGAAGCGGCTCCAACGAACGGGCTCAACGTGCCGTCATTGTTGACCTGGACAATCCCAAGACCAGTCCTCCAATAGAGGCCTTCCTTGCCGGACGCGAGCCAACCAGAGTTCCAGTTATCCGTAACCAGCACATCTTTCGCTTTTGTTCCGGCGGTCGGATTGATGCCGTTCTTCACTGCCGGGTTGGACTGCTTGTAGGACTCGCCGGCTTGTGGCGGGCGCCCCGCCGCAAGCTCGATGGAGTTGCCATTGAGCTTGTGAACATACGAGGCGATGTCCCCCCAATTCACCTGATCGCCGATGTAGACAGAGCCGTCCTCGGTGACAGTCACCCCTGTGACCTGCCCGGTGCAGAACTCCTTGACTGCTGTGGCGAGCGGAGTGGGCTGTTCGCAGCTTGTGTCGATGACCTTGGTTGCCTTCCCTCCTGGGCTGATCCTCCAGAGGTCGCCTGCGGCGAGGTAGACGGACCCGTCGGGCGCCACGGCTGCTTGCTCTGCCGTGGCCGTGTCTAGGCCGGTGACGGGGATCCGTTCGGCGGCACCAGATGGCTTCTTCCGCCACATCGCCATCCCGTCCTTCTCTTGAGTGAACAGATAGACGGTGCCATCGGAGGAGGCGGCGAGGCCTTCGTATGAGCCAACGATGGCCAACTTGTCGCCCTTGCCGTTTACCTCAGCCCCGCCCCCGAGTATGAAGTCGACGTTCAACGGCTGGTCCGCATCGCTTGATGTCACCCGATAAATGGTGAATCCGGCGATTGCGGCCATGGCTACGCCACCACCAATGATGGTCCGTCGCCTGCGGGACAAGGAACTGAAGCCGCTCAACAGACTCTGCCTCTCTGTACTGACGGGACTAGGATCGGGGCACTCGACGCACCATATGGAGGCTTACCACGTCCTGTTGCTCCACATCGCTATCCGTTGCCAGATGGATAGGAACAAAGACGACCATCCAGTAGAAGCCGAAAAGCCAGCGGCCGATGAGGCGGAAGAAGCCCGGGCGTCCGCCGTCGGATGTGCGGACCACTTGCAGTCCGGTGAGTAGTTTTCCGAGGCTGGCCCGGGTCGTCACCGTGAGTAGGACGTGGTTGAGGAAGGACAGTCCGAGGGCCGCGCCGAGCGCTGCGCCCCACACCGTGGGGGACTGCGGCCGGAGCTCGACCACTCCGTCGACCACCTTCACGCCGGCCGTGGCTCCGGCCGCGAGACCGCATACCAAGGCGGCAAGCGCGTCGATGGTCGCGGCGGTTACCCGGCGTGCCTGAGTGGGGGATGCGTCGCGAGCCGGAGTGCGTTGCTGGTTGGCCACGGCGCTAGTTCCCGGTTCCTGTCTTCTTCTTGTCTTCCTCTTCCTGCTCCACGCGCTTGAGCGCTTTGTCTATCGCGGCGCGCGCGTTGGCCACGGCGTCCTTGATCTGCTTCTTGTGACCGGACCACTCGCTGCGGAATCGATCACTCTTGGGCCCCGTCCATGTGGCAGGACCGGAGAGGGTCTGGACGTTGTCGACGGAATGCTCAAGTTCGTCCGCGTACTTTTTGAGCAGGCGTACGTCCTCACGGCAATCGCTCTCTCTGGACACGTCTCCGCCTTCCTCAGCTCGGGGTGATCAGCTTGATGATCAGCTTGAGTAGCGTCGCCTTGCCGACGGGGCGTGCTTCAATGCCGGTCGCAGCGTTCGGCTTCTCGACGTAAACCGTCCACAGGGCTTTATCGGTGGCGTACGTCGTCAGGAGCGGACCTGGCGCGTCGGCGAGGAGCACTGTCTGGCCGACCACCAGCGCGTTGTTGATGGCCTCGCTTAGGGCGCTGCCGACGTTGTCAGCGCTGATCTGCTCTGGAGTGATCTGCTGGGCGCGGCCGTCCTTGTCTGCGACCTCGAAGGGATCGATGAAGAGTTGCACCATCTCCGCCGCGTCCTTGACGGAGCTGGCGAGAGTGAACATGTGCAGGCCGCCAGCGGTGACACGCTCCACGAGGTAGAGGTCCTCGGCGTGTATGTAGACCAGCATGTGCGTGACACCGGTCGAAGTGTGCTGCTCGACAGCCAGCGCCCGCGCGGCAGTTCGCCGCAGGGTCAGCGCGAGGCTTACCTCGGGCGTGATACGCATGTCGAGGTCCACACCGGAAGGGGTGGATGCCGGATTGCTGCCCGCGTCGGAGTCACCGTCGCCGGACCCGGAGGTCACGGAAGACGCTCGAAGCACGGCGTCGAGTTCGTCGATGTTGGCGATTTCCACCGCCTCACGCGAGACGAGAGACCGTAGCGCGGTGGCGTAGACCCATTCGCGTTCCTGGGCGGAGAGTTCACCGATCCGCGGTGTGGGGGCGACGCATTCGGTCAATGAGTCGGGATCGAGAATGGCTATCTCTTCATCGGTGAGCCTCAGGAGGGGTTGGGTCCCTCCTTCGGCGAGCGCCTCAGCCAGGATTCCGCGGAACTCCTGGAGGTCCATGTCAATTTCAGGGCTTTGCATGCTTTAGCGTCCGATGCTCGCTTACCAGAACTTGTATTTTCGGATGGTGTTAGGGACTAGGTTGGTGACGGCACTCTTGGCTCCGTTGACGATCTCAGCACCCTTGTCCTTGATGTCGCCGGCCCACTCCGTCGTGGCCTTCCATGCTTGCTTGGCGCCGTCCTTGATGTCGTCCCCCCACTTGTCCCAGGCCCAACTGCCCAGGAAGTAGGCCCCGGCCACGCCAAGGGCGACCCAGCCTACGACGGGGACTGCGGCGGCCACTGCGGCGGATGCTCCAAGGGCTGTGGCCATACCCGCGCCGCCCAGCACGGCTACGGCACCCGCGGCCTGGATGCCTCCCATGCCGCGGTCAGCCCAGCCCTGGGCGCCTTCGTGAGTGGGGAGGAACATCTCCTTGACGCCGCTGATGATGCTGAGGGGAAGGAAGACTCTCTGCGCGAGCATGCCTGCCCCCGGTGCCTTGGTGAAGAGCTTCGCGGCGAACGGGATCTTGAGGCGTATGGCAGTGTTCCGGACTGCCTGCTGCCATTTCCAGGGCTCCTTGTACCAGTTGCGAATCTTCTGGTCCTTGAGGAGCTCCTTCAGGAGCTCGCCACGCTTCGCCGCGATGCGCTCGGCGGATGATCCGAAGTACTTGTTGAGTTCCCAGACCGCCCGTGCGCCCGCTACGTTCTGGCCCTGGGCCCACCGTTCGTAAAGGTGGATCGAAGCCTCAATAGCGGTCGGAATCTTGAGGATTTTGAGGGGTGTCTTGATGTCCTTGAGGGTGCCCTCTTTGAACTCTTTCCACGTCTCTAGCGCACCAGCGAGGCCTGCGAAGGTGAGGATCGCCTCCGGATCGTCCTTGGACAATCCCAGGCGGCGTCGGATGTCTTTGGCCTCGTCTTGTGCCCACGATGCCTTCTTCGGGAAATCAGAGACGCCTTCCGCCTTTGCGTCCCATTTTGCCAGAATGTTGCTGATCAACCCACCTTGGATGGTGAGTGTTCCCCCCAAGACATCGACGGCGGCAGCCAGTTTCGGTGCCTGGACATCGTCCATCCCCTTGAAGCCCACTGCTTTGATCCTTTCCTTCCTTGATTCTTTTCGCTAGCGGCAAAAACTCGCCTGCCACTGTGTGAGAACCTGTGCCAGCACGAGAGCGGTCAACTTGTCTCAGCGTTGGCTTTGTCGGGGGACGCTTACCGGTTGACGGACTGGATTTCCTGGACGGTGATTTCCTGGACGGCCTCAATCGTGCCGTTGGGCATGCCGACCGGGCCGGCCTGGCCGGTGCCCGTCCAGCTGATCTCCCAGGTAAGGGCGGCCTTGAGGGGGAACGTGCCGTCGCTGGAGGAGCGGCGGTAGATGATGCCGCAGGGCGGGGTCTCCTCGGACCTGCCCTTGGCGTAGGGCTCGCCGATCTTGCCGTCGACAATGGGGCATTCGCCGTTGGCGGGGATGGTGATCGCGTCTTCGGTGCCGGGGTCGAGGGTGAGGGACTTGGGGGTGGCGGTCGTTGTCGCCTGGATGTTGAAGCCGGGGACGTTGATGGCTGCCGTCGCTTGGACCTTGTCGAAGACTGCGTCGTCGAGCCAGGCCCAAGTCGGCAGGTTCACTTTGGTGTTGCCCTCGGGGGCGAGGGTGACCTTGGTATCGGGGAGCCGCATGTGCTGGTACGCGAGAGCGGCGAGCATCTCTGGAGTAATGGCCTCTTCGTACTGGGGCGGCGGGGCGTCGCCGTTGTCGACCCAGAAGGGCAGGTCGGTACACGATTTCCGCTTGAGATAATCCGGCTCGCTGGGGTTTTCGACACCAGCCCAGAACATCCCCTTGCCGTCCTTCTCGACGTTGTAGTCCTTGTAGCCGGGGGTGTCGGTCCAGCCGTACTCATCCTCGTAGTGGCGCTCCATCTCGCCGATCGCCGCGCCTGCGTGGCCAGCCATGCCGGGCGCGTTCTTGGAGCTCTCGATGTCCTTGGACATCTTTTCCTTGAAGTCCTTGGCGCCGAGGTAAGGGGCGTACCAGCAAGGTGGCGGCGTCCAGTTGACGTCGGACGAGGTCACGTTTCCACTGCTGCCGTCTTTGGCGACAGCTCCGGAGTACTGGACCTGTGCGGCGGCGTAGATGCCGGTGCCGTCTCCGCCGCCTTGCTGATCTGCGCTGGCTCCCTTGTCGGAACCCACAGGCTTTGCCGCGTAAGCGGATTCCGTGAGTACGAAGGCACTGAGGGCCAGTGTCAGGGCCGCGGTGCTGAGTACTGTGCGCCGCGATGCGTTCACTGGCACTTCGCCGCCTTCGTCTCGACGAACACCTGGGACGCCTGCCACAGGTCCGTACCCGTGGGAAACTTGACCATGATGATCTTGTAGTAGTCGAAGTCTTCGATGCTGGGCTCGGTCTTAAGGACCTTCGCGGTCTTGATTTCCTTGCCGTAGAACTTGCCCGAGTCCGCGCAGAACGCCACCTCCACCGCGTTGCCGTTCGTGGTGGAACGTGTGGTGGCTTGGTAATGGCGCAGGGTGCCGGTGGCGGTCCAGCCGCCGTCGATCCAGGCGTCGATCTGCGTCTTCGCGTAGTTCAGCCCCTCGCCGGTGGCGTAGGCAGCCACGGCCGCGTCCTTGGTCGTGCGCTTGTCGACGCCCCGGTAGATGGCCCGGAAGAAGTTGGCGGCGTCAGCCATCGCGGCCGCCTCGTTCTCGCTCTCCGGCTTGTCCCAGTCGAAGACCAGGTTCATGTCCTTGGGCAGGGACACGTCCACGCCGTCCGGCTTGTCCTCCGCCGGTGCTGCCGGCGATTCCGACGACGCCTTCGGCTTCTCCGATCCCTGTTGAGCGCCAGCGATCTTGTCACCGTCGCTGGACTTGTCGTCCCCACCGCCGCACGCGGTCAGCAGCAGGGTTGCGGTCGCGGCGAGCGCGGCAGCAACGGGCAAAGAGCGGCGCTTCAAAGTGGACTCCCCGTAAGACAAAAATGCAGTCAAGAGCAATGACGGTATCGGTGGGGCTGTTGGTTTCGCCAGGCTGGACTTCCTTCAAGAGGTGACTGATTGATGATCTAGCGGGGCAAAACGGTCGCCTTCTGTGCCCTGATCGTGTCGGCTCTTGATGGGGCTGGCCCCGGACGCTCGGGGTGGCGTCCGGGGGTAGACCTATGGGTGTGTCTTCGCTGGAGCTATCGGGCTGTCCTGCACCTTGGGCAGCTGCACGGTGGGAAAGCCGAGGTCTGTGGGGTGGGGTCGATGCGGCTGCCCGTCCAAGTACGGATCGCGCCGCCCTCCTGGACGACGGCGCCCCCTGCGTCGACCTTGTAGACGCGGATGGTCATCCGGGACGGTCTCGGGGCCTCGGCTTCGAGGAGTTCCAGGGGGTCCGTCATGGGTGGGTAGTGGTCGGCGCAGTCCGGGCAGGCGTAGACGTTGAAGCCGGGGCCGGTGGCCGCGTGTACCTCGTGGACCAGGACCGGTTCGTCGGTGGTGCATTGGCAGCGGGCGCACATGCGGACCGGTGGGCGGGCGGTCATTGGGTGGCTCCCACGGGGATGCCGTGGATGTGAGCCGAGCCGACGTCGATGCCGAGTGTTGCTAGGTAGAGGGCGTAGCGGCGTTCGCGTTGCCTGCGGCGTTCCAGGTGTGACTCGGCGTCGCCCAGGAGGTAGGGGCGTACGAGTGATGATGCGTAGCCATCAAGTGGGCTGACGCGGTGGGGGAGTTGGAGAGCGGGCGTAGCTGAGAGGCGCCGGGTGAGACGTGTTGCTCGGTGTCGGCCGCTCGGGCGCGGTGTTAAGGCGGTGAGGATCCATCCGAGGAGTCGGAGGATAGGGTTTTGCATGCTGGCGCTCCTTCGAAGCGTTCGGCCATGCCCCCGGGCCGTCCCATCGGTCGCGGGGGTCTTCTGTCGTCCCACGGTAGGTCGACATGTAATGACCTGTCTATACCTAGGTTATTAAAGGGGCTGCTATGCCTAGCTCCGTATGTCTACGTACACTTCGCTTGTGTTCGAATTTGACCCCACGAGGCCCAAGTGGCAGCAGATCGCCGAGGTGGTCCGACAGCGGATCGCCAGCGGCGAATACCCCGTGCGCGGAC
The DNA here is from genome assembly GCF_040683495.1 of Streptomyces sp. NPDC093544. NCBI lineage: Bacteria > Bacillati > Actinomycetota > Actinomycetes > Kitasatosporales > Streptomycetaceae > Streptomyces > Streptomyces sp. NPDC093544. The sequence goes on along the minus strand of NZ_JBFBEA010000017.1, from coordinate 63,902 downwards.
TCATCTCGGAGGTGAAGCTGGAGCAGGAGTTCGACGTCTCCCGTGTGACCGTGCGCAAAGCCACCGCTGCCCTGCGGGCAGAAGGGCTGATCACCACCACCCGGGGGATGGGCTCCTTCGTCGCCGACCGGTGACCAGGTGGAGGCGGCGACAGGCAGGTCGTCGGCAAGTTCACCGCACGTGACGGGGTATGGATCGCGACAGGCGCGATCGCGCTCGCTGTCGCGGCCGGCGTCGCGCTGTGGGTAATGGGCGCCTGGAAGTGGCTGGTTCGGCAGACGGTGCCGGTTCTGCTGGTGTGGCCCGGAGGTTCGTGGGGATTCGGGGTTCTCTGCGGGTTGGTCAGCGTGGCGGGCGGGATCGGTGTGCTGTGGTTCTTCGGGACTGAGCCGGGGAGTTTGCGGCTGCGGCGCTCGGAGCGGTCGGCGGGGCTGCCGGTGTGCGTGGTGGTGGTGGCGTACGGGCCGTCCCCGTACATGCTGAGTGCGCTGCCCGGGAGGCATTGCCCGTCGGGTGAGTCGCAGTGGCGCTACATCCCTGGAACCGGCAGCACGTTCCTTGCCTACGTCGTCACGGTCGCACTCGTCGGGTGGACCCTCTGGCGGGTCCTCAGCGCCCGCGCCGAGTTGCAGGTGGTGAGGGGAAGCGGGCGCGGATGAAGAAGCTGCGTAGGAAGGGCATGGGGAAGAGCAGGGCGGAGCAGGGGCGGTGAGCGTGACGTGCGGTCGCGTGAGCGTTCTTACCCTCGACCTTGTGTCTGCCTGCGTGCCCGGAGTCGTCGGCTACTTCGTCCCGCGTTCGCCGTGTCCAGTCGCAGAGGGGATGGTGGACCCGCCCACGCAGCGGCCGTACGCCTCGATCGCGGGATCGCTGCGCTGGACGCTGGATTGCGAGACGTGTCAATTCAGTGAAGCCGTGGTGTGCGGTGTTTTGCGAAGCAATCACGGCTTGCTGCCGCACTTGGCCCAAGGTGTGCCCGTCATGCCATCATCTCTTGGCACGCTGATCATCTACCCCTGAGGACGCCCGCCATGCTGACAATGCGACGGAGGGCGGCTGCGGCCTGTCTCATTGTTGCTGCTGCCCTGTCCGTGACTGGTTGCAGTGGTGATTCATCCGACACCGGCAACGACAAGATCGCAGGGGCGGATTCGGGTGAATCGGATTCCGCGTCGCCTTCTGCCTCCGCATCGGCCGAGGCGGGCGCGCCGACCTTCGATCTTCCTGCGGACATTGAGGTGACCGTCGAGAGGCAGTCGACCGGGGACGCGACGAAGGACGCCATTCTGCGGGACACGGCGTATGCGGCTCAGGCTCGCATTGAGGCCTTCGCCAAGGGGGATGGTCAGACCGTGAACATGAATCGCTACTTCGCGGCCTACGCCCGTACCTATTGGGTCGAGAACGCCGCGACGTTCAAAAGAGACGGGCTCACCGTCACCGGCGACTACCGGTACTTCGACTTCGAGGTCACGGACGTCGCGAACGGCAAGACGGCGGCTGTCCACTACTGCGAGGACCAGAGCAAGGCGTACAACAAGGAGATCAAGACGGGGAAGGTGCAGCGGACCCAGCCCAGCGACAAGGACTTCGTCCTGTACACGCTCCAAGCCGTGCAGGACTCCGCCGGGGACTGGCAAGTGACGCAGCAGAGTTGGAAGAAGGGGGACGCGGCATGCGTGCAGGGATAAGGGCAGACGTTGCTCGTCCGGTTCTCCGGACGGCCGCGGCCGCAGGCCTGGTGGTGGTGCTGGCAACGGGCTTCCCCGCGTATGCGGGCGAGACCACAGCGGACGATCAGGGGAGTGTTCAGCCCGACCCGCCCACCCCCGACTCCAACGCCACCTCCGGTAACGGCACCATCGGCGCCAACATCCGCATCGCGCAGAGTAGAACCGGCTCGGGCGAGTCCACCACGACCGCCACGTCGTCGAACGCGAGCTGGAAACCTCCGGTCTGCTGGTACGAGCCCATGTACACGCCGGAGGAGTACGAGGAGTTCATCAAGTCCTCGTACGGCGGGGCGCTGGAGCCTGCGGCGAGCTACGCCAAGAAGCGGGAGGAGGAGAAGTACCACGAGGACGACGAAGGTCTTTGGTGGCAGGTGAAGTTCCGTGACGACAACTACACCGAGGCCTGTCCTGTCACCACGGACAGCTGGGAGATCTGGGTCCCGCCGGCGGATCCGCAACCGGACCCCAACAAGCTGACTCCGGAGATCCTCTCCGAACTGGCCTACAACTCAACCAAGTTGCCTGCGCCGCCTGTCGAGTTGAGCCCGAGTGAGGACCGGCTGATCGTCAATCTCGGTACGCGGGTCGCGTTCAAGGGCGACTTCGATCGCGTGTGGACGACCGCGAGCATCAACTACAAGGGTGTCCAAATGGCCGCGACCACCGTCGCGACCCCGGTCGCGCTCAAGGTCGAGGCCGGCACCGACGAGGCGGACCCGCAGAGTTGCACGTACGACCTCGTCAAGGGCGAGGACGGCTATTCGGTCGACAGTAAGAACGCGGGCTGCAACGTCACGTACCGTCGCTCGTCCGGTACCGGAACCTATCCTTTCAAGGCGTCGATCACCTGGCAGGTGACCTGGACCGACTCCGCTGACCCGGACGGCCCCGCGCGGCAGCCGGCTCTGCCGGACGGATTGTCCACGTACGAGCAGGACGTGACGGTCAAGGAGATCCAGTCCGTGAACCGCTGACGGATCACCGAGGCATAGAAGCACCCCGCGAACGCGCGATCCGTGGAGTCCACTGGGCGCAGGCGGGCGGCGAGCCTTGAGACGTTCGCTGACGAGTAGGCCTGGCGGGGCCATCGACTCTGCCGTACGTTCGCTGAACGCGATCACCTGGCCCCCGACGTCCTACGGTGCCGGGGGCCAGGTTTTTCATCCGTTGTTTGCCGGCAGAACCGCCGGTCCGGGCCCCCGACTCCGGCGGAGTGATCTGCAAAGTTCGCTAGCCCCGCCCCAAATGCCCCTCCATCACCCCCGCCAACCGCCCCAACGCCCCCATGACCCACTCCCGGTCCTCCCCGAGTCCTGCCAGCAGCTCCACCTCCGCGGCCAGTTGCCGGGGGAACAGGTCGTCGACGGCCTTCTTGCCCGCCGGTGTGACGGTGACCAGTGCTGTGCGCCGGTCGGCGGGGTTGGGGGTGCGTTGGATGAAGCCGCGTTTCTCCAGTCTGGCGAGGGTCTTGCTGACGCCGGCGCGGGAGAGGCCCATCTGTTGGGCGAGGCGGCGGGCGATGGCCGGTTCGGTCGCGTGGCGGAGGGGGATGAGCATGTCGACTTCCGGGGCGGTGAGCGGGGCGCCTTCGTAGAGCGGCTCGACGGCGCGGTCGAGCAGTGCGGTGATGCGCTTGAGCAGACCGATGAGTTCCATCGGGGAGGTGTCGAGGCCGGGGTTGTGCGCGGCCCACTGCCCGCGGACATCGGCGGTCGGGAGTGACATGCGGATCACCCTTTTTTAACCTGGTGGAAATTGTTAACCAGTGAACCATCAGTTACCTTTAAGTCCATGGTAGCCCTGTCCTCCGGTCACAAGACCGTCCCCCACGACGCCGATGGCGACGCCGACACCCTCACTCCCGCCCAGCCGTCGAAGCGCGCAGCGGCGCTCCTCGTGGTGGTCCTCGCGGCGCTCACCGCCGTCGCTCCGCTCGCCATCGACATGTATGTCCCCGGCTTCCCCTCGATGGGCGACTCGCTGCACGCGAGCAGCTCGGCGGTGCAGTTGACCATGACGGCGTTCCTGGCCGGTCTCGTGGTCGGGCAGCTGGTGATCGGCCCGATCAGTGATGGTCTCGGACGGCGCAGGCTCCTCATATCGGGAGCCGCGGGCTTCGTCGCCTTCTCCCTCGTCTGCGCCATCGCGCCGAACATCATCGTCCTGACCGGCGCCCGCTTCCTGCAGGGCGTCGCCGGAGCGGCGGGCATGGTTCTGGCGCGCGCGGTGCTCACGGACCGTTTCCACGGCCCGGACATTCCCCGCTACTTCGCGCTGCTCTCGCTGATCCTCGGCGTGGCACCGATCGCCGCGCCGGTACTCGGCGGCGCGATCCTCTCCGTGTCCACCTGGCGTGCGGTGTTCGTCGCCCTCACCGCCATGGGCGGCGCGCTGCTGCTCGCGGTACTGCGGAAGGTGCCCGAGACGCTGCCGCCCGAGCGCCGACAGAGCGGCGGCCTCGCCAGCACCTTCCGTGCGATGGGCGCTCTGCTCGGCCGCCGGACCTTCATGGGGTACGTCCTTGTCCTGGCCCTCTGCTCTGCGGCGATGTTCGCGTACGTCAGCGGATCGAGCTTCGTCTTCGAGAACCTGCACGGGGTCTCGTCGACGACGTACTCACTGATCTTCGCCTCCAACGCTGTCGGCATGCTGATCGCCGGTGCCGTGTTCGCCAAGCTGGCGGGGCGCGGCGTACGCCTGAACACCCTCCTCACGGCGGGCGTCTGTACGGCCGCGCTCGGCACGCTCGCCCAGGTCGTCCTGGTCACCACCGTCGGCGAGACCCTCGCGGGCACCTGGGCCACGCTGTTCGTGACCATGACCGGCGTCGGCATGGTCTACCCGTCGACGACGAGCCTTGGCCAGACCCTGGGCCGTGCCGCCCCGGGCGCCGCCTCCGCGCTCCTCGGCGGCCTGCAGTTCCTGTTCGGCGCCCTCGCCTCCCCGCTCGTCGGCCTGTTCGGCGAGGACAGCTCCGTGCCCATGGCGGTCATCATGCTGATCGCCGTCGCGGGGGCGGGAGCCGCGCTGGTGGGGCTTGCGCGGCCTTGGGAGGGGCGGGGGGAGCCGGGCGGCTCGGAGGGCGGACACTAGGGCCGGGGCCGGGGGAGCGGGAGTAACGCGGCGGGGTTTGCTCGTATTCGCTCGTACCAGGTCGTCGCAGGCGGGGCCTCAGGCCGCGTGGCCCTCGAAACGGAACTCGGGGGTTGTGCGCGGGTCGATCCGTGCACCCGATTCAAGGGCGGCGGTCAGTTGCTCGATCAACTCAAGAGTCGGGTCGACACCGCTCTCCTCGATGGACTCGATGTCCTCCTCGGACATGTCGGCCCGATCAGCCAGCTCGGCCGTCCTCCAGCCCAGGGCGGAGGGCCCGGTCGTAGACCGCCTGGGCGAAGTCCATCCGCCGCCCGCAGCGCGATACTCCGGGTCTTCGCGGTGCTCCGGCGGGACCTTCCAGCTGGTGTGGTATCCGCTGCTCATCAGGCCTCCTCCCTTCTACCGTAGACGTCGTGCTCACCGGCTGGCGGGTGCTCGGACTCGCACCGCTTCCGAGCCCGATGTGCCTTCAGGACCTCGTCGGTCTCGCGCATCCTCGTCTTGCGGAACACGGTGAGCAGAACCGCTCTCCTTCCTTGGACGCGGCCGGAGCGCCCGGGGTCGGGCCCGGGCCCGACCCCGGATACCTCGTAGGCTGACCCGAGCCGATCAGTCGATCAGGTGTACGGCGAGCAGGCGTGCGTAGGGGCAGGCAGAGGGACGGGGGAGACACCATGGCCCGCTACATGGAGACGCTCACCATCGAGCGTGGCGGTTTTCGGATCAAGGTGCCGCAGTCGTGGTGGGAGTTCGACGTGCGGCCCGAGTCGCGTGACGACTCGATACGGCGGATGGTCGACGAGCGGGTTCGGCAGCGTCCGGAGCTGGTCAAGTACCGCGACACGTATGCGGCGTTCCTGCAGAAGGCGGCCGCCGATGCCTGGAAGTCCGGTGCGCTGTACTGCGGTTGCATGGCGGAGGCCTTCGGTGGTGACACCCCGATCACCGGTTCGGTCACCGTCTCGATCGTCGGCGGCCGTTCCGCGACCGGGGAGCCGCTCTCCACCGACCCCCAGACCATGGCCGGCCAGCTCTCCGTGCGCGAGGCCAAGAAGGAGGGGGACGCCTGGCGCAAGGTGACGACCGTCGACATCCCCGGCGTGGGCCCCGCCGCGCGCACGTACGGCATCGAGGACATCGTCGTACCCGACGACGCTCTGAACCGCACCATTCGCGCCGTGCTCATGCAAACCTTCGTGCCCGTGCCGGGACAGGAGGGCAAGGTCGCCCTCGTCGCCGGGAGCAGTCAGGTCCTCGACCTCGCGGACTCCTTCTTCGACATCTTCGACGCGATCACGTCGACGTTCCGCTTCGCTGAGTAGTTGGAGTAGTCGGAAGTGGGCGGAGTAGTCGCGGTGGTCGCGGTGGTCGGGGTGGTCCCGGCGGGCCCGCCTCGTGGTCGGCCGGTCGATTCCTCGTCCGCGGGATCCGGTCGCCGACGGACTGCTTCCGGCGGGGGTGGGCACTAGACCCACCACCGCCCGTCCGGTTCCGCCCCGGCCGCGCGCCACCGCTCCGGGAGTCCCTTTGCCGATCAGCCTGTTCGTCGCCCGCCGTCTCCGCAGAACCGCGCGGGAGGTCTTCGGATGGGACGCGTTGCGTCCCGGCCAGCTCACCGCGATGAAGGCGGTCATGGGCCGTCGGGACGCCATGGTGGTGATGCCGACCGGTTCGGGCAAATCGGCGGTGTACCAGGTGCCGGGCATGCTGCTCGCCGGTCCGACGCTCGTCGTGTCACCGCTGATCGCCCTCCAGCGGGACCAGATCGCCGGACTGCTGCGGAACAGTGGCCAGACCGCCGTCGCGGTCAACTCGTCCATGTCCAGGACGCAGAACGAGCAGGCCTGGGAGAGCGTGAGCGACGGAAAGGCCCAGTTCCTGTTCCTGGCCCCCGAGCAACTGGCCAAGCAGGAGGTGGTGGAGCGGCTGTCCGCGCTGAAACCGTCTCTCTTCGTCGTGGACGAGGCGCAGTGCGTCTCCTCCTGGGGCCACGACTTCCGCCCGGACTACCTGAGACTCCGACAGGCCGCCGAGAGCATCGGACGCCCGCCGATCCTCGCCCTCACCGCCAGCGCAGCCGCACCGGTGCGCGCCGACATCGTCGAGCAGCTCGGCATGTGCAAGGTCCGCGAGGTGGTGGCCGGCTTCGACCGGCCCAACATCCGCCTGGAAGTCACCCGTTTCCAGGACGACTCGGCCAAGCGCCGCGCCGTGGTGGAGCGGGCGGCGGCCGAGCCCAAGCCGGGCATCGTGTACGTCGCCACCCGCAAGGACGCCGAGGCGTACGCCACCGAGCTGGGCGAACTCGGCCTGAGCGCGGCCGCTTACCACGCGGGCAGCCGGTCGGCCGACCGCAGCGCGGTCCATGACCGCTTCCTCGGTGGAGAGTTGGACGTCGTGGTGGCCACGTCGGCGTTCGGCATGGGCATCGACAAGGCCGACGTACGGTTCGTGCTGCACGCCTCGGTACCCGGGTCGCTCGACGCCTACTACCAGGAGATAGGCCGGGCGGGCCGGGACGGCGCGGCCTCCCGGGCCATCCTGCTCTACCGCACAGAGGATCTGGGCCTCCAGAGGTTCTTCTCCACCGGCCGCCCGGACGCGGACACGATCGCGGACGTCGCCCGCCGGGTGCGGGACCGTGCGACCGCGGTGACACCGACCGAACTCCAGCAGGAGACCGGCTTGTCCGCCACCAGACTGACCGCGGTCCTCAACCTCCTGGAGAACGCCGGAGGCGTCACCACCGAGCGCGGAAAGGTGGCCCCGGTGCCAGGGGCCGACGCCGAGGAAGTCGCCGCACGGGCGGTGGAGTTGGGCATCGCCCACGAGAGCATGGAACGCTCCCGCGTCGACATGATGCGCGGCCTGGCCGAGACCACCGGCTGCCGACGGCGTTTCCTGCTCGGCTACTTCGGCGAACGGCTGCACGGTCCCTGCGGCAACTGCGACAGGTGCGAGCAGCGGCCCACGGGCGCGGGTGGCGGTGCCGGTGCCGGCGATGTCCCGGGCCCGCCCCGCTCCCGGACCGCCGCCTCGCCCACGCGCCACGACCACCCGTTTCCGCCGGGCACCAGGGTCCGCCATCCGCAGTGGGGTGACGGCGAGGTCCTCAGCGGAGAGGAGAGCCGGATCACCGTCCTGTTCGCCTCGGTGGGCTACCGGACTCTGTCACTGCCGGTGATCCTGGAGAAGAACCTGCTCACGGCTGTTTCCTGATGCGGACGACCGTTTCCTGTTCTGGATCTGGCCGAAAGATCACGCTGCCCCGCCGCTATCAGTGAGCACCTCGTGCAGGCCTCGTGCACACCCCGTAACGAGACCCCGCGGCGGCACGACAGAAGATTCGCTGCTGCGCAGCATCTCCCCCTCCCGGATCCCCGTGCTCAACAAGGCGTCCCCCACTCCTCATTGCAGCTGTATAACGTCGAGCCCCCTGAGGTCCGCGGGCCGTAACGCGCCTTGAGGGGCTTATGCGCGGCTGATACGGTGCCATGGCTTGAGACTCGCTTCCGCGCTGGCTGTTTCGCCAGGTCGGGCGGTACGTCCGGCAAGGGCGGACCGGGGTGGAGTGTCCCGGTTGGCGCGGTAATTGGTCGAAATCTTCTTGGGTGTACGGGGAGCGGTTGCGTGAAGATCCAAGAGCGTACGGGGGCGGGCAACAACCGTTCCGCTGCGCCGGTCCATCCGGCGATGGGCGAGCGCCTTCCCGCGCCGCCTCGCGAGCGCAAACCCGCGCTCGCCGCTCTCGCGGTGCTTCTGATCCTCGTGGGCGCGCTGGGCGCGACCATGTTGGTGCTGCGTGCCGGGGACCGGATCGAGGTCGTCCAGGTGACGGCCAACATCCAGGCCGGGGACTCCGTGGGCGACAACGTGAAGTCCGTGATGGTCGCGGACGACACCGGTGTCAACTACATCACGTGGGCTCAGGTCAAGGCGCTCAAGAAGCTCAAGGCCAAGTCGCCGATCTACGACGGGACCCTCGTCATCGGCGAGATGTTCGAAGAGGTCGCGGCCATCCCCGAGGGCAAGGCCTCCGTAGGCCTCGCCCTCAAGGAAGGCCAGTACCCCAACGGCATCAAGTCGGGCGACACCGTGGCCGTGTACCGCGTCAGCGAGGACAGCGGCGCCGGCAGCAGCTCGTCGAGTGCCGGAGGCGCCGACAGCACACTGATCGTCGACCGGGCCGAGGTCAAGAACGTCAAGACGTCGACGGACAGCACGATCAGCAGCACCAGCCTCCCGGTCACGCTCACCGTGGACAGTGCCGACGCGGCCGCTGTCGCGCAGGCCTCCTCGGCCGGCGAAGTCGCCCTCGTCCTCATCCCCGGCAACTAAAGGCGAGTGAGTAAAGAGACATGGCGCTCATCGCCCTCGCCGCCGACAAGGGTTCCCCCGGCGTCACCACCGCCGCGGTAGCCCTGTCGGCCGTCTGGCCCCGCCGGGTCCTGCTCGCCGAGACGGACCCCGCCGGCGGCGACCTCGTCTACCGCAGTGCCGCCGCGCACGGCGGTCCGCTCAACCCCAACACCGGCATGCTGTCGATAGCGGCTACGGCCCGCCGTGGCCTCGTACCGGACCAACTCTGGGACCACGTTCAGCCGTTGAGCGGCGGGCTCGAAGTCCTCGTCGGCCTCGGTGTCGCCGAGCAGGCCGCCGGGCTCGCCGGGTTGTGGCCCACCCTGGGCCGCGCCTTCGCGCAGCTCGCCGACTCCCCGCACGCACCCGCCGACGTCATCGCCGACTGCGGCCGGATCAGCGGAGACACCCCCGCCGTCGAACTCTTCCCGCACGCCGCCCTCGTACTGCTGCTCGCCCGCACGGAGCCGGAGTCGATCGCCCGTGTCCGGGACCGTGCCGCCGCCCTCTCTGCCAAGCTGCACGGCGGCGCGCGTGGCGCGGCCACCCTCGCGAACCCCCTCATCGGCGTCATCCTGATCGCCGAACCGAGCGAGTCCGCAAAGCTCGTTCACCAGGTCAACGACATGCTCGTAGCGGCGCAGACCGGTGCGCGGGTCGTCGGCACGCTCGCCGACGACCCCGCCGGAGCCGACCAGTTGGCCGGGCGCAAGCGCGGGCGGCTCGACAAGTCGCTGCTCATCCGGTCCGCCCGCAAGGTCACCGCGGATCTGTACCAGCAGTACGGCGCCGCCTGGGCCGTACCCGCCCATGGCCAGGTCCCCGGACCTCACGGACAGCTTGCCGCCGGAGCCGGGCGATGACCGCGGTCGACCACCAGCTGGTCAAGCGGTTCCGGCAGGACGCCGGTGACCGGATCTCCGAGCAGCGCCGCGAGGACCAGGTCCGCGGCGTCACGCCGATGTCCAACGAGGACGAACGGCACTACGCGCGTGCCGTGATCGCTCAGATACTTGAGGACTACGCCCGTACCGAGATCAACCTCGGCCGGACACCTCTCGACGCCGAGACCGAGGAGCAGTACGCGGCCGCCGTGCACGCCGCGCTCTTCGGCGTCGGCCGCCTCCAGCCGCTGCTCGACAACCTCGAAGTCGAGAACATCGACATCAACGGCTACGACCAGGTCTTCGTAGGCTTCGCGGACGGCAGCGAGGTCAAGGGCGATTCCGTCGCGGAGAGCGACGAGGAGCTGATCGAGCTCATCCAGATCCTCGGTGCGTACTCCGGGCTCTCCTCGCGGCCCTTCGACTCGGCCAACCCCCAGCTCGACCTGCGGCTTCCGGACGGTTCGCGACTGTCGGCCGTGATGGACGTGACGCGTCGGCCCGCGCTCTCCATCCGTCGCGCGCGGATGGGCAAGGTCTTCGTGTCCGACCTCGTCGGCAACGGGACGATCTCGCCCGAGGTCGCGCACTTCCTCGCGTGCGCCGTCCGCGCGCGCAAGAACATCATGATCGCGGGCGCCACGAACTCCGGTAAGACGACCCTCCTGCGTGCCCTCGCCAACGAGATCCCGCCGCACGAGCGCCTCATCACCGTCGAACGCGCCCTGGAACTCGGCCTCGACACCTTCGCCGAGCTTCACCCCAACGTCGTGGCCTTCGAGGAACGGTTGCCCAACTCGGAGGGCCAAGGCACCATCTCCATGGCCGAGTTGGTGCGCCGGTCGCTCCGTATGAACCCCTCGCGCGTCATCGTCGGTGAGGTCCTCGGCGACGAGATCGTGACGATGCTCAACGCGATGTCGCAGGGCAACGACGGCTCGCTGTCCACGATCCACGCGAACAGCTCCAGCGAGGTCTTCAACCGCATCTCCACGTACGCGCTCCAGGCGACCGAGCGGCTGCCCATCGAGGCCAGCCAGATGCTCATCGCGGGCGCCGTGAACTTCGTCGTCTTCATCCAGCGGCGCAACAACTACGAGACCGGCGGCCGCCTCCAGCGCATGGTCACCTCCGTCCGCGAGGTCAACGGCGTCGACGGACGCGTGCTCTCCAGCGAGGTGTTCGCCGAGGCCCCGGACGGCCGGATCGTCCCGCACGCACCCATAGCGTGCCTCGAAGACCTCATCGCGCAGGGCTATCGGCTCCCGGGCAGCGGGAGTTGGGGATGATGACCATGACCCGGGACACCCACACCACTTCACTTGCCGCACTCGACTCGCTCGGTTCCATGGGCGGGCTGTTCTCCACGTCCATTCTGTACGCGCTCGTGTGCGGGGTCGCCGTCGGCGGCGGACTCGCGCTGCTCGCCGTCGCCGTACGCGGGCTTCCCGTCAAGCCCGAGCACGAGAAGCAGAAGGCGAGCGAACGGGCCAACGAGCTGATCCGGTTCGTCGGGCAGCGCGGCTCGATCGCCGCCATCGCCGGGCTCGTCGTCCTCCTGCTCACCCGCTGGGCCGTGGCCGGAATCGCCGCCGGGATCCTCGTCTTCTTCTGGGACAAGCTCTTCGGCGGCGCCTCGGAGGAGAAGTCGGCGATGCGCCGCGTGGAGGCCCTGGCCTCCTGGACCGAGTCGCTCCGGGACACGATCGCGGGCGCGGTCGGCCTGGAACAGGCGATTCCCGCGGCGGCACGCGCGGCGGCACCCGTGCTGCGGCCGCACCTGGACGCGATGGTGGACCGTCTCCGCTCGCGTACCCCGCTTCCCGAGGCCTTGCAGCACCTCGCCGACGAGATCGACGACGCGTCCGCCGACATCATCGTCGCCGCGCTCATCCTCAACGCGCGGCTGCGCGGGCCGGGCTTGCGCCAAGTCCTGGGCGCGCTGGCCAAGTCGTCGCGCGAGGAGGTCGACATGCGGCAGCGGGTGATGGCGCAGCGGGCTTCAACTCGCCGCTCGGTCCAGATCGTTGTCGCGGTCTCCATCGCCTTCGTCCTCGGCCTGTCCATCTTCAACCGCGACTTCGTCGAGCCGTACGGCACGGCGGTCGGACAGCTCGTACTCGCCTGTGTCTGCGGCCTGTTCGCGCTCGGCTTCTGGTGGCTGCGGAAGCTGTCGACGATCGAGACTCCGGAGCGGTTCCTGGTGCGGGACGAGGCGTCGGTGCAGTTCGTACGTCCTCGCACGCCGGTTTCTGGGGATGAGGCGGTACGCCGATGAACCTGACCCTGCCGATCGTGATCGGTGCCGTCCTGGGCCTGGGTGTCTACGCCCTCGTACGGGCCCTCATGCCGTCCAAGCGCAGCGCGGTCGCGCAGGTCGCGCGGATCGACGCGATGCGGGCGCGGGGCGCGGCGTACGAGTCCGCGCACCACGGCGGCACCGGCAAGGATGCCGGGCGGCTGGGCAGCGCACGGGCCCGAGTGGGCGTCCGGGTCTCCGAGTTCTATCTACAGCAGGGCTGGGAGCTGCGGTCACTCCGCGCCGACCTGGCCGTCCTGGACCGGAGTTGGGAGAACTTTCTGGCGACGAAGGTCCTGCTTGCTGCGGGGGGTGTCTTCTTCGGCCCGCTCCTGTTCGCGGTGGTTTGGACGATCGGCTTCAGCCGTAGCCCGATCATCCCGGTCTGGCTGGCTCTGGTCTTCGCGGTCGTCTTCTTCTTCCTCCCGGATCTGGAGGTACGGCGGGACGCGGCCGACAAACGGCGCGACCTGCGGCGCGTGATCGGCGCGTATCTGGACCTGGTGTCGATGAGCCTGGCCGGTGGCCGGGGTCTTCCCGAGGCGTTGATGGCCGCCGCCGAGATCTCCGACGGCTGGGCGACGCGGCGCATCCGCAGCGCGCTGGCCGACGCCCGGATCACCGGCGTCAGCCAGTGGCAGGCGCTCGGTTCGCTCGGCGAGGAGCTGGGCGTCGAGGAGCTGAAAGACCTGTCGGCCTCGCTGGCGCTGGTCGCGGACGACGGCGCGAAGGTACGAGAGTCGCTCGCCTCGCGCGCCGAGACGATGCGGCACCGCGAACTCTCCGAGATCGAGGGCAGCGCGGGCGAGAAGTCGCAGTCCATGCTCGTGGCGCAGCTGTTGCTGTGCGCCGGCTTCCTGGTCTTCCTGATTTTCCCGGCCGCGATGCGCGTGTTCCAGGTCTGACGTCCATTCCCTACCCGTTTGAATTCGAGAGGACAACTCACCATGAACGGACGGAACTTCAACACCGGGATCCCGGGGGTGGACTTCCTGATCACCTTCCTCCAGGGCCGGGTGCAGCGTGCCCGCTCCGGCGAACTCGACCGGGGTGCGTCCGCGGTGGAGTGGGTCATCATCTCCGCCGTCGTCGTGGCGATCGTCGGCGTGGTCGCCGCGATCATCAACACCGCGCTGAGCGACGGCGCCAACAAGGTCGGGGACTGCATCGCGGGCGCCAACCAGAGCGGTACCTGCTGATCCACCCGTCCACCCGTCCATCCGTCAACTCGTCTACTTCGGAAGAACGAGAACCGCTCGTGTGCGTAAGTCGCTGGGTCCGCCGCCGGGTGGAGGCCGCCAAAGGTGCCCCCTCCACCCGCGGTGACTCCGGCATGACCGCGATCGAGTTCGTCTTCCTCACGCCGGTGCTGTTCTTCATGATCTTCGCGACGGTGCAGTTCGCGCTGTACTTCTTCGCGGATCACGTGGCCCAGGCGGCGGCCCAGGCGGGCGCACGCAAGGCCCGCGCCACGGCCGACGAGCAGCCCGGCGCATGGCGCGGCGAGGCCCGTGACGTCGTCGACAGCTACATCCAGCAGCTCGGCCCGCAGCTTGTGCTGTCCCCCGACGTGACGATGCTCCAGCCGGAGCAGAACACGGTGGGGGTGGAGATCACGGCGAAGGTGCCCACGGTGTTCCCCGGGTTCGACCTGACCGTGCACGCGCAGTCCTCGGGGCCGGTGGAGAGATTCGTACCGGAGGATGGGCCTTGATGGGTTTCCCCACCTGGATCCGCTGGATCCGCGCGCGCGGCGCCGCCGGACGGGACCTGGGGCTGTCCACGATCGAGGTGGTGATCCTCGCTCCAGTGATGATGCTCTTCATCCTCGTACTGGTGGCCTTCGGGCAACTCGTCGACGGGCGCGGAGCGTTGGACGGCGCCGCACGGGACGCGGCGCGTGCCGGATCGATTCAGAAGGAAGAGGGCACCGCGATGGCGGAGGCCCGAGCGGCGGCCGCGGCCGACCTCACGGACGTCTGCTCCGGCCCGGTGACCGTGACCAAGACGAGCACCGGCTGGGCGGAAGCCGAACTCTTCACCGTCGAGGTGAGCTGCGAGGTACGGGGCCTGGCGATGCTGGGCCTGGACATCCCGACCCGGCTGACATCGACGTTCACCTCGCCGCTCGATCCCTTCAAGCGGAAGGCGTGATGGGGCAGGTGAGAGCTTTGGCGGAGGTCGGAACCGCTGCCCGCACGCGGGTGGACACCGGTGTACGCGGCTGGGTAGGGACCCGTGTACGGGGCTGGAGGGACAGCCGTGTACGGGGCTGGACGGGCACCCGTGCACAGGGCTCGACGGACACCCGTGCACAGGGCTCGACGGACACCCGTGCACAGGGCTCGACGGACACCCGTGCACATGGCTGGGTGGAGACCCGTCGCGCCCGCCTCGACGACCGCGGCTCGGGCGCCGGCGCGGTCATCATCTTCGCGCTCGTCTTCCTCTCCCTCTCGGCCTTCGTCATCGACGGCGGCATGTCCATCTCCAAGCGAGAACGTGCCGCCGACATCGCGGAACAGGCGGCGCGCTACGCCGCCCAGGACATAGACGTCGAGGACCTCTACGAGAACCAGAACGGTCCCGCGCCCATCAACTTCGCGAACTGCGGCGCCCGCGTAAAGGCCTTCGCCCGCGAAATGGGCATGTCCGGCGCGGACATAGCGGCAACCCACTGCATCGCCGCCAACGCCGACCAGGTCGAGGTCGAGGTCCAGCTCACCTACTCCCCGATCTTCACGGGGATGTTCTACGACGGCGACGTGGTCGTCCATGGACAGGCGGTCGCGGAGAACGAGGTGGGCTGAGGGGCCCGGCCGGAGTGAACCTTGCGGTCGGGGCTGTTGCGGCCTCGGCGTCCGATCCCTGGCCCGGCTCGCGCACAGCGCGAGGAGATCGTCCAGCCGCTCCGCGAGGACGCCGCCGGAACAAGCCGAGTCCGCCGCCTCCCAGCACCACGAACCACAGTGATCGGGATTTGCAGTTGAGGTGGGCGCGGGCAGTGGTCTCGTCAGCCGCAGTTGCGAAAGACGAGCAGATAGCGCCAGAAGAGGAGCCTGCGGATGCTGCATCCAGGCAGCAGGACCGCGGCCTCCTGACGGATCTCCAGCAGGGGAACGGTCGGCTGGCTCACCGGTGCTTTCACCTGTTCTCGACCGGTCGAAGCCGCGGCAGGGCGAAGCCTGTCCTTCAAAGCGACGGTCAGCCTGGCGACAGCGTTGACGGGCACGGCCGCCAGGCTCCAAGTCCAGTCGAGCCGGGTCTTCTCCGGATAGCAGCCCAAGATCACGAGGACGCCGCCGGGTGCGAGTGCGTCACGCAGTGCGGCGACGGTGTCGAAGGGCATGTGATGGATGGTGGCGAGGCACGAGATGAAGTCGTAGTGAGCCTTGGGCAGTTCGACCTCGGTGACGTTCGCGTGTTGGAAGCGCGGCCTCCGGTCACCGGCTATCCGTCCCGACAGCGCGTGGGCCTCCGCGAGGGCCTCCTCCGACGGGTCGATCGCATCGACCTCTACGCCCAGGTGAGCGAGCCGATGAGCGAACCGGCCGGTCCCACAGCCGACGTCCAGGGCCGCATCGCAATTCCGCGGCACCTGGCGCAACAGCAGACGGTGATAGTGGTCGTTGTGATCGAAGGGCATGGTCCAAACCTGCCACAGCGGACGCGCACGGCTCGGCGGTTCCACCACCAAGACCCAGGCAGTGAAGTGCGTCGTACCGGCGGGGCTGCAATGCAATACGCGCCGCTGTCACCGTCGCGAACGCGGTTCCGACAGCGGACCTGCGAAGTCACGGAGCAGCCCCGAAAACCTCAGAAGCGGTCGCTACGCCTGCTGCTCTATCTCGCGATCGTCATTCGCTGCCCTCGACTCACCTTTCGGCGCGAGCCGGTTGACGCGGTGCACATCCGGGACGCAGAGGTTGAGGACGGTCGTAAGTGCAATTATTCCGGCGCAGGCCAGTAGCACTCCCTGGCTGTTCCACGAGTGGGCCGCGAGGGCGGTGAGGAGGTAGCCGAGGGGGATGGCGAGGCGTTCCCCGACACCGTTGAACGCACTCATGCGACCCTGCTCCGCCTGGGGCACCTGCTGTTGAAATGCGGTGTTCCAGGCAACGATCGCGACATCGAGTCCGATACCTGCCAGCAGGGCGGCCACGAGAACAAGTGGCAGAGACAGGCTGCAGGCCATGGCGGTCAGAGGGAGCGCGAGGGCACCGCTCGTCGCCACCGCAACCGTGAGCAGCCGGTACGGCTTCCAACGAAGGCACACAAGGGTTCCCGCCAGAAGGCCGGAGGCGAGAGCCGCCTGGATCAGACCCCAGTCGCGTGCGCCGGCGTACTGCCGCACGGCAACAAGGGGGCCAAGAAGCTGAAAGCCCGCCAGCCATGCGGCGACGAGGACCGTGCCGGCGGCTGTATAGGTCCACAGCCAGGTACGGGACCAAAAGCCTGTCCATCCTGCCCGCAGATCGGCCAGGACGCCGCCGGGTGTAGTGGGCGGGACCTCCAGGCGCAGGCCAAGAAGCAGGACAGCCGCGATGGCGAACGTGAACGCGTCCCAAGCCAGTGCCCATGCCGCGCCACTCACGGCGACGACGAATCCGCCGACGACCGGACCCAGCACCCTCACCGCGTTGCTCGGGAGTCTGAGCAACGCGTTGGCCTGCTGAAGGTGCTCCTCGGGAACGATCTGTGCGACGGCACCTTGCGTGGCTGGAACGATGAACGACGCCGCGGTTCCCGAGACGAAGCCGCACGCCGCGATGGACATGGTCGTCGCATGCCCCGTGGCCACGGTGACGGCCAGCGCACCTTGCGCGCCCGCGGCCAGCAAGTTCCCCAGGAAGAGGAGTCGGCTTCGGGACAGTCGGTCGGCGAAGAGGCCGCCCATGAGCAGGAACACAATCGTGGGTACGGTGTTCGTGGCCAGGACCAGGCCAAGAGATCCGGCCCCTCCACCTTGCTCAATGACGGAGTAGGCCAGCGCGAGGGGAGCCATCGCGGACCCAGTCGCCGAGATGAGATTGGCCGAGGCGAACCGCCGGAAGGCACCGATCTTCAACGGTGTGCTGATCATCTTCGATGACTCGGCGGCGGTCTTCATGATCTCCCTTGGCTCGGCGCAGCGAGCACCTTAGTGCAGCAGTACGCCGTGCCGGACACCAGCCAGAGTCGGCCGAGCAGCCATACCGCTGTTTCACCAGTACGCGGGCTCTGAAACGGCGGGGCCGGGCCACGTGAGTGAGGGTGTCTACGAGTCGCCGCTAGTCTTCGGTCCGTTGTCCTCCTGCTTCACGCCCTCCGAGACGTCCTTGGCGAGCTGGTCGTCGAGTTTCTTGAATTCGCGGACAACGGCGTCGGACATGTCGGCGAGGGCGTCGAGGGCCTGGGTGATGTCCTCGCGGCCGTCCTCCCAGCCGGACTCGAAGTCGTCGAGGGCGTCGTAGACGGTGTTGTCGCCGAGGTCTTCCTTGTAGGACTCGAAGAGCTTCTTGGTCCGGTTCATCCGGGTCTTGATGGACCGCAGCCGACTTCCGTAGTCCTCCAGCTCGCTCAGCGGGAGCGCGAGGTCACTCTTGCCGTTGCCCATGTCGGGTCCCCCAAGGTCGGAAGGTGCCGGTCAGCGCCATATGAAGGGTACGGGTGTCGCCCTGACGATTCCGGCGCTGTCACGCGAAGAACTTACGGATCTCTTGAGGCGGGTGGCCCTGTCTCTTCCACTGTGTCAGCAGGTGGGCGGCCATCAGCGGGAACCCTTTGATCATGTCCGGATCCTCGATGAGGTTGCCGTCGGAGTCCGACGGGCGAATCGAGTCGGCCTCCTCGTCGAGGATGAGGAACACCTCGTGAGTGCCGTCGACCTCGCCTCTGTAGAGGAAGGGGGGAGACGAGCTGCCCTGAATCAGGGTCAATCGGAAGAAGTAAGTCACACGTTTTCCCCCCGTGAACACCGACCCGGGCTTCGTCGAGGGGCTGTTACGCCCAAGGCGTGGGGACCGTGCCCGTGCGTATGGCCTGGAGGAGGTGGGCCAGGGGAGTGGGGGTGGTCGTGAGGTGGGTGGTGGGGGTGTCGCTTTCGCGGAGGTGGATCTCGGCTGGGCCGGTGGCGAGTTCGAGGCAGGAGTTGCCGTCGCCGCCACCGGAGAAGGATGACTTCTGCCAGTTGTGCGGGTTCGTCATGGTGCGCCTCACAGTTCTTTCGTCAGCCTGTGGATGAAGTCACGCGACCGTGCGGGCTCGAGTGACACACCCTCCACTCTACGGAAGAGCGTTCGAAAGCTGCTGAGTTGAGCTTCGGAATCGACGAAGGCCGAGCCATGCGGTGCATCCCGTACGACGGTGTCCAGCTTGGGGACGGCGCCGCCCGCGTACACCATCGCGCTTCCGGCATCGATGAAGCGGTCCAGGTCGAAGGGGATGACCCGTACGGTCACATGGTCCGCTTCCGAGAGTTCGAGGACCCGGTCGAGCTGCGCACGTGATGCGGCGCGGTCGCCGACCCTGATGCGCAGTGCCGCTTCGTGCACCACTGCCTTGTAGGGAATGGGTTGGGCGCCGTCGATGATGGTGCGCCGTTTCATCCGGTGCTCGATGCGCAAGGCGAGCTCGCTCCGGGGGAGTTCGGGCACTCTGTGTGAGAAGACCCCGAGGGCGTACTCCTCGGTCTGGAAGAGACCCGGGATATGAAGGAAATCCACATCCCACCGAAAAGTGGCGTGGTGCTCCAGCTCGGACAGGTCCAGGAAAGGCGTGGGCAGCAGGCCCCGGTACTCCTCCCACCAGCCCCGCGTGCGGTCCGTTGCCCATGCCACCAACCCGTCGATCAACTCATCGTCAGCGCAGGAGTAGTGCGAGGCGAGGCGGCGCACGCGTTCCTCGCTCACGCCCGCGACGCCTGCCTCGATCTGGCTCATCTGGGCGGAATTCGCTCCCAGCAGGGTCGCTGCCTCGGTGGCCTTCAGGCCCGCGGCGTCCCGCAGCTTGCGCAGCTCGGCGCCCAGTCGCATCTGTCGAGCGGTGGGGTGTCGCCTTGTTGCCATGTGCCCAGCTCCCTGGTCCAACTCGCCTGCCGGGGTGCCCCGTTCGGGTGTCAGGCTACGCGAACGGCTTGCGTGGTCGCAAGTTTAAGGCATACGGTTAGTGACGCTACGCACACACTGCGGGATCTCGGGACTCCGGAAGTGCACCACCCCGTCATGCCGTGACGGCCGTGAAACTGCCACCGCCCGCGCCCCGCCGTTCCCCCTCAACTCCGCACACCTCAAAGGGAGTTCACCCATGCCAAAAAACGACAACGAACCCTGGGAGTACGTACTCCACATCCCCCACGACGCCCGTGCCGTCACCGTGTGCCGCCGTACCGTCCGGCTGATCCTCACCATGCACGGCCTGATCCGCCTCGCGGACGTCGCCGAGTTGCTGGCGGCGGAGCTGGTCTCCAATGCCGTACGGCATACGAAGGGCCCCGCGGCCCTACGCCTGCACCACCGAAACGGAGTGCTCCGCATCGGTGCGTGGGACGCCAGCCCGGTGCCGCCCCCGTACGATCTGGCGGTCGCCGCCGACGGGGAAGCGGGCCGCGGCCTCGCGCTCGTCCGGGCGTGCGCCGACAACTGGGGCTGGCATCCGCTTCGCCAGGGCGGCGACACCGGCAAGTACGTGTGGTGTGACCTCGGTGCCGCGTAATGCGGCTCGCGTTCAGCGGTTGACCGACTGGATCTCCTGGACGTTCATGTTCTGGGTCGTCTCGAAGGTGCCGTCGGGGAGGTCGCCGCCGGTGCCGTCGGAGCCGGTCCAGGTGATCTGCCAGGTGACGGAGGCCTTCAGTTCGTACGGGTTTCCGTCGGTGGCGCGGAGGTAAGTGAGGCCGCAGGGCGGGGTCTTGTCGGCGTCGCCCGTCCTGTACGGGATGCCGATGGAGCCGTCGTCGTTGATCTTGCACTCGCCGGAGGCGGGGTAGGTCTCGGCGTCAGCCGTCCCGGGTTCGAGGTGGAGGCTCACCGGCTTCGCTGTGGTCTCCGCCCAGAGGCCCGTGTCCGGGAGTTCCGCACGGACCTTGACCTCCTGGAACGTGCCCTTGTCGAGCCAGACCCAAGTGGGCAGGTTCACCGTGGACTTGGTGGCGGGCTTCAGCTCGATCTCGGTCTCGGGGACCTTGACCTTGTCGTAGGCGTACTCGGCGAGGGTCTGCGGCGTGGGTGCGTTCGGCACGTCGGGGATCTCGCCGGCGTTCTGCCAGAACATGAGCTGACCGCACAGCGACGTGTCGTCGACGTTCGCCAGGTCCGGAGCGACTCCGCGCCAGAAGTAGCCGTCCTTGCCGAGGTTGTAGTCCTTGTAACCATTGGCGGTCGACGGTGTGGCGAAATAGTTGGGGGCGTCCTGCTCGTCCCTGAAGTGGTCCGTCCACAGGCGCGTTCCGTCCCAGGCCTGCCGGAGGCTGACGTCACCGTCGGCACCGGTCTCCGAGAAGGCCTTCAGCTGAGCGGGAGTGAAGACGGGCTCGTACCAGCAGGGTGGTGGCTTCCAGTTCACGTTGGTGGACGAGAGGGAGCCCTGCTTTCCGCCGGTGGGGCCGCTCACCTGGGTGACCTTGATCCGGGTGTGGGAGGAGGCGGAGGCGGCGATGTTTCCCTTGTCATCGACGGATCCGTTGGCGCCGCCGTCTCCGATGGCATGGGCCGGTGTCGACGCGAGAACGATCGTGATCAGTGGGGCAATGGTGAAAGACGGCCATCCGCGAAGGCTCATTACTGGCAGGCGCCCCTCTCTGAGCGGGTCGACACGTTCTGCCAGACGCCCTGAGAATTCTTGGCCAGGGAGGCGATGTAGAAGACCTCAGGGTCTGTTCCCGCGGGGTTTCCGGCGACCTTGCCGGTCGCGCGGTTCCTTGAGTACGCCTTGCTCTCGTCGGTGCAGTAATTGAGCGACGCGCTGGTCTTGTTCGATCCCATGGTGACCTTGGGATCGAAGGCGGGCAGGTCGCCGAACACCGTGAGGTCCTTGTCCGAGTAGGACTTGATCCACTGCCGGTCCTGGGAAAGGCCGGATTCGGTGTCGTAGAAGGCAAGGGCCGGACCGCCGTCGGGCTGCTTGGCGATGATGGCCGCGTACCCGGCGCGGAGTTGTTCCTTGGCGTCGTCGAGAACCGCCTGCTCGTCGGCGTCGCCGCTGGTCCAGCCCTCGAAGGTCAGCTTGAAGTCGCTCGGCAGGGTGATCTCAGGGCGTTTGACGTCGGATGCCGATGATGCGGAGGCCGAGGCAGAGGGCGACGGGCTGCTCGTCCCCGTGTCCGCCCCCTTGATGTCGTCCGAGGACGAGTCGTCGCTTCCGCCGCAGGCGGTGAGCAACAGGGCCGTGCTCGCGGTGAACGCGACGGCGGCGGTGGTCAAGGTACGACGGGCCACGGGCCTGATCCCCCAGTGTTCGGCTGTGTGCGACAGAGAACGAAACTATCAAGGGTGAGTAGAGGCGATCAGGGCGGTGGTAGGGGATTGTGTGAGGGCCGTGAGAAGTGTGGTGTGACGGTTGCGAATGGTGTGGAGGGTGGGCGGCGCGAGAGTCGCGAACCGACGGGCAACTCGGGCTTAGCGGGCGGAAGGTGAGAAATCGGTCCAGGTGGCGGTACCCGCCCTCTGGTTGGCCTTCCGCGCCAAACATAAGATCTCAGTAGGCTCAGTACGCCCCCCTTATCCCACCCCTCCACACACGACCCCAGGACACCCGCCATGGCCCGACGCACCACTTCTTCAAGCTCCACGGGAAGCCCGCCGGGTCCGAGGAATCGGACGCCGCAGCCCCTGCCCCGGCGTCGTCGGACGTTCGGGGACTTCGTGAAGGCGTTCGGGGCGTTCCTCGCTCTGGTCGTGCTGCTGGTCGGGGTGCCCGGCGCGCTGGCGACGCAGATCGGGTGGCCGCTGCCGAGTGGGGCTCCGACGCTTGACTGGTTGCAGCAGCCGATCACGGTGAGCACCTTCATCAATGTGCTCACCGTGATCGTCTGGTTCGCCTGGGCCCAGTTCACCGCCTGCGTGCTCGTCGAGGTGAAGGCCGCGCTGTCGGGCGTGGGGATGCCGAACCGCGTACCGGGCGCCGGGCCGAGCCAGTTGCTGGCCCGCCAGCTCGTCGCCGCGCTGCTGCTCGTGGGCGCCGCCGCGGCCAGCTTCACGCCGGGACTCTCGCAGTTCGGGCAGGGCATGGAGGGGAACCAGCGGGGGACCGTCGCCGCCGCTCAGCAGACGCCGGGCGGGCTGTTCGGACAGCAGCAGGAGCAGGCCGCCTCGAACGCGGCCGCCGCCATCGCCGAGCAGGCCGCCAACGCCGCGTCGCACGCCGACAGCGGGAGCGGGGCCAGTACGGCCACGGAAGGCGACACCAAGTACTACCGGATCCAGCCGCCCGAGGGCCGTCACCACGACTCGATGTGGGAGGTCGCCGAGCGGCATCTGGGCGACGGGCGCCGGTACAAGGAGATCTACGAGCTCAACAAGGACCGTACGCAGCCCGACGGTTCCAAGCTGTCGGAGGCGAGTCTCATCCGGCCCGGCTGGATCCTGGAGATGCCCGCCGACGCCCGCGGCGGCGACCTCGTCGAGATGCCCGACGAGGCGCCCAAGGCCGCGGAGCCGACCCAGCGGCAGATTCAGGAGTACGCCAAGACCGGGGCAGCGGACCAGCAGCAAGGCGCTCAGCAGGGCGCTCAGCAGGGCGCTCAGCAGGGCGCTCAGCAGGGCTCCGGCGACCGCGACACCGCGCACATCCACGTGCCCCAACAGCGGCCCGAGAGCACTGACCAGGGCGGCAGCAACCAGCAGCACGCGCCCGCCGCTCAGGCCTCCTCCGACGACAGCGGCTTCTCCTTCGGGCTGCCCGAAGCCCTCGTCGGTGCGCCCCTGCTCGCCGCCGGGCTGCTCGGTGCTCTCGGGCGCCGACGCCGCCAGGCGCTCTGGCAGTCGGCGCTCGGCGCCGTCGGCGGGCGCCGCGGTATGGAGCCGCCGACCCCGACAGGATCCGCCGCGGACGCGCAGGACGCGCTGCTCGTGGGCGCCGACCCCGAAGGCGTACGCCTCCTCGACCTGTCGCTGCGCGGACTCGCCGCGGCGCTCGCCGCCGAGTCGCGCCCACTGCCGACCGTCTACGCGGCCTGGCTCAGCGGCAACGGCGATCTGCACCTCCAGCTCGCCCAGCCGGCCGGGAAGCCGCCCGCGCCGTGGCAGCTCGGGCAGGACCAGACGTTCTGGATGCTGGCGCGGACGGACGCGGAGCGGTACGAGGATGTCGACACCGCCGCTCCGTACCCGGGGCTCGTCTGCCTCGGGACCATGGACGACTCCCGGCTGCTGCTCAATCTCGAATCCGTCCCCGGGATCGTCTCCCTCAGCGGCACCGAGCGCGACCGTGCCGGTGTCTTCGCCTCCGTGGCCGCCGAGTTGGCCACCAACGGCTGGTCCGACCGCATGACGATCACGCTCGTCGGGTTCGGGCAGGACCTCACGCCGCTCGCGCCCAACCGGCTGCGCCACCTCGACGACATCGAGGCGCTCCTTGAGACCATGGAGGCGGAGACCCGGCAGCGGCGTGGCGCGCTCGGCGCCGCCGGGCAGGACTCCGTCCTCACCGGGCGTACGGGCCCTGCCCAGCACACCCGTTGGGCCCCGCACCTCGTGCTGCTCGCGGCCGAGCCGCAGGGCGAGGACGCGGTCAGACTCGCCGAACTCGCCGCCGACGCAAGCCGGTTGGGCATCGGATACCTCGTCGGCACCGAGAGCGGCGATCTGCCGGGCGCCGCCTGGGAGATGGAGATCACCGGCGAGGGCAAGCTGCTCGCCCCGCTGCTCGGGCTCGAACTCGACGCACAGACACTGCCGTTGGCCTTGCAGCAGGCGGTCGTGGAGCTGTTCGTCGAGGCGGACCCGGAGCGGGCGAGTACCAACGCCGCCGCGCCGCCGTTCCTCGTCGACATCAGCGAGCAGGGGCGGCCGGCCGTGTACGCACGGCTCGTGGGCCCGTACGAGATCATCGGCCTCGATACGCCCGACGGTGAGCGCAGCCCGCTGATGCATGAGGCGTTGGCGTTGCTGCTGCTGCACCGCGAGGGTGTGCACCCGCGGGTGCTGTCCTCCGCGCTGTGGCCGCGCGGGGTCACCGACGACGTACGCGACGCGCTCGTCGAGCGGCTGCGGAGCTGGCTGGGCAGCGACCCGGACGGCACGCCGCGGCTCGGCACCGACGAGAGCGGGCGGCTCACGCTCGCGAAGGCCGTCGTCTCCGATCTGGATGTGCTGCGGTCGCTGTACCACGAGGCGACCCAGGGGCAGGGCGTCAACAGCCGTGCGGTGCGCGGGCGTCTGCTCACCGACGCGCTCGTTCTCGTACGCGGTCCACTGCTCGCCGACCGCCCGCAGGGCCGGTACGGCTGGCTCACCCACGAGATCATCGACGCCCAACTCCCGCTGCTCGTCGCGGACATCGGGCTCGCGCTAGCCGAGTTCCACCTGGAGAAGGGGCGCGCCGAAAAGGCCATCGAAGCCCTCAATGCCTCCCTGAACTCGGCTCCCTCCGACGAACGCCTCTGGAACGAACTGCTGCGCGCGACACACGCGACGGGCGACAGCGACCGCCTGAAGCGCCTCGCCGCCGACCTCGTCTCCCGCAGCGGCGCCCGCGGGGTGCCGCCGCGTACGGAGGCGCTCCTCGACGAACTGCTGCCGACCTGGCGCAGTGGCGTGGCAGCGGTGGGATGAGCGAACTCGCGCTGACCGCCGTCGCCGCCCTGTGGGGCGCGGCGGCGGGCCTGTTCGTACCGCGAGCCGCGTACCGCTTCGCGGTCGAACCTGACGAGACATGGCGGGACAGCTGCCCCGCCGGGCACACGATCACAGGCCCCGCCAAAGGCTGGCTCGGCTTCGCGAGATGCGGTACCTGTACGGCGGGGGAGCCGCCGGTACGGGAAGACTCCGCGGGGGCGGCGCCGGGGGACACGGAACGGGACGCCTCCGAGGGGGCGGCGCCGGGGGACGCGGAACGGGACGCCTCCGCGGGGGCGGCGCCGGGGGATCCGGTACGGGACGCCTCCGCGGGGGCGGCGCCGGGGGATCCGGTACGGGAAGACTCCGCCGGGGCGGCGCCCGGGGACGCGGAACGGGCAGCCTCCGCGAGTGTGCCGTCGTACGGACCCGCGAGCGTGCCGTCGTACGGCCCCAGCACCCCCCTCGTCTCCCTGGCCACCGCCCTTCTCTGCGCCGCCCTCGCCCTGGCCACCGGCACCCGCCCCGAGCTCGGCGTCTGGCTGCTGCTCGCGCCGCTCGGGGTGCTGCTCGCGGTGGTTGACTTCAAGGTGCAGCGGCTGCCCGATGCGCTGACGCTGTCGCTCGCGGCGGCGGCCCTGGCGCTGCTCGGGGTGGCCGCGGCCGTCCCCGAGCACGCGGGGGAGTGGCTGACCGCGCTGTTCGGGGCGCTCGCGCTCGGCGGTGCGTACTTCGTCCTCTTTCTCATCAACCCGAACGGCATGGGGTTCGGGGATGTGAAGCTCGTGCTCGGGCTCGGGGCGGTGCTCGGCTGGTACGGCTGGAGCGTGGTGTTCCTGGGGACCTTCGCCGGGTTCCTGTTCGGGGCGCTGTACGGGGCGGGGCTTGTCGTGGCGCGGCGCGCGGGGCGCAAGACGTCGATCCCGTTCGGGCCGTTCCTGATCGCGGGGGCGTACGCCGGGCTCCTGATCGGGGCGTACGCCGCCTGACGCCGGGATCGGGGAGTACGCGGCCTGACGTCGGGCTTGTCGGACGGCTGGCGTAGTCTGGCTTGGTCCGTCCACACCCTTATGAAAGGGACACTCCCGGTGACCGAGAAGGCCGACCTTCAGTCCGTCCTCGACCGTGCCGCCGAGGGTGGGCGAATCACCCCGGAAGAGGCGCTCGACCTCTACCGCGACGCTCCGCTGCACGCGCTCGGCGTCGCCGCCGACGCCGTACGCAAGCGGCGGTACGCGGGAACCGAGCACATCGCCACGTACATCATCGAGCGCAACATCAACTACACGAACGTGTGCGTCACGGCGTGCAAGTTCTGTGCGTTCTATGCCGCACCGAAGGACACCGCCAAGGGCTGGTCGCGTGACCTCGACGACATCCTGCGCCGCTGCGCGGAGACCGTCGAGCTGGGCGGCACGCAGATCATGTTCCAGGGCGGGCACCACCCGGACTACGGCGTCGAGTACTACGAGAAGCACTTCGCCGCGATCAAGGAAGCCTTCCCCCAGCTGGTCATCCACTCCCTCGGCGCGTCCGAGGTCGAGCACATGGCCCGTATCTCCAAGGTGTCGGCGGAAGAGGCCATCGCGCGGATCCACGCGGCGGGCCTCGACTCCTTCGCCGGCGCCGGTGCCGAGCTGCTGCCCGCGCGGCCGCGCAAGGCCATCGCCCCGCTGAAGGAGAGCGGCGAGCGCTGGCTGGAGATCATGGAGATCGCGCACGGTCTTGGCGTCGAGTCGACGTCCACGATGCTGATGGGCACCGGCGAGACCAACGCCGAGCGCATCGAGCACCTGCGGATGATCCGCGACGTACAGGACCGGACCGGCGGCTTCCGCGCCTTCATCCCGTACACCTACCAGCCCGAGAACAACCACCTCAAGGGCCGCACCCACGCCACGATCTTCGAGTACCTGCGAATGATCGCGATCGCCCGCCTCTTCATGGACAACGTCGCCCACATCCAGGGCTCGTGGCTCACCACCGGCAAGGAAGCGGGCCAACTCTCCCTGCACTACGGCGCGGACGACCTCGGCTCGATCATGCTGGAGGAGAACGTCGTCTCCAGCGCGGGAGCCAAGCACCGCTCCAACCGCATGGAGATCATCGACCTGATCCGCAAGGCGGGGCGCGTCCCGGCCCAGCGGACCACGACGTACGAGCACATCGTCGTCCACGACGACCCGGCGAACGACCCTGTCGACGAGCGGGTCATGTCGCACATCTCGTCCACGGCGATCGAGGGCGGCACGGCCCACCCCGAGCTGAAGCTGCTCGCGTCCAACTGACAACCGAGGATCGGCAACTGACCCCGCCGTGCTGACGATTCACGCCGCCGACGAGGTGCGGCGCGCCTGGGACTCGGCACCTCTCAAGGACGGTGCCGTCGCCGTCGAGGGTGACCGGGTCGCGGGCGTCGGCACGCTCGACGAGCTGCGCGAGCGGTTTCCGGCGGCGCGGGTGCGGCACTGGCCCGGAGTCCTCGGGCCCGCCCTCGTCCACGAGGGGCCGCTGCCCGAGGCGCCGTCACCGCGCGAACGCCTGCACGCCGTACTGAAGTCGGGCGCCACCGCCGTACTGGCGGAGTACGTCGGCACGCCCGACCTGCGCACCGCCGCCTCCCGCAACGACATCGCCGTACTCCCCGGCATGAAGAAGCCCGCGATCGCCGACACCGGACGTGCCGACCTCGCGGTCTTCGACGCGGACGGGGCGTGCGTCGCCACCGTCTGCGCGGGGCGCCTGGTCCACAGGCGTCGTTAGACCGCTAGACCGCTAGACCGCTAGACCGCTAGACCGCTAGGCAGTTAGGCAGCTAGGCAGCTAGGACCTGTGCTGGCTGCCCCAGCCGTCCGGGTGGTGCCCCAGCCGCCCGGGTGGCTCACCCGGCGAGCGCCCCCGCGAACGCCCCCGCGCTCTGCTCGACCCCGCTGCAGTCCGTAGCCGCGTCGTCGTTCGCCGAGTCGCCCGCACACTGCTGGTCGCGGAAGGTCGACCACAGTGAGACCCAGGCGACCCCCTGCTCCTCGGCGAACGTCCGGACCTGGGCCGCGTCGGACAGGGTGAACGTCTCGTTGTCGATGTCGTTGACGCCGATCATCGAGGTGAGGGCGAGGCCGTGCCAGGCGTTCGCGGAGGAGAGGCCGAAGACGTCCGCCAGTTGGGTGTGGGCGGCCTTGGCGGAGGTGATCGCGTAGTCGCCCATGTCACCGTCGTACGAACTGCCGTAGTTCATGGTCATGATGTTGATGGTGGAGACCGCCACGGAGTTGTCGTTGGCGGATTCCAGGAGCGCCAGGCTGTCGGCGTCGAGGCCGGACGGCATCACGGGCAGGGTGAAGGAGACCTCGAGGTCGGTGCGCTCCTTCTGGAGCAGCGCGATCGCCTCGGAGCGCAGCGCGACCGAGGCGGAGTCGGTCAGCGCGTCGCCCTCGATGTCGAAGTCCGCCTGTGTCGACCCGGCGGCGTCGAGCGCGGCGCCGTAGGCCGCGGCGAGCGCGGATGCGCTGTCGCAGGTCTCGGCGAGCTCTGTGCCGGACGCCCCGCCGAAGGAGACACGCACGCTCGCGCCGGACTCCGTGAGGGCGGAGATCCGTGACTTCACGGCCGAGTCGTCGATGGCGGACGTGTCGTTCCACTTCGGCGTGCAGTCGCTGCCGTCCGAGATCACGAAAGCCAGGTTGTACGTCGTGGGGGACCCGGTGGAGTCCGTGTCGGAGGCGGTCGTGGCGCTCACATAAGGGGCGTACGAGGTGGACGACGACGTGGACTGCGCGGGGGACGAGCTGGTCTGCGAGGGCTCCGAAGTCGCCGCGCCCGAGCTGTCGTTACCGCCCGAGGAGCACCCCGCACAGGCCAGAGCCACCAGGCAGACGAGCCCGGCGGCCGGCTTCAGGAAACTCCTCATTGCGCATGCACCCGCTCTCGTGATTTCTGTCTCAGGATGGAAACAAAGCACGTTTCCGCAGTGGAAAGGTGTCACATCCGGCCTTGATTCATGAATACAGGAAAGACACAGACGACTCATGGGAAAGTGCTCATGAATCGGATAAGTCGGGCGTGGAAATGGCGCATAAGGTATATATGTGACCACCCTGGGCTGGGAGGATGTCCATGGATTCTCTCAGGGAAAAGACAGGTTAAGACGCTTCTCATTGGCGGCTCACATGGGAACCCGAGTTTTTGACACATAAACCCCTCCTAATGTCTGGGGAATGCAATCCGAGTCCGCCATCGATAACCGTGCCACTGCGCACGGCCGCCGCAAGAAACGTGGCAACGGGTCCGCGGACGGTCCCGTGTTCGTTGACAACTCCGGGCGCAGATCACGTCTGCTGCGCCGAATCGGCACCCTCCTCGGTGTCATCTGCCTGGGGTACGCGGTCGTGCTCGGCATGGCCTTCATGGGCTGGGGCATCTCGGTGACGCCCTCCGCGCTGCTCCCCTTCAGGGGCGGCCAGGCAGGCGGCGCACCCGGGGCCGGGGGCCACGGGCAGCTGCCGGGAGGCTTGGCCCGCACCGGAACCCCGCCCGCGCAGCCCGCCGACGTCCCCACGGGTGAAGCCACGTCCTCGCCGTCCACGTCCCCCTCCGCGTCCGCCTCCACCGGCGCCAACTGACCGGAGCGCACAGACACTTATGACTACGACGCCCTCGCGCGGTCGCCGACGGGCCCCCTCCAGGATGGAGCGGGCCGCCGGCCGGGCCGCGGCGCTGCAGAAACCGCGTGTGATCCTTGCCGTGCTGCTCCTGCTGGCCCTCTCCAGCGTGATGCTCCTCGACGGCTATCTGCGCTCGGAGATCGGCAACGATTCGCGCATCCGTGACGGCGCGGCCTACGACAAGGTCCCCCAGAAGGTCCTTGACGGCGGCCCCATCCTGACGTTCGACGACGGCGCGGAGAAGACGCAGTCCGTGCCCGACAAGACCATCGTGCTCACCTTCGACGACGGTCCCAACCCGACCTGGACTCCACAGATCCTCAAGATCCTTGAGGAGAACGACGTACACGCCACGTTCTTCGAGGTCGGTTCGGCGGTCTCGCGCAATCCGGGCATCGTGAAGGACCTGGTGGCCCAGGGCAATGAGGTGGGCATCCACACCTTCACGCACGTCGACCTCTCCTTCCAGAGCACGGCGCGGCTCCAGCGCGAGTTGAAACAGACGCAGCTCGCACTGGCGGGTGCCGCGGGGATCCAGACGACGCTGTTCCGCGCCCCGTACTCCGCCGAGATCGACGCCGTCGACAACTACAGCTGGCCGGTCTACGAGGAGGTCGGCGCCCTGGGCTACACCACCGTCTTCGTCGACGACGACAGCGACGACTGGAAGCAGCCGGGTGTCTCGGAGATCACCAAAGGGGCCACGCCGAAGGACGACAAGGGCGCCGTCGTCCTGATGCACGACGCCGGCGGCAACCGCGAGCAGACGGTCGCGGCGCTCAGCGCGTACATCAAGGACATGAAGGCGAAGGGGTACTCCTTCACCACGGTCAGCGGCGCCGAGGCCAAGCTGCGCAGTCAGGACTCGGGCGACGCTGAGGCCGTGGGGGTCGCTCAGCAGCCCGGTCAGTCAACGGAGTCCGGTCAGTCTGCAGCGCCCGGTCAGTCCGGGGCGTCCGGTCAGCAGCCGCCGGGGGCGGCGCAGGGCACCGCCGGCCGGAACACCGAGCAATCCGCCCACACCAAGGCCACCGGCGCCATCCTCTACGAGGGCAAGGCCCTCGTTGCGGCGGTCGCGGTCGCCGAGTGGGTCGTACCGGTACTCGCCTGGTTCCTGGGCGTCGTCGGCTTCGCCGTCATGGGCAGGTTCGGCATGATGCTGATCCTCGCCCGCCGCCACCACAGACAGCGCAACAGGAAACGCGGCAAGCGCGGCGAGTTCAGTTGGGGACCGACCGTCACCGGGCCGGTGACCGTGATCGTGCCCGCGTACAACGAGAAGGAGTGCATCGCCAACACCCTTCACTCGCTGGCGAAGAGCACCCATCCGATCGAGATCATCGTCGTCGACGACGGTTCCACGGACGGCACGAAGGAGATCGCGGAGTCCCTCGGCATGCCGAACGTCCGGGTCATCCGGCAGGAGAACGCGGGCAAGCCGGCCGCGCTCAACAACGGTGTGCGCAACGCGAGTTACGACATCGTCGTGATGATGGACGGCGACACCGTCTTCGAACCGGACGCCGTGTTCCAGCTCGTGCAGCCCTTCGCGCGCCCGGAGATCGGCGCGGTCGCGGGCAACGCCAAGGTCGGCAACCGCAACACGCTCATCGGCGCCTGGCAGCACATCGAGTACGTGATGGGCTTCAACCTCGACCGCCGCATGTACGACCTGCTGCGCTGCATGCCCACCATCCCGGGCGCCATCGGCGCGTTCCGCCGGGACGCGGTCCTTGAGGTCGGCGGCATGAGCGAGGACACGCTCGCCGAGGACACCGACATCACCATCGCCATGCACCGCGGCGGCTGGCGGGTCGTCTACCAGGAGCACGCCATCGCCTGGACGGAGGCGCCGGGTTCCTTCAAGCAGCTGTGGTCGCAGCGCTACCGCTGGTCGTACGGCACCATGCAGGCGCTCTGGAAGCACCGCAAGTCCCTTGTGGACAAGGGTCCTTCAGGCCGCTTCGGCCGTGTCGGCATGCCGCTGGTCGTGATCTTCCAGATCGTCACGCCGATCTTCGCGCCGCTCATCGACGTGTTCACCATCTACTCGATGATCTTCGTGGACTTCCAGGCGGCACTGCTCGCCTGGCTGGCCGTCCTCGGTATCCAACTCTTCTGCGCGGCCTACGCGTTCCGCCTCGACAAGGAGAAGTACCGCTACCTGGCGATGATGCCGCTCCAGCAGCTCGCGTACCGCCAGATGATGTACCTGGTCCTGATCCACTCCAGCGTCACGGCCCTGACCGGCGGACGACTCCGCTGGCAGAAGCTCAAGCGCACGGGTGAGGTCGGGACTCCGGCGGGGGTGAGCTAGGTGAGCTGGGGGCCTGAACAACCGGGGCAGGGAGGGCAGCCGCGGCAACAGGGGCAAGAGGGGCAAGAGGGGCAACAGGGTTACGGGCAGGAGGGGTACGGCTACGGGTACGGGGAGCAGCCCCGGCCGTACGTGCGGGGGTACCCGCAGCAGTACGACCAGGGGTACGTACAGCAGCCGTACGCGCAGCCGCCCGCGCCTTACGAACCCTACGAGCAGCCCTGGCAGTACGTTCTCGAGGAGCCGGAAGGGGTCTCGACCACCGCCCAGTTGACGCCGGTACGGTCCGCGCCTCCGGATCTCGTGCCGGAAGAGCCGGAGCCGGAGCCGGAGCTGGAGTCGGAACAGGATCCGAAGCCCCCGCCCAAGCCGAAGTCCGGCGGCCGTGACCGCTACTTCGACGCCCTGCGCGCAGTGGCACTCGTCCGCGTGGTGACCTACCACACCTTCGGCTGGGCGTGGGCCGGCCTGGTCTTCCCGTCGATGGGCGTGATGTTCGCGCTCGCCGGCACGCTGATGGCCAAGTCCCTTGAGCGCCCCGCGTTCAAGGTGGTCAAGAGCCGGATGCGGCGACTGCTGCCGCCGTTCTGGTTCTGGGGTGTCTTCGTCGTGGTGGCGATGATGATCCACGACTGGATGCCGGGCTGGCAGATCGTCTTCTGGATCGTGCCGGTCGGTGATCCACCGGGCAACAAGTGGGGCGTCCAGGCCTGGGAGATCCTCTGGTACCTGCGGACGTACCTCTGGTTCGTGCTGCTGTCCCCGCTGCTCCTGTGGATCTTCCGGAAGGCACCTCTTCCGGTCCTGCTCCTCTCCCTCGTCCCGATCGTGGTGTTCCAGTACGAGTGGACGCCGCCGTGGAACCGCTTCGGCAGCGCCCTCACGGACCTCGCCACCTATCTGTTCTGCTGGCTGGTCGGCTTCGCGCACCGCGAGGGCGTGCTCCAGCGGCTGAGACCTCCTCTGGTGGTGCTGGCCTCGCTGGCGGCGCTGGCGTACGGCGGCTGGTACGCCTTCGCCCACCAGGGGGAGTTCGGCACGTACGACCTGGACGAGATCCCGCTCGCCCAGGCCTTCTGGTCGGCCGGCTTCGTGACGCTCCTGATGTACTTCAAGGCGTACCGCGACGTCGACTTCGCGTGGCTGGCCCGCTTCAAACGGCTCGACAGGATCGTGACGATCTTCAATGCGCGAGCCGTGACGATCTATCTCTGGCACGAGATCGCACTGGTACTGGCGGTTCCACTGATCGACCAGTTCTGGAAGGTTCCCGCGTTCGAGAAATGGCTGCCGCTGGAGAGCCAGTGGTTCATGTTCGGCATCGGCTGGGTGCT
This sequence comes from Streptomyces sp. NPDC093544, assembly GCF_040683495.1. NCBI lineage: Bacteria > Bacillati > Actinomycetota > Actinomycetes > Kitasatosporales > Streptomycetaceae > Streptomyces > Streptomyces sp. NPDC093544. The sequence continues at coordinate 30,467 of NZ_JBFBEA010000017.1, read as the reverse complement.
GATCTGGATCGCGATCCCGCTCTTCGGCTGGGTCGAGGACGTCGCGGCGAAGAAGAAGCCGAAGCTGCTGCCGTAGGCCTGCTTGCTCAGGTCGCCGCCGTGAGGCGTTAAGTCCTTTTTGTTTAAGACCGGCGTACGGGCCGGGCGCTGGAGAGTCGCCCGGTCCGTACTGCCACAATGGGGGTGTGACCCGCGCATCCCTGAACAAGCAGCCGCACGAAGTCGCCTCGATGTTCGACGACGTCGCGGAACGCTACGACCTGACGAACGACGTGCTCTCCCTCGGCCAGGACCGGGTGTGGCGCAAGGAGGTCGCGAAGGCGGTCGACGCGCGGCCCGCGCAGAAGATCCTGGACCTGGCGGCGGGCACGGCCACCTCGTCGCTCCCCTTCGCCCGCACCGGCGCGTACGTCGTCCCCTGCGACTTCTCCCTCGGGATGCTCCGCGTCGGCAAGAAGAACCACCCCTGGCTGCCGCTGACGGCGGGCGACGCGACGAAGCTGCCCTTCAAGGACGACACCTTCGACGCGGTCACGATCTCCTTCGGGCTGCGCAACGTGCAGGACACCGACGCGGCGCTGCGCGAGCTGTACCGTGTGACGAAGCCCGGCGGCCGGGTCGTCATCTGCGAGTTCTCGCATCCGACCTGGGCGCCCTTCCGCACCGTCTACACCGAGTACCTGATGCGCGCGCTGCCGCCGGTCGCCCGCGCCGTCTCCTCCAACCCCGACGCGTACGTCTATCTCGCCGAGTCCATCCGCGAGTGGCCCGACCAGCCCGCGCTGGCCGAGCGCCTGCGCAAGGCAGGCTGGTCCAAGGTGGCGTGGCGGAACCTGACGGGCGGGGTCGTGGCGCTGCACCGGGGCTTCAAGGCCTGACCCAGGGGCTGCGGTCGGGGGCTTCGGTCGTACCTGAGGACCTCGAACGGAAGGCCTGAGCCAGGTGCTCTGCTCCGGTCGAGGGCTCCGGTCAACGGAAGGCCTGAGCCAGGTGCTCTGCTCCGGTCGAGGGCTCCGGTCGGCGGCTTCGATCAGTGGCTCCGGTCAGTACCTGAGTACCTCGAACGGGTCGCCCGGCTCGTCGAGTTCGCGGTGCAGACCGCCCGGCGAAGGACCGGTCCGGCGCGGCTCGTGCACCCCCGCGCCCCCGCCACCCTCGGCGTCGCCGAAGTCGAACCACACCGTGATCACGGTGCCGCGCGGCACCTCCGAGCCGGGCGGCGGATACTGCCGTACGACGTAGTCGACGACCGTGAGATGGAAGTCGGGCCGGTCGGGCGCGATGAGCCGCACACCTCGTGCCTCGGCAGTCTCACGCGCGTCCACAGCCATCAGGCCCACGAGCCGCGGTACGCGCACTTCGGGTGTCTTGGGTGTTAGGCGCACGGACGTCACCCCCAGCGGTACCGGAAGGGTAAGCCTCGGCCCTGCCCTTCCGGAAGCCGTCGGGCGACGGGCCGTCGGCCGTTCAGCAGCCGTCAGAGGGCCAGCTGGAACCTGTGTGCCAGTAGGGGCGAGGCCGGCGACGTGTGCGTCTGAGCGAACTCCATGCCGAGCCGTCTCGTCACGGCGATGGAGCGTTCGTTGCGTGAGTCGACCATGGCGACGACATCGCAGACTCCCGCCGCGCGGAGCCGCTCCAGGGTGGTGCGCGCGGCCGCGGTCACATACCCCTTGCCCCAGTGCGCCCGCCCGAGCCGCCAGCCGATCTCGATCTGCCCCGTCGGCCCCCACGCGTGCGGCCACGGCTGTGCGCCGGTGAACCCCAGCACCTCGCCCTCCGAACCGAGCATGGTCCACAGACAGAACCCGAGCTCCGCGTCGTGCCGGCGCTGCCGCGCGGTGAGCTCCTCGTACACGGACAGCTCGGCCGCTCTGCCCCCGTGGAACTCCATGACCTCCGGGTCGGCGAAGATCCGGTGCCAGGCGAAGGCGTCCTCGTCGGTGGGGACTCGGAGTGTCACGTCGGGGAGAGCTCGGTTCACGGGGCAGCCCTTCAGCCAGCTGATCAGTACCGCTGCATAGACTGCCCATGTCCAGTGCCCGTCGGCACCTTGATTGCGAATCTTGGGGAGAACCCGCCGTGACCGAGCCCCAGCCCCTCTCCGAAAACACCGCCGATGTCATCGTCGTCGGGGCCGGGCCAGCCGGTTCGACCACCGCGTACTACCTGGCCAAGGCCGGACTTGATGTCCTGCTCCTGGAGAAGACCGCGTTCCCACGGGAGAAGGTGTGCGGCGACGGACTGACCCCGCGCGCCACCAAGCAGCTCGTCTCCATGGGCATCGACATCTCGGAAGAGGCCGGCTGGCTCCGCAACAAGGGCCTGCGCATCATCGGCGGCGGCGTCCGCCTCCAGCTGGACTGGCCGGATCTCGCCACCTTCCCCGACTACGGACTCGTCCGCAAGCGCGACGACTTCGACGAGCAACTCGCCCACCAGGCGCAGAAGGCGGGCGCGCGCCTCTACGAGCGCTGCAACGTCGGCGCCCCGATCATCGACGACCGCACCGGCCACATCACGGGCGTAAACGCCAAACTCGGCGACACCGGTGAAAAACGGGACGTCACCTTCCACGCCCCGCTCGTGGTCGCGGCCGACGGCAACTCCACCCGCCTCTCCCTGGCGATGGGCCTGCACCGCCGCGAGGACCGCCCGATGGGCGTCGCGGTCCGTACGTACTTCACCTCCCCGCGCCACGAGGACGACTACCTGGAGTCCTGGCTGGAGCTCTGGGACCGCCGGGGCGCCGAGGACCGTCTCCTCCCCGGCTACGGCTGGATCTTCGGCATGGGCGACGGCACGTCGAACGTCGGCCTCGGTGTCCTGAACACCTCCGACTCCTTCAAGGAACTGGACTGGCGCGAAGTCCTCAAGGCCTGGTGCGCGTCGATGCCGGAGGACTGGGGCTACACGCCGGAGAACATGACGGGCCCGATCCGCGGCGCCGCCCTGCCCATGGCCTTCAACCGTCAACCGCACTACACGAAGGGGCTGTTGCTGGTCGGCGACGCCGGCGGCCTGGTGAACCCCTTCAACGGCGAGGGCATCGCCTACGCCATGGAGTCCGGCCAGATCGCCGCCGACGTCATCGTCCAGGCGCACGCGCGGGCCACTCCCGGCCAGCGTGAACTGGCCCTCCAGCGCTACCCGCGCGTACTCAAGGACACCTACGGCGGCTACTACACGCTCGGCCGCGCCTTCGTGAAGCTCATCGGCAACCCGAAGGTCATGAGGATCGCGGCGGAGCGTGGCCTGACCCACCCGCTCCTGATGAAGTTCACGCTGAAGATGCTCGCCAACCTGACGGACCCGACGGGCGGCGACGCGATGGACCGCATCATCAACGGACTGTCGAAGGTGGCTCCGAAAGCATGATCATGCGGGACCACCTCCGACTCGGTCCTACCAAGGCGGCACCCAAGGCCTGACCGTGGCCGCCGGGCGGGGCATGGCGGGTCACCGCCCGCGCAGACGGGTCACTGCCCGCTCAGCCCGGCTTCCTTGACCGCGCGGCGGGCGAGGACCCGCTCACGCCGGTCCTCCATCTGCCGCAGCGCGTCCCGGCGTTCCCGCTTGGAGAGCCGGTCCAGGTAGACCTGACCGTTGACGTGGTCGGTCTCGTGCTGGAGGCAGCGGGCGAAGTACCCCGTCCCCTCGATCGCGAGGGCGTTCCCGTCCTTGTCGAAGCCGCGCACGACGGCGCGATCGGGGCGGGGTACGTCCACGACGGCGCCCGGCACCGACAGGCACCCTTCGCCCTCGTCGAGGAGTCGTCGTCCGGCCGGGGCGAGCTGATCCAGGACCGGGTTGGCGATATGACCGACATGCCGGACTCCGTCGTCGTCCGGGCAGTCGTACACGAACAGTCGCAGATCGACGCCCACCTGATTGGCGGCGAGGCCCGCTCCGTCCGCGACCCGCATCGTCAGGAACATGTCGCCGATGAGCGCCGCGAGATCGGGACCGAACTCGGTCACGTCCCGGCACGGCCGGTGCAGCACTTCTTCCCCGACCTCGGTGATCCGGCGCACCACTCCGCGCCGGGCTTCCGGCGAGAGTGCCGGATACGAGTCGACGGGCTTGCCTTGTACGAACACTCGCGGCATGGCTGTGTCTCCTTCAGGTGTGAGGCTGTTGTGAACCCTTGTGGGTCCTCGTGGAGCCTTGCGGCTCACGACAGCAGAACACCTGGCACAGCGCCAGCAGCACACCGGACACGGCGCCAGCAGCACACCGAACACGGCGAAGGGACCGCCGCTCTCCCGAGCGACGGCCCTCAACCGCAATGAATTCCTGCGAGTCGGTTCAGAGAACCCGCACCGCACCGGTGGCCGGGTAGCCCGAAAGGTCCTGAATCACCACACCCTTGGAGGGGTTGGCGGCGTCCAGGTACTGGCCGTCGCCGATGTACACACCCACGTGGTACGCCGAACCGGCCGAACCCCAGTACAGGATGTCCCCGACCGCGAGGTTGGACAGCGAGACCGGCGTACCGGCCGTCGACTGGTCACCCGAGACGCGCGGCAGGTCCACGCCGGCCTGCTTGAACGCGGCCTGCACGAGACCGGAGCAGTCCCACGAGTTGGGGCCGGTGCCGCCCATCACATACGCGTCACCGACCTGCGCCTTGAGGAAGGCGATGACGGTCGCGACACTGCCGCTGGCCGGGGCGGAGACGGTCGTCGACGTCGACGCCGAGGCGGACAGGGTGGTCCGCTCCGAGGAACGCGAGGCGGCCTCGGCAGCGGCGGCCTTGCGCGCGGCCTCGTCGGCGGCCTTCTTCTTGGCCGCCGCCTTCGCCTTTGCGTCGGCGAGGTCCACCTTGGCCTGCTGTGCGGCCTTGGCGGCCGCAGCGTCACGCTCCGCCTGCAGTTCGTAGTTGGCCGCGGCCTGCTGGGTGGCATCCGCGGACTGCGCGATCTGAGTGGCCAGATCGGCCGTCAGGGCGGACAGGTCGAGCGTCTGCGTCGTCGTCGAGTCGGCGGCGCTCGCCGAACCGGACGCCCCAGCCACTGCCAGGGTGCTGAGAACGCCACCGGCAACTCCGGCGCGCATCGCGAGCGTCGAGCCGTTGCGGCGGGGTTTCCGGTGGCTGCGTATGTGAGCGGTGTGGGACATGAGTACAACCGGTACCAGGGACTCCCTCATACCTTCAAGAAACGTGTGCTGCGCCACAGTTGTTCAATCCCTGTGCCGAATTCACCTGGCGTCACTCCTTATTGACGCCGTAACGGGCATTGCGGACACGACCCATCAAGCCCGTGATCATGGGCTTTCCGCATTACGTCCGGATTGCCCGCCGCCTATCACCGGTTGGATCGATGGCCAAGCCCTGCTTATTCGGACCATAGGGAGATGTGGTGCAGGTCACGGAACGGTCACCGCGGCGACGGCGTCTCGCGCGGAATCCCGACCGCCGTCGCTCGTGAACGCGTGCACGCGTCCACATCCGCCCTTCGCTCTCCCTCTGACGTGTGAACGTGCCCTCTATCAAGGCGGTGCGTCCAGCACCAATTTGCATGCAGCGGAAGTCTCTTGATATGGAGACGCCGTCCTGGACCTGGGGTGACGAGCAGAAATATCACCTCTCGTGACCGGGTGGACGCTTCACGTACGAAGATCTGCGCTCGTCCGACTTCATGATCGTTCGCCAGGTGGTGGAGATCACAAAGTCGTTGTCGTACCCCGTGTCGCAGATCACAGACCGGCGGGCATAAGATGCGGGGCAGTTGGGCTTGTGACCTGCTTCACATGTGCGCGATCTTCGCCGGGACGGGTGGAGCTCGTGAGGCACGCGGGGCAGGAGTACTTGCCCGACGCAACCGCCAGCAGTCAACGCCGACTGAGAGGAGCGAGGAGCGTGAACGCGTATGCGCCGATCCTCGTACTGGGAGCCCTCGGGGCAGGCTTTGCGATCTTCTCCGTGGTTATGGCCACGCTTATCGGTCCAAAGCGTTACAACCGGGCCAAGCTTGAGGCCTACGAGTGCGGCATCGAGCCGACCCCCACGCCGGCCGGCGGCGGGCGCTTCCCCATCAAGTACTACCTGACGGCGATGCTCTTCATCGTCTTCGACATCGAGATCGTCTTCCTCTACCCCTGGGCCGTCACCTTCGACGCCCTGGGTGTTTTCGGGCTCGTGGAGATGTTGTTCTTCGTGCTCACCGTCTTTGTCGCGTACGCGTACGTATGGCGGCGCGGCGGTCTGGAATGGGACTGAGGGGCCTTTAAGACATGGGACTCGAAGAAAAGCTGCCGAGCGGATTCCTGCTGACCACCGTCGAGCAGGCCGCGGGCTGGGTGCGTAAGTCGTCCGTCTTCCCCGCCACGTTCGGACTCGCCTGCTGCGCCATCGAGATGATGACGACCGGCGCCGGACGCTATGACCTGGCGCGCTTCGGTATGGAGGTCTTCCGCGGATCACCGCGGCAGGCGGACCTGATGATCGTCGCCGGCCGGGTCAGCCAGAAGATGGCGCCGGTGCTGCGGCAGGTCTACGACCAGATGCCCAACCCCAAGTGGGTGATCTCCATGGGGGTTTGTGCCTCATCGGGTGGAATGTTCAACAACTACGCGATTGTGCAGGGAGTTGACCACATCGTCCCGGTCGACATCTATTTGCCCGGCTGTCCACCGCGGCCCGAGATGCTGATCGACGCGATTCTCAAGCTCCACCAGAAGATCCAGACCTCCAAGCTCGGCGTGAACGCCGAGGAGGCGGCCCGCGAGGCGGAGGAAGCGGCGCTCAAGGCGCTCCCCACCATCGAGATGAAGGGGCTGCTGCGGTGAGCGACGCCAGCAACGGGGTCAACCCCGAGAAGGACCTCGGCGCCTCCAACCTGCCCGGCCAGCGTGGCGACGGCGGCGAGGAGATCCGCGTCCAGCGCGGCATGTTCGGCGCCAACAACGGCGGCGACACCTCCGGCTACGGCGGCCTGGTCCGCTCGATCCGGCTGCCGGGCCCGACCAACCGCCCCTACGGCGGCTGGTTCGACGAGGTCGCCGACGAACTGGAGGGCGCCCTGGAGGAACAGGGACTCGTCCCCGAGAACGTGATCGACAAGACGATCGTCGACCGCGACGAGATCACGTTCCACATCGAACGCGAGTACCTGGTCGCCGTCGCCCAGACCCTGCGCGACGACCCGGCCCTGCGCTTCGAACTGTGCACCGGCGTCTCAGGCGTCCACTACCTGCACGACAAGGGCCGCGAACTGCACGCCGTCTACCACCTGCGCTCGATCACCCACAACCGGCTGATCCGCCTGGAGGTCAGCGCCCCTGACGCCGACCCGCACGTCCCCTCGCTCGTCGCCGTGTACCCGACGAACGACTGGCACGAGCGCGAGACGTACGACTTCTTCGGGTTGATCTTCGACGGTCACCCGGCGCTGACGCGGATCATGATGCCGGACGACTGGCCGGGCTTTCCGCAGCGCAAGGACTACCCCCTCGGCGGCATCCCCGTCGAGTACAAGGGCGCCCAGATCCCGGCTCCGGACCAGCGGAGGTCGTACTCATGAGCACACAGACCCCTTCTTCCGGCGCGTCCGCCGCCGCGGCCCGCGAGACGACCGAGGGCACCGTATACACGGTCACCGGCGGCGACTGGGACGAGGTCGTCCAGTCCGCCGCGAAGTCCGACGACGAGCGCATCATCGTCAACATGGGCCCGCAGCACCCGTCCACGCACGGCGTGCTCCGGCTCATCCTGGAGATCGACGGCGAGACGGTCACCGAGGCCCGCTGCGGCATCGGCTATCTGCACACCGGCATCGAGAAGAACCTCGAGTTCCGCACGTGGACGCAGGGCACCACGTTCGTGACGCGCATGGACTATCTGACGCCGTTCTTCAACGAGGCGGCCTACTGTCTCGCCGTCGAGAAGCTCCTCGGCATCGAGGACCAGATCCCCGACCGCGCCACGATCATCCGCGTGCTCCTGATGGAGCTGAACCGGATCTCGTCCCACCTGGTGTGCATCGCCACCGGCGGTATGGAGCTGGGCGCCACCACGATCATGATCTACGGGTTCCGTGATCGTGAACTCATTCTCGACATCTACGAACTGATCACCGGCCTGCGAATGAACCACGCGTACATCCGCCCCGGCGGACTCGCCCAGGACCTGCCGCCGGGCGCGGTGGACCAGATCCGCGAGTTCGTGAAGAAGATGACGAAGAACCTTCCCGAGTACGACAAGCTCGCCACCGGGAACCCCATCTTCAAGGCCCGTATGCAGGACGTGGGTTATCTCGACCTGGCCGGCTGCATGGCCCTCGGCGCCACCGGCCCGGTCCTGCGCTCCGCGGGCCTGCCGCACGACCTGCGCAAGTCGCAGCCCTACTGCGGCTACGAGACGTACGACTTCGAGGTCCCGACCGCCGACACCTGCGACTCCTACGGGCGCTTCCTGATCCGCCTGGAGGAGATGCGCCAGTCCCTGCGCATCGTCGAGCAGTGCCTGGACCGGCTGCAGCCCGGCCCGGTCATGGTCACCGACAAGAAGATCGCCTGGCCCGCCCAGCTCGCGCTCGGCCCCGACGGTCTCGGCAACTCCCTCGACCACATCAAGAAGATCATGGGCACCTCCATGGAGGCCCTGATCCACCACTTCAAGCTGGTGACCGAAGGCTTCCGCGTCCCGCCGGGACAGACGTACGTGGCGGTCGAGTCACCCAAGGGCGAACTCGGGGTGCACGCCGTTTCCGACGGAGGCACCCGCCCCTTCCGGGTCCACTTCCGCGACCCGTCCTTCACCAACCTTCAGGCCATGGCGGCGATGTGCGAGGGCGGCCAGGTCGCCGATGTCATCGTCGCCGTCGCGTCCATCGACCCCGTGATGGGAGGCGTCGACCGGTGACCACCACTCCCTCCCAGGGTGTAGGCCTGGGCATGCCCCAACTGCCCGCGCCCGTATACCCGGACGACGTCCGAGCGCGGCTCGAAACCGACGCGCGCGAGATCATCGCCCGCTACCCGGACTCCCGCTCCGCGCTCCTTCCGTTGCTGCATCTCGTGCAGTCGGAGGAGGGCCATGTCACGCGCACGGGGCAGCGGTTCTGCGCCGAGGTGCTGGACCTGACCACGGCCGAGGTAGCCGCGGTCGCGACCTTCTACTCCATGTACCGGCGCGGGCCGAGCGGTGACTACCAGGTGGGTGTGTGCACCAACACCCTGTGCGCGGTCATGGGCGGCGACGCCATCTTCGAGGCCCTCCAGGACCACCTGGGTGTCGGCAACGGCGAGACCACCGACGACGGCAAGGTCACCCTGGAGCACATCGAGTGCAACGCGGCCTGCGACTTCGCGCCGGTCGTGATGGTCAACTGGGAGTTCTTCGACAACCAGACCGTGCCCTCCGCGAAGCGCCTCGTGGACGACCTGCGCGCGGGAGTCCCGGTCGATCCGACCCGGGGCGCCCCCCTGTGCACCTTCAAGGAGACCGCCCGGATCCTGGCGGGCTTCCCCGACGAGCGCGAGGGCGCCGTCGAGGCGGGCGGCAGTGCGGGACCGGCCTCACTGATCGGGCTGCGCCTGGCCAAGGGCGAGACGCAGCCTGCGCGCGTAGTACATCCGCGTGGTCGTGGTCCCCAGGACCAGCCGCCTGCCGAGCATCTGAGCTCACACGACGCGCCGCAGGACACGTCGGCGTCCGACCCGGCCAACCCGGCGGGTCCTGTCGCCGAGGAGGGGGAGTGATGACCTTGGCACCCGAAAACGGGGGCACCGCCCACGCGAGCGAATTCGGCCGTGGGGGAGAGACGAGCCCCGAGAAGCTGCTCGCACCCGTGCTGTCGGCCTTCTGGGACGAAGAGAAGTCCTGGACTCTGGACGTCTACCGAAGGCACGAGGGGTACGAGGGTCTGCGCAAGGCGCTCGCGATGTCGCCGGACGACCTGATCGCGTACGTCAAGGACTCCGGTCTGCGCGGCCGCGGCGGTGCGGGATTCCCTACCGGAATGAAGTGGCAGTTCATTCCTCAGGGCGATGGCAAACCTCACTATCTAGTTGTCAACGCCGACGAGTCGGAGCCGGGAACCTGCAAGGACATCCCGCTCCTCTTCGCGAACCCGCATAGCCTCATCGAGGGCATTGTGATCGCGTGTTATGCCATCCGGTCTTCGCATGCCTTCATCTATCTACGTGGTGAAGTGGTCCCTGTATTGCGCCGGTTGCACGAGGCCGTACGGGAGGCCTACGCGGCCGGCTTCCTCGGCGAGAACATCCTGGGCAGTGGACTGGACCTCCAGCTCACCGTGCACGCGGGCGCGGGCGCGTACATCTGCGGTGAGGAGACCGCACTGCTCGACTCGCTCGAAGGCCGCCGTGGTCAACCGCGGCTCCGTCCCCCTTTCCCTGCTGTCGCGGGGCTCTATGCGTGCCCAACTGTTGTAAATAACGTCGAATCGATCGCGTCAGTTCCCGCCATTCTGCAAAAGGGCAAGGAATGGTTCCGGTCGATGGGCAGCGAGAAGTCCCCGGGCTTCACGCTCTACTCGCTCAGTGGCCACGTCGTCAGCCCGGGCCAGTACGAGGCCCCGCTCGGTATCACGCTCCGCCAACTCCTCGACATGAGCGGCGGGATCCGCCCCGGACACCGGCTGAAGTTCTGGACACCGGGCGGCTCCTCGACGCCGATGTTCACCGATGAGCACCTCGACGTCCCTCTTGACTACGAAGGAGTGGGCGCCGCGGGTTCCATGCTCGGCACCAAGGCGCTCCAGTGCTTCGACGAGACGACCTGTGTCGTACGGGCGGTCACCCGCTGGACCGAGTTCTACGCCCACGAGTCCTGCGGCAAGTGCACACCGTGCCGCGAAGGGACGTACTGGCTCGTGCAGTTGCTGCGCGACATCGAGGCCGGCAAGGGCGTCATGTCCGACCTCGACAAGCTGAACGACATCGCCGACAACATCAACGGCAAGTCGTTCTGCGCCCTCGGTGACGGTGCCGCCTCGCCGATCTTCTCCTCGCTCAAGTACTTCCGCGAGGAGTACGAGCAGCACATCACGGGCCGCGGCTGCCCCTTCGACCCCGCCAAGTCGACCGTCTGGGCGGACAACCACACGGAGGTGAACGCATGACAGTGACCACCAGCGCTCCCTCCGGAGGTGGGGAAGCGGCGGTCCCGCCCGAGGACCTCGTCGCGCTGACGATCGACGGCGTGGAGATCAGCGTGCCCAAGGGCACCCTGGTCATCCGGGCCGCCGAGCAACTCGGCATCGAGATCCCGCGGTTCTGCGATCACCCGCTCCTCGACCCGGTCGGCGCCTGCCGCCAGTGCATCGTCGAGGTCGAGGGCCAGCGCAAGCCCATGGCGTCCTGCACGATCACCTGTACGGACGGGATGGTCGTCAAGACCCAACTGACTTCGCCCGTCGCCGAGAAGGCCCAGCACGGTGTGATGGAGCTGTTGCTCATCAACCACCCGCTGGACTGCCCGGTCTGCGACAAGGGCGGCGAGTGCCCCCTGCAGAACCAGGCGATGTCGCACGGCCAGTCGGAGTCCCGCTTCGATGGCAAAAAGAGGACGTACGAGAAGCCGGTCCCGATCTCCACGCAGGTACTGCTCGACCGTGAGCGGTGCGTGCTGTGCGCCCGGTGCACGCGGTTCAGCAACCAGATCGCGGGCGACCCGATGATCGAGATGGTCGAGCGGGGCGCGCTCCAGCAGATCGGTACCGGGGAGGGCGACCCCTTCGAGTCGTACTTCTCCGGGAACACCATCCAGATCTGCCCGGTGGGCGCCCTGACGTCGGCGGCGTATCGCTTCCGCTCGCGCCCCTTCGACCTCATCTCCTCGCACTCCGTCTGCGAGCACTGCTCCGGAGGCTGCGCCACGCGCACCGACCACCGGCGTGGCAAGGTCATGCGGCGCCTCGCGTCCGCCGACCCCGAGGTCAACGAGGAGTGGCTCTGCGACAAGGGGCGGTTCGGATTCCGGTACGCGCAGCAGCGGGACCGGATCGAGACGCCCCTGGTGCGCTCCCCGGAAGGGATCCTTGAGCCGGCTTCGTGGCCCGAGGCACTGGAAGCCACCGCTCAGGGGCTGTTGGCGGCTCGCGGCAGGACCGGCGTCCTGACCGGCGGCCGTCTCACCGTCGAGGACGCCTACGCGTACAGCAAGTTCGCGCGCGTGGCCCTCGACACGAACGACATCGACTTCCGCGCGCGCGTGCACAGCGGCGAGGAGGCCGACTTCCTGGCCGCCAAGGTCGCCGGACGCGGACGGGATCTCGACGGTTCGGGCGTCACGTACACCTCTCTGGAGAAGGCGCCCGCCGTCCTGCTCGTCGGTTTCGAGGCCGAGGAGGAGGCGCCCGGCGTCTTCCTGCGGCTGCGCAAGGCGTGGCGCGGGCACGGGCAGAAGACCTTCTCGCTCGCCACGCACGCGACACGCGGTCTGGAGAAGGCGGGCGGCACGCTGTTGCCCGCCGCGCCCGGCACCGAGACCGAGTGGCTGGACGCGCTCGCGAGTGGATTCGGTCTGGAGGGCGACGGCGCCAAGGCCGCCGAAGCGCTGCGGGCCGAAGGCGCGGTGATCGCTGTGGGAGAGCGGCTCGCCGCCGTGGCGGGCGGGCTCACCGCAGCCGTACGGGCCGCGTCCTTGACCGGTGCCCAGCTGGTGTGGATTCCGCGCCGGGCCGGCGAGCGCGGCGCGATCGAGGCGGGGGCACTGCCCACGCTGCTGCCGGGCGGACGTCCGGCGACCGACCCGCGCGCGCGGGACGAGGTCGCGGTGGCCTGGGGAGTCTCCGAACTCCCGCACCGCCACGGCCGCGACACAGGCCAGATCGTCGAAGCGGCCGCCAGTGGTGAGTTGCAGGCCCTGGTCGTCGCCGGTGTGGAGGTCGCCGACCTTCCCGAACCGGCACGCGCGCGTGAAGCACTCTCCGAAGTGGGCTTCCTGGTGTCGCTCGAACTGCGTCCCAGTGAGGTCACCGAGCACGCGGACGTCGTGCTCCCGGTGGCCGCGGTCGTCGAGAAGGCGGGCACCTTCCTCAACTGGGAGGGCCGGGCACGCCTCTTCGAGGCCGCGCTCAAGCCCGACCAGATGACACGCCGACTGGCGCCCAGCGACGCGCGCGTCCTGCAGATGCTGGCCGACGCCATGGACGTACACCTCGGTCTGCCGGATCTGCGCACCGCGCGCGGGGAGTTGGACCGGCTGGGTACCTGGGACGGGCCACGGGCGACCGATCCCCTGGAGACCGGGGTGGGGCTGCCGCGGCCCGCCGCCGGGGAGGCCGTGCTCGCGGGGCACCGCCTGCTGCTCGACCAGGGCCGTCTCCAGGAGGGCGACGACGCGCTCGCCGGGACCAGGCACGCGGCACGCGCACGCGTGTCGCCCGCCACGGCCGCCGAGGCGGGCGTCAAGGAGGGCGACCTGCTGGCTGTGACCGGCCTCTTCGGAGTGGTCGAACTGCCGCTGCAGATCACCGAGATGCCCGACCGGGTGGTCTGGCTCCCGCTGAACTCCACCGGTGGGGGCGTCGCCTCCGACACCGGGGCGCTGCCCGGCGCACTCGTCCGCATCGGTCCGGCGACGCTCGCCACCGAGGCTCCCAAGGAGGTGGAGGCATGACGCCGTACCTCGCCGCAGAAGACCTCTCCATGTTCGGCACCGACCCCTGGTGGCTGGTCGTCGTCAAGGCGGTCTTCTGCTTCGCCTTCCTGATGGTGACCGTGCTCTTCTCCATCGTGTGGGAGCGCAAGGTCGTCGCCTGGATGCAGTTGCGCATCGGCCCCAACCGGCACGGCCCCTGGGGCATGCTCCAGTCGCTCGCCGACGGCGTGAAGCTGATGCTCAAGGAAGACCTCATCGTCAAGCGCGCGGACAAGGTGGTCTATGTCCTCGCGCCGATCGTCGCGGCCATCCCGGCCTTCATGGCGATCGCCGTGATCCCCTTCGGGCCCTCCGGCAACGAGGTCTCGATCTTCGGTCAGCGCACCACGATGCAGCTCACGGACCTGCCGATCGCGATGCTCTTCATCCTCGCGGTCGCCTCGGTGGGCATCTATGGGATCGTGCTCGCCGGCTGGAGCTCCGGATCCACGTACCCGCTGCTCGGTGGTCTGCGGTCCTGCGCGCAGATGATCTCGTACGAGATCGCCATGGGCGCCGCGTTCGCCTCGGTGTTCCTCTACTCGGGGTCGATGTCGACCTCGACGATCGTCGACGCGCAGCAGGACCGCTGGTACATCGTCCTGTTGCCGGTCTCGTTCCTGATCTACATCGTGACGATGATCGGCGAGACCAATCGCGCCCCCTTCGACATGCCCGAGTCCGAGGGTGACCTGGTCGGCGGCTTCAACACCGAGTACTCGTCGATCAAGTTCGCGCTCTTCATGCTCGCCGAGTACGTGAACATGGTGACGGTCTCGGCCGTGGCGACCACGCTCTTCCTGGGCGGCTGGCGAGCCCCGTGGCCCATCAGCACCTTCTGGGAGGGCGCCAACCACGGCTGGTGGCCGATGCTCTGGTTCGTGGTGAAGGTGCAGCTGCTGCTGTTCTTCTTCATCTGGCTGCGCGGCACGCTTCCGCGCGTCCGCTACGACCAGCTGATGAAGCTCGGCTGGAAGGTCCTCATCCCGGTCTCCGTGGTCTGGCTGATGCTCGTCGCGACCGTGCGGACGCTCAGGAACGAGAACTACGACTTCGCCGACATCGCGTTGTACGTCGGCGGCGGCGTCCTCGTCCTGCTGTTGCTCTCGTTCCTCGTGGACATCTTCCGGGAGAAGCAGGGAGCCGAGGAGGCGCCCGCCGAGACCCCGGCATTCGACCCGATGGCCGGTGGATTCCCCGTACCGCCGCTGCCGGGGCAGGAGCTCCCACCGGTGCCACGGCGCCGCCCGCGCCGCGAGCGGGAGTTGATTGTCAGTGGTGGGTCCGATACTGCGAGTGACGGATCAACTGGCGGATCTCGTGACGGAAAGGAGGGGTCCGATGGCTGAGGAGCCCAAGGAGACCAAGCCCGGTTTCCAGAACCCCGTTGCCGGCTTCGGCGTGACCTTCAAGGCCATGTTCAAGAAGCGGCTGACCGAGCAGTACCCGGAGCAGCCGAAGACCACCGCCCCGCGGTTCCACGGCCGGCACCAGCTCAACCGCCACCCGGACGGTCTGGAGAAGTGCGTCGGCTGCGAGCTGTGCGCCTGGGCCTGCCCCGCGGACGCCATCTATGTGGAGGGCGCGGACAACACCGACGAGGAGCGCTACTCGCCGGGCGAGCGGTACGGCGTCGTCTACCAGATCAACTACGCCCGTTGCATCCTGTGCGGCCTGTGCATCGAGGCGTGCCCCACGCGCGCGTTGACGATGACGAACGAGTTCGAGCTCGCCGACAGCAGCCGCGCCAACCTGATCTACACCAAGGAGCAGCTGCTCGCCGGGCTCGAAGAGGGCATGGTCGACAGCCCGCACTCGATCTTCCCCGGCACGGACGAGCAGGACTACTACCAGGGGCTGGTCACGGAGGCCGCGCCCGGTACGGAGCGCCAGGTCGCCGTCTCCAGAGGCGAGCTGTATCCATCGGCAGACCCTTCGGGCGCGGCCAAGGAAGAAGGGGTGGGCGCATGAGCAACCTGGCCGCCTACTCCACCTCCACCGGAGAGGCCTTCCAGTTCTGGGTCCTCGGCACCGTCGCCGTGATCGGCGCTCTGTCCACCGTCTTCATGAAGAAGTCCGTGCACAGCGCGCTCTCGCTCGCCGGGACCATGATCATCCTTGCGGTGTTCTACCTCGCCAACGGCGCGTACTTCCTGGGCATCGTGCAGATCGTCGTCTACACGGGCGCGATCATGATGCTGTTCCTCTTCGTGGTCATGCTCGTCGGTGTCACCGCGGCGGACTCCCTGACGGAGACCATCAAGGGGCAGCGCTGGCTGGCCCTGGTGTGCGGACTCGGCTTCGGCATCCTGCTGTTCGCGGGCATCGGCAACGCGTCCATCACGGAGTTCAACGGCCTGGCCGCGGCGAACGCGGGCGGGAACGTGGAGGGTCTCGCGGCCCTCATCTTCACGAAGTATGTGTTCGCCTTCGAAATCACCGGCGCCCTGCTCATCACGGCCGCCGTCGGCGCCATGGTGCTCACGCACCGCGAGCGCACCGAACGGGCGCTGACCCAGCGCGAGATGTCCGAGAAGCGCGTACGTGAGGGCAAGCACCTGCCGCCGCTGCCGGCGCCCGGTGTGTACGCCCGGCACAACGCTGTGGACATCGCGGGCCTCCTCCCGGACGGCACCCCGTCCGAGCTCACGGTCAACAAGACGCTGCGGGACCGCGGCCAGATCCGCGATGTGTCGACCGAGGCACTGAGCGACCTGAAGGCCCTGGAACAGCGCGCCGAAGAACGCCTGGAGCGCACGAAGACAGAGGAGGCGTCGAAGTGAACCCCGTCAACTACCTCTATCTCGCCGCCCTCTTGTTCACGATCGGCGCCACCGGTGTGCTGATCAGGCGGAACGCGATCGTGGTGTTCATGTGCATCGAGCTCATGCTCAACGCCTGCAACCTCGCGTTCGTCGCCTTCTCCCGTATGCACGGCAATCTCGACGGCCAGATCATCGCCTTCTTCACGATGGTCGTCGCCGCCGCGGAGGTCGTGGTCGGGCTCGCGATCATCGTGTCGCTGTTCCGTTCCCGCCACTCGGCCTCGGTCGACGACGCCAGCCTGATGAAGCTGTAAGGGGTCGCTGAATCGTGGACAACCTGATTGCGCTGCTCGTAGCGGCGCCTCTGCTCGGAGCGGCCGTACTGCTGTGCGGCGGGCGGCGGCTGGACGCCGTCGGCCACTGGATCGGTACCGCCCTCGCGGCCTCCTCCTTCGTGATCGGCGCGATCCTCTTCGCCGACATGCTGGGCAAGGACGCCGAGCACCGGGCCATCGGCCAGCACCTGTTCAGCTGGATCCCGGTCGAGGGCTTCCAGGCGGACGTCGCCTTCCAACTGGACCAGCTGTCGATGACGTTCGTCCTGCTGATCACCGGCGTCGGCTCGCTGATCCACCTGTACTCGATCGGGTACATGGAGCACGACGAGCGGCGCCGCCGTTTCTTCGGCTATCTGAACCTGTTCCTGGCGGCGATGCTGCTGCTCGTCCTCGCCGACAACTACCTGCTGTTGTACGTCGGCTGGGAGGGCGTCGGCCTCGCCTCGTACCTGCTGATCGGCTTCTGGCAGCACAAGCCCAGCGCCGCCACCGCCGCGAAGAAGGCCTTCCTGGTCAACCGCGTCGGTGACATGGGCCTGTCGATCGCCATCATGCTGATGTTCACGACCTTCGGGACCTTCGCCTTCGGACCGCTGCTCGGCACCCATGAGGAGCCGGGGCTCGTCGGCGACGCCACCGAGGGCAAGCTCACGGCCGTCGCGCTGATGCTGCTGCTCGCGGCCTGCGGCAAGTCCGCCCAGGTGCCGCTGCAGTCCTGGCTCGGGGACGCGATGGAGGGCCCGACCCCGGTCTCGGCCCTCATCCACGCCGCGACGATGGTGACCGCTGGCGTGTATCTGATCGTCCGCTCCGGCGCGATCTTCAACGCGGCGCCGGACGCGCAACTGGTCGTCACGGTGGTCGGCGCCGTCACGCTCCTCTTCGGTGCGATCGTCGGTTGCGCGAAGGACGACATCAAGAAGGCCCTCGCCGGGTCGACGATGTCGCAGATCGGCTACATGGTGCTGGCCGCAGGGCTCGGCCCCATCGGCTACGTCTTCGCGATCATGCACCTGGTGACACACGGCTTCTTCAAGGCCGGGCTCTTCCTCGGCGCCGGTTCGGTCATGCACGGCATGAACGAAGAGGTCGACATGAGGAAGTACGGCGGCCTGCGGAAGTACATGCCGGTCACCTTCGTCACCTTCGGCCTCGGCTACCTCGCCATCATCGGCTTCCCCGGCCTGTCCGGCTTCTTCTCCAAGGACAAGATCATCGAGGCGGCCTTCGCCAAGGGCGGCACCGAGGGCTGGATCCTCGGCGGCGCGGCCCTGCTGGGCGCGGCCATCACGGCGTTCTACATGACGCGCGTGATGCTGATGACGTTCTTCGGAGAGAAGCGCTGGCAGCCGGACGCCGAGGGTCATGAGCCGCACCCGCACGAGTCGCCCAAGTCGATGACGATCCCGATGATCGTGCTCGCCTTCGGGTCGGTCTTCGCGGGCGGCTTCTTCAGCATCGGCGACCGGTTCCTGCACTGGCTGGAGCCGATCACCGGGCATGACCACGGCGACGCACCGATCAGCGCCACGACGGTCACCCTGGCCACCATGGTGGTACTCGTCATCGGCGTCGGAATCGCGTACGCCCAGTACGGGCGCCGTCCCGTCCCGGCCGTCGCCCCACGCGGTTCGCTGCTCACCCGGGCGGCCCGGCGCGACCTGCTCCAGGACGACTTCAACCACGTCGTGCTGGTGCGCGGCGGGGAGCACCTCACCCGTTCCCTGGTGTACGTCGACCACACCCTGGTCGACGGGGTCGTCAACGGCACGGCGGCCTCGATGGGCGGCCTCTCCGGCCGTCTCCGCAAGCTGCAGAACGGGTACGCGCGGTCGTACGCGGTCTCGATGTTCGGCGGCGCGGCGATCCTCATCGCCGCGACCCTGCTGATGAGGGCGGTCTGATACCGATGTCGTTTCCTCTGCTGACAGCGACGGCGGCGCTCCCGGCCCTCGGGGCGATCGCCACGGCCGCCGTGCCGGCCGCGCAAAGAGTCGCCGCCAAGTGGCTGGCGCTGCTCGTCTCGCTGGCCACGCTGGTGCTGGCGATCGTGGTCCTGGTCCGCTTCGATCCCGACGGCGACCGCTACCAGCTCACCGAATCCCACGCCTGGATCGCGGACTTCGGGGTGCGGTACGAGCTGGGCGTGGACGGCATCGGCGTGGCGCTCGTCGCGCTGACTGCGCTGCTGATCCCGTTCATCATCCTGGCGGGCTGGCACGACGCCGACCCGCACGAGACCGGGAACAAGCGTTGGCGGCCGACGCAGGGCTTCTTCGCCCTGATCCTGGCCGTCGAGGCGATGGTGATCATCTCCTTCGAGGCCACCGACGTCTTCCTCTTCTACATCTTCTTCGAAGCCATGCTCATCCCGATGTACTTCCTCATCGGCGGCTTCGGGGACAAGGCCCACG
Organism: Streptomyces sp. NPDC093544; assembly: GCF_040683495.1. Classification (NCBI taxonomy): domain Bacteria; kingdom Bacillati; phylum Actinomycetota; class Actinomycetes; order Kitasatosporales; family Streptomycetaceae; genus Streptomyces; species Streptomyces sp. NPDC093544. The sequence continues at coordinate 11,338 of NZ_JBFBEA010000017.1, read as the reverse complement.
AGCACGGCGACGAAGTGGCGGCCACCCAACGGTCGTACGCCGCCGTGAAGTTCCTCCTCTACAACCTGGTCGGCGGCCTGATCATGCTGGCCGCCGTGATCGGTCTCTACGTAGTGGCCGGAAACTTCTCGCTCCAGGAGATCGCCGAGGCCCGGGCCAACGGCTCGTTCGAGATGGCCACCAACACGGAGCGGTGGCTCTTCCTGGGCTTCTTCTTCGCGTTCGCGGTGAAGGCGCCGCTGTGGCCGCTGCACACCTGGCTGCCCAACGCCATGGGGGAGGCCACGGCCCCGGTCGCGGTACTGATCACGGCGGTGGTCGACAAGGTCGGCACCTTCGCGATGCTCCGCTATTGCCTCCAGCTCTTCCCGGAGGCCTCGAAGTGGGCGACGCCCGTCATCCTCGTACTGGCGCTCATCAGCATCATCTACGGGGCGCTGCTCGCGGTCGGCCAGCGGGACATCAAGCGGCTGGTGGCGTACGCGTCGATCTCGCACTTCGGGTTCATCATCCTGGGCATCTTCGCGATGACCAGCCAGGGCCAGTCCGGCGCGACGCTCTACATGGTCAACCACGGGATCTCGACGGCCGCCCTGATGCTGGTGGCGGGCTTCCTGATCTCGCGGCGCGGTTCGCGTCTGATCGCCGACTACGGAGGGGTGCAGAAAGTCGCCCCGGTGCTCGCGGGCACCTTCCTGATCGGTGGCCTGGCGACTCTCTCGCTCCCCGGGCTCGCGCCCTTCGTGAGTGAATTCCTGGTCCTGGTCGGCGTGTTCGCGCGCTATCCGGCCGTCGGCATCATCGCCACCTTCGGCATCGTCCTCGCCGCGCTGTACACGCTCGTCCTCTACCAGCGGACGATGACAGGCCCGGTAAAGCCGCAGGTGGCGCAGTTGCCCGACCTCAGGGTGCGTGAACTTCTGGTCGTCACCCCGCTGATCGCCCTGCTGATCTTCCTGGGCGTCTACCCGAAGCCGCTCACCGACATCGTCAACCCGGCGGTCAAGCAGACCATGTCAGACGTCCATAAAACGGACCCCCAGCCCGAGGCGGAGGCGGCCAAGTGAGCGCAGTAGCCGTCCACAGCCTGTGGACAACCGCAGCCGACCCGATCTCGAAGATCGACGCGCCGAAGATCGAATACGCGCAATTGTCGCCCACCTTGATCGTTATCGGGGCAGCGATCGTCGGGGTGTTGATCGAGGCGTTCGTCCCGCGCAAGTCCCGTTACTACGTCCAGGTGTTCGTGTCCGCCGTCGCACTCGCCGCCGCTTTCGCCGCGGTCGTGGCCCTCGCGGCGAACGGATACGGCACCACGAAGGCGCACATCGCGGCCATGGGCGCGATCGCCGTCGACGGGCCCGCACTGTTCCTCCAGGGCACGATCCTGCTTGCCGGACTGCTCGGCGTGTTCACCTTCGCCGAGCGGCGGCTCGATCCGGAGGCGCACGGCAACCGGGTCGACTCGTTCGCCGCGCAGGCCGCGTCCGTACCCGGCAGCGACAGCGAAAAGGCCGCCGTGAAGGCCGGGTTCACCACCACCGAGGTGTTCCCGCTCCTGCTCTTCGCGGTCGGCGGCATGCTGATCTTCCCGGCGGCCAACGACCTGCTGACGCTGTTCGTCGCGCTGGAAGTCTTCTCGCTCCCGCTGTACCTCCTGTGCGCCGTGGCCCGCCGCAAGCGGCTCCTGTCGCAGGAAGCGGCGGTCAAGTACTTCCTGCTCGGCGCCTTCGCCTCCGCGTTCACGCTCTTCGGCATCGCCCTGCTGTACGGCTACGCGGGCTCGGTGTCGTACGCCACCATCTCGCAGGTCGTCGACGGCACCATCCAGAACGTCGACCCGGCGCTCGCCGACACCATGGGCAACGACGCGCTGCTGCTCATCGGCGCCGCGATGGTCGTCATGGGTCTGCTGTTCAAGGTCGGCGCGGTGCCGTTCCACATGTGGACCCCGGACGTCTACCAGGGTGCGCCGACACCGGTCACCGGCTTCATGGCCGCCGCGACGAAGGTGGCGGCCTTCGGGGCGCTGCTGCGCCTGCTGTACGTCGTCCTGCCCGGCCTGCGCTGGGACTGGCGGCCGGTCATGATGGCCGTCGCGATCGTCACCATGCTGGGCGGTGCGATCGTCGCGATCACGCAGACGGACATCAAGCGGCTCCTGGCGTACTCCTCCATCGCGCACGCGGGCTTCATCCTCGCGGGTGTCATCGCGACCTCGCCCGACGGTGTCTCCTCGGTGCTCTTCTACCTCGGCGCGTACTCGTTCGTCACGATCGGCGCCTTCGCCGTGGTGACGCTGGTGCGGGACGCGGGCGGAGAGGCGACGCATCTGTCCAAGTGGGCCGGGCTCGGACGCAGGTCTCCGCTGGTGGCGGCGGTGTTCGCGGTCTTCCTGCTGGCCTTCGCCGGCATCCCGCTGACCTCCGGCTTCGCCGGGAAGTTCGCCGTGTTCAAGGCGGCGGCGGAGGGCGGCGCGGGCGCGCTGGTCGTGGTCGGTGTGATCTCGTCGGCGATCGCGGCGTTCTTCTACATCCGCGTGATCGTGCTCATGTTCTTCAGCGAGCCGAGGCCGGACGGGCCGACGGTCGCCGTGCCGTCGCCGCTGACCATGACGGCGATCGGGGTGGGCGTGGCGGTCACGCTGGTGCTGGGAGTGGCTCCGCAGTACTTCCTGGACCTGGCCGGTCAGGCCGGGGTGTTCGTGCGCTGAGCCGGGCCGGGTACGGATCGGCCGGGTACGGATCGGGACCTGCTCCCTTCGGGGAGCGGGTCCCGACGCGTTTTCAAGGGCACTCCACCTCGGGGTTCCACGGCGCGAACAGGCCGCTGGGGTTGGGCTTGTAGATCCAGGCGTGGAGCGTGAAGTGGCCGGGGAGCTGGTCATCCTGGAAGGTCTCGCCGAACAGCGTCGGCGCGTCCTGGCCCTCGTCCTTGACGACCCACTCCACCGCGACCAGCTTGCGCGTCCCGGCGGCTCCGTCCTCGTAGAGGAGGGCCGCGGGCGTGGCCGGGTCGAGCGAGCCGATGTACTCAGGGTTGACGTAGTGATAGCCCATGCCGCCGGCCGGATCGGAGGCGCATGTGTCGGTGCGGGCGTATTCGGCCTTGACGCCGAACGGCTCGTACGCGTATGCACCGGTCGCCGTGTACGTCTTGTTGAGCTCGGCCCAGGCGCCGGGGTCTTCGCCGGCGGCGTGGGCCGGGGCGGCGGCCAGGGACAGGGCGGTGGCCAGGGCGAGGGCGCAGGCGGCCTTGAGGGGGGACATGTCGGGGGCTCCTAGGGGAGAGGGGCGAGGGGAGGGGGCGGGTGACGGTGGGAGTGAGGAGCGCCCTTGGGGTGCCTGTGGGCGGAGCGGGTCTCCCGCGTCCCGTACGAGCAGAATGTCCCGGCTTGTTCGGTGGCCGCCATCCGGCGAACCCATTGGGCTGACGGAGGGTGGGGCGGTCCGAGGGGCAGCCTGTGGATAACTCCGAGGCTGTCGGTGCGGAGGCCTAAGGTGGCTGTCGTGGGCGAAGTACGACGGACGGGGACGGGCGATGGGTGGGACGGGTGTGATGACCGAAGCGGGTGCGACGGAGACGCTGGGTGAGAGCGAGGCGCTGGCCACGCTCCACCGGGTCTTCGGGTACGACGCCTTCCGCGGCGAGCAGGAAGCGATCATCGAGCATGTGGTGACGGGCGGTGACTCCGTCGTCCTGATGCCGACCGGCGGCGGCAAGTCGCTCTGCTACCAGATTCCGGCCCTGGTCAGACCGGGTACGGGTGTCGTGGTCTCCCCGCTGATCGCGCTGATGCAGGACCAGGTGGACGCGCTGCGGGCGCTGGGCGTGCGCGCCGGCTTCATGAACTCGACGCAGGACTTCGATGAGCGGCGGACGGTCGAGGCGGAGTTCCTGGCGGGCGAACTCGACCTGATCTACCTGGCCCCGGAGCGGCTGCGTCTGGACACGACGCTGCATCTGCTGTCACGCGGGAAGATCTCGGTGTTCGCGATCGACGAGGCGCACTGTGTGTCCTCGTGGGGGCACGACTTCCGCCCCGACTATCTGGCGCTCTCGGTGCTGGGCGAGCGGTGGCCGGACGTCCCGCGGATCGCGCTGACGGCCACGGCCACGCGCGCCACGCACAAGGAGATCACCCAGCGCCTGGGCATGCCGGACGCCCGCCACTTCGAGGCGAGCTTCGACCGGCCCAACATCCAGTACCGGATAGTCTCGAAGGCCGATCCCAAGAAGCAGCTGCTGTCCTTCCTGCGCGAGGAGCACGCGGGCGACGCGGGCATCGTGTACTGCCTCTCACGCAAGTCGGTGGACACGACTGCCGAGTTTCTCTCCCGCAACGGCATCGAGGCGGTGCCTTACCACGCCGGTCTCGACGCGGGCACCCGCGCGCGCCACCAGTCGAGGTTCCTGCGCGAAGAGGGCCTGGTCGTGGTCGCCACCATTGCGTTCGGCATGGGCATCGACAAGCCGGACGTACGGTTCGTCGCCCACCTCGACCTGCCGAAGTCGGTCGAGGGCTATTACCAGGAGACGGGCCGCGCGGGGCGCGACGGACTGCCGTCCACGGCCTGGATGGCGTACGGGCTTCAGGACGTGGTCCAGCAGCGCAAGATGATCCAGGGCTCGGAGGGCGACGAGGCGTTCCGCCGTCGGGCGAGCGCCCACCTGGAATCGATGCTGGCTCTCTGCGAGACGGCCCAGTGCCGGCGCTCCCAGCTCCTGGCCTACTTCGGCCAGGACCCGCACACCCCCGCGTGCGGCAACTGCGACATGTGCCTGACGCCGCCCGAGACCTGGGACGGCACGGTCGCGGCGCAGAAGCTGCTGTCCACGGTGGTGCGGTTGCAGCGCGAGCGTGGGCAGAAGTTCGGCGCCGTCCAGATCGTCGACATTCTGCTCGGGCGTCGGACCGCCAAGGTGATCCAGTTCGACCACGACCAGCTGTCCGTGTTCGGCATCGGTGAGGATCTGGCCGAGAACGAATGGCGGGGCGTCGTACGGCAGTTGCTGGCGCAGGGGCTGCTTGCCGTCGAAGGTGAGTACGGGACGCTGGTGCTGACCGAGGCGAGTGGGACGGTGCTGCGGCGCGAGCGTGAGGTGCCGTTGCGCAAGGAGGCGCCGAAGCCGGTGGGTGCCCGTTCGTCTTCCTCCCGAGGGGAGAAGAAGGCCAAGGCCGCCGTGGCCGAACTGGCCCCGGAGCTCGTCCCCGCTTTCGAGGCCCTGCGGGCCTGGCGTGCCGAGCAGGCTCGCGAGCAGGGCGTTCCGGCGTATGTCATCTTCCACGACGCGACGTTGCGGGAGATTGCCACGGTGTGGCCCAAGTCGGTGGCCGAGCTGGGCACCATCAGTGGCGTGGGTGAGAAGAAGCTGGCGACGTGGGGGGAGGGGGTGTTGGGGGTGCTTGGGGCACTTGGGGGCGCTGCCGGGGCTGCTGACGCTTCCGGGAGCGCGGGAGCTGCTGCTCCGGCGATTGGTGAGGCGCCGGATCCGGACTGGCCGGAGATGGGGGAGGAGCCGGAGCCCGAGCCGGAGGACTGGGGGTAGCTCTCCGGGGTGAGGTCTGCCACCGGGCGCGGCGCTGGTCTCGGCAGGGTGCGGCGGTCGTGGGTGGGTCGGGGCCGTGCCGGTACGTCCCGCCCGTCGCCGCCGGATCAGACGTTGGTCAGGGGGCGCGGAGTCCGGTGACGCGAACGTACGCGACGGGCATCTGGACGTACCGGCACGGCCCCTTCGGTGGTTTGGCGACTGGGGGTGCGACCACGACTGCGGGTGCGGGCGCGACGGGTGCCTCCGGTGCGTGGGGCTCGTGGCTCCCGCCGGATCCGGGGAGCGGGGAGGTGGCTCAGGGGGTTGGCGTGATTCGGCCCGTTACCTCGCCCAGGCCCACGCGTGTTCCGCCGGGTCCTGGGGCCCAGGCCGTCAGTGTCACCTCGTCGCCGTCCTCCAGGAAGGTGCGCTTGCCGGTGGGGAGGTCGAGGGTGTCTCGGCCGTTCCAGGTGAGTTCGAGGAGGGAGCCGCGCTCGGACTCGGAGGGGCCGCTCACCGTTCCGGAGCCGTAGAGGTCGCCTGTGCGGAGGGAGGCGCCGTTGATCGTCATGTGGGCCAGTTGCTGGGCTGCCGTCCAGTACATGGTGGAGAAGGGGGGCTCGGAGACGACGTGGCCGTTGATGGCGACGGAGATGCGGAGGTCGTAGCCGCCGGGTTCGTCCTCGGAGTCGTCCAGGTAGGGGAGGAGGGGATGCGTGCGTGACGGGGGTGCGACCTGGGCGTCTGTCAGGGCGTCGAGCGGGGTGATCCACGCGGACACAGAGGTGCCGAAGGACTTGCCCAGGAAGGGGCCGAGGGGGACGTACTCCCAGGCCTGGATGTCGCGCGCAGACCAGTCGTTGAGGAGGCAGAGGCCGAAGACGTGGTCGCGGAAGGCGGAGAGGGGAACGGGGGTGCCCATGGCCGAGGGGGTGCCGACCACGAAGCCGACCTCCGCCTCGATGTCGAGGCGGATGGAGGGGCCGAAGACGGGGGCCGTGTCAGTGGATGCCTTGCGCTGGCCTGATGGGCGTACCACGTCCGTTCCTGACACCACGACCGTGCCCGACCTGCCGTGATAGCCGATGGGCAGGTGCTTCCAGTTGGGGGTGAGGGAGTCGGCCGCGTCGGGGCGGAAGATCTGGCCGACGTTCCGGGCGTGGTTCTCCGAGGCGTAGAAGTCGACGTAGTCCGCGACCTCGAAGGGGAGGTGCAGGGTCACCTCGGAGAGGGGGTGGAGGTGGGGTTCGAGTGTCTCGCGGTGGGCCGGGACCGTCACCCACGCGGTGAGGGCGCGGCGGACGTCCGACCAGGCGGTGCGGCCGGCTGAGAGGAGGGGGTTCAGGGTCGGCTGGGCGAGTAGATCCGCATAGGGGGAGCCGAGCGCCCTGGCTGCGGCGCCCGCGTCGAGTACGTGGTCGCCGAGGCGGACGCCGACCGTTCGATCGGAGGGGGTGGCCGGGCCGTTCGGGGTGCGGGCGTTCAAGGAGAACACCCCGTACGGCAGGTTGTGCGGGCCGAAGGGATCGCCCTGGGGGACGTCGAAGGGGGGCATCGGGTGGTGCCTCGCTCTCGTGGCTTGCGGGGGCGTACTCGCCATGCGGGACGTGCGTTATGTGGGATGTGCGTTACGTGGAACGTGTGCTAGGTGGGACGTGCGTTCTGTTTTGTCGCGGCACACGTTACGGGGGTGAACTTGGTGGGGCAGCGACCGGGGGGTGCGTAATGCCCCATAAGTCTCGTTCGGCTGCGTCGAGTTACGTCGGCCGCTGTGATTCGGGTGGCGGCCGTCTGGACTGCGTGCGGATCGTGGCGCTTGTAATCCCCGTGCGGTGAACGGCGTTGCTGACGGGATACCGGACGTCGTCCGGTTCACGCCGGGCCCATGAGTCGTTCGATCCGTATTCTTCGGATCATGGCCGCTCCGACTGCGTATTCACTTATCGCCACCGACCTGGACGGAACGCTGCTGCGCGGCGACGACACGCTTTCCGAACGGTCGCGGGCCGCGTTGGCGAGGGCCGCGGCCGAGGGTGCCCGGCATCTGGTGGTGACGGGTCGGCCCGCGCCGAGGGTGCGGCCGCTGCTCGACGAACTCGGCAGCCAGGGGCTGGCGGTGTGTGGGCAGGGGGCACAGTTGTACGACGCGGGGGCGGACCGTCTGCTGTGGTCGGTGGCCCTGGACAGGGAGCTGGCCGAGACGGCCCTCGGCAAGATCGAGGCGGAGGTCGGGCAGGTCTACGCGGCCGTGGACCAGGACGGTGTGGACGGGCTCACGCTCATCGAGCCGGGGTATGTGATGCCGCATCCGACGCTCCCGGCGGTGCGGGTGCAGCGGCGGGACGACCTGTGGGCGGAACCGATCAGCAAGGTGTTGCTCCGTCACCCGTCCTTGTCGGACGACGAGTTGGCGATGACGGCGCGTGCGGTGGCCGGTTCGCTTGCGACCGTCACCATGTCGGGACCGGGGACCGTCGAACTCCAGCCATGCGGCGTGACCAAGGCGACGGGCCTGGCTCTCGCCGCCCGTCGCCTCGGTCTCACGTCCTCCGCCACCATCGCTTTCGGTGACATGCCCAACGACATCCCCATGTTCGACTGGGCCGCGCGGGGCGTGGCCATGGCCAATGCCCACCCGGAACTGAAGGCGATGGCGGACGAGGTGACGCTGTCGAACGAGGAGGACGGGATCGCGGTGGTGTTGGAGCGGCTCTTCGGTTAGTCCGCGGCCGTCACGGTTAGCCCGCGGCCTTCACGAGGATCTTGCCGGCCCCCTCATGTGTGTCAGCGCTGTCCGCTGCGTTGGTGAGTGAGGGTGTGGCCGCCTTGCTGCTCCTCGGTGGGCGACGAGGGCTTGTGGTGTGCCAGTTTCTCTCCCTCGATGTCGACGTTGGGCAGGATGCGGTCGATCCAGGCGGGCAGGGACCATGCGCGTTCGCCGAGAAGGGCGAGTACGGCGGGGATGATGGTCATGCGGACGATGAAGGCGTCGAAGGCGACGGCGACGGCGAGTCCGAAGCCCAGTGACTTGATCATGGCGTCGTGGGCGCCGATGAAGCCGGAGAAGACGGTGATCATGATGAGGGCCGCGACGGTGACAACGGTGGCGCTCTGTTTGAATCCCGTCTCGATCGCAGTGCGGGCGTCGGCGCCGTGGACGTATGCCTCGCGCATGCGGGTGACCAGGAACACCTGGTAGTCCATGGCCAGGCCGAAGACGATGCCGACCAGCAGGACGGGCATCAGGCTCATGATGGGGCCGGTCTGCTCCAGGCCGATCAGATCCTTCAGCCAGCCCCACTGGAAGACCGCGACGAGCGCTCCCAGGGAGGCCAGTACGGAGAGCAGGAAGCCGAGGGCGGCCTTGACGGGCACCAGGATCGAACGGAACACCAGGATCAGTACGAGAACGGCCAGGCCGACGACGACCGCCAGGTAAGGCGCGATCGCCTTGCTGAACTTGGCGGAGACGTCGATGTTGAGGGCTGTCGTTCCGGTCACCAGGGAGCGGGCTCCCGTTTCCGCGCCGGTGCTGTCGGCCAGGGTGCGGATGTCGCCGACGAGTTCCTTGGTGGCGTCGCTGCCCGGTGCGCTCTTGGGGATGACCGTGATGATGGCGGTGTCGCCTGCCTCGTTGAAGACGGCCGGGGTCACGGCGGCCACATCGGGCAGGTCGGTGAGGGTCTTGCCCATCGCCTGGGAGCCGGTGCGTGCGACGGCGGGGTCCTGGTTGTCGACGGTCACGGTGAGCGGGCCGTTGAAGCCGGGACCGAAGGACTGCGACAGCATGTCGTAGGCCTTGCGCTGGGTGGAGGAGGCGGCCTTGGAGCCGTCGTCCGGCAGCCCGAGTTCGAGCTTCGTGGCGGGCAGGGCGACCACACCGAGGGCGATCACCGCCAGGGCCAGGACCTTGGCCGGCTTGCGCAGAACGTAGGAGATCCACCGCTGTGCCAGTCCCGTGCGGCCGGCGCGGATCCCAGCGAGTCGGGTGGTGGACTGCTTGCGTGCCTTGCCGCCGATGCGTTCGCCGGCGAAGCCCAGGAGTGCGGGGATCAGTGTGACGGCGACGAGGACGGCGACGACGACGGCACCGGCGGCGCCCAGACCCATCATGGTCAGGATCGGCAGGTTGACCACGGTCAGGCCCACGAGAGCGATCACCACGGTCAGGCCGGCGAAGACGACGGCTGATCCGGCGGTGCCGTTGGCGCGGGCGGCGGCTTCCCTGGCGTCATGGCCGGCGGCGCGCTCGGAGCGGTAGCGGGAGACGATGAACAGGGCGTAGTCGATGCCCACGGCGATGCCCAGCATCGCCGCCAGGGACGAGGTGCTGCTGCTGAGGTTGAGCGGCCCGCTGAGCGCCGTGATCGCGGACATGGTCACTCCCACACCGACCAGCGCGGTGACCAGGGGGAGGCCGGCGGCGACCAATGAGCCGAAGGTGATGAAGAGGATGACGGCGGCCAGGGCGAAGCCGATGGCCTCGGCCATGGAGCTCTCCGCGGCGACCGGCAGCGCGTTGCCGGTCGCCTCCACCGTCAGTCCATGATCGCGGCCCCACTCCAGTGCCTTGCCGAGGCCGGTGCGGTCACCGTCGGTCAGATCCGTATCCTTGACGGTGTAGGTGACCTGCGCGTAGGCGGTGGAGCCGTCCGCGCTGACCGTCTTCGCCGTGAACGGGTCGCTGACCTGGGCGACATGCGGCGAGGAGTCCTTCACCTCGGCCAGGGTCGCTTCGAGCGTCTCCTTGTTCCCGGTACTGCTGATCTTCTCCCCGGCGGGGGCCCGTACGACGACGCGGGCGGCGGCGCCTTCGGCGTTGGCGGACGGGAACTTCTCCGCCAGCAGGTCAATGGCGCGCTGCGCTTCCGTACCGGGCAGGGAGACGCTTGAGCTTTGCGGGCCCGAACTGCTGGCGGCGGCGACGCCCATGACGCCCAGGACGAGGGCCCACAGAAGGACGACCAGCCGGCGCCGCTGGAAGGCGGCCAGGCCGATTCGGTGCAGGAAGGTGGCCATGAGGGTGCGACAACTCTCTGTCTGTCGATGGTCTGGCGATGGTCTGTCGATATGAACGGGCAGTCCCCGGCTACGGGAGCTCAGTAGGAGGTCGGCGAGAACGGAGGAGACCGCCCCGTCGATGGAGAGCCCCCGTCCATGGAGAGGCCGGTACCGGTGATGAAGCCGACGGCCGGGCCTCGGGGGTGGGTTGCCGGCCGCCGTAGGCACCATGGTTCCGCCCGGTAGGGGAGTGCTGTGTCGGCCGTTCGGACCTCACGCGCACCGGCCTGTCGGTCATTCGGCCGACACCGATCCGGGCCTGCGCTCCTACGCTGATCTGTGTGGACTGGAAACTCCCGCTCAACCCGGCCGGCGGCCGGCTCATCAAGATCAGCAGCCTGGTGGCGTTCACGCTCACCTGGTTGGCGGACTTCGCTCTGCTCGCCCGGGGCCCCGATCCGTTCGGATCACCCACGGCATGGCTGCCCGTGATCGTCACCGGTCCGCTGATCGGGCTGCTCGCACTCGGCGTGCCGCGCTCGGCCGGCCTGGACAGGCGCGTCATCGGCGCCGTGACGATCTCCCTCGCCCTGACCGTCTGGAGCCTGGTCGAACCCCCCACCCTGCATTGGTGGGGGGCACTGGAGACCTGCGGGCTGCTCTTCCTCACCGTTCACACCACGGCGCACGCCTGGCGGCCGAGGCGCGCGACCGCCTACACCCTCGCGTTGGTCGCCGCGATCCTCGCACTGCCGCTGCGCAGCAGATCATGGGGCGCTTTCCTCGCCGGCGGCTACGTCCTGAC